>CAYFVU010000051.1:8010-25228 GCA_964346645.1 uncultured Spirochaetaceae bacterium | reverse complement strand
CTTCCGAGCCGACCTGGAGTTGACCAGGAAGACGCCCGTTACTATGGCAATTGCACCGAGAATCTGGAGGAGTGTCAGACTCTCGCTCAGTAATATAACCCCCGCCGCGACGCCGAATACGGGGGGAAGGTTTCCGTAGACGGAGGTATTCACGCTGCCTATGCGCTTGATTCCGGAGCTCCACAGTATATTTCCCGCCGAGAGCGCCGTGATGCCCGAAATCGTTACGGAGAGGTAGGTCGAAGCTGAAAGCGAGGAGAGCTCGAGCTCCTCGAGGGTGGGAATGGAAAAGAGAAAGAACAGGAGAATGCTTACAGCGATTACCACTGCGATTATCTCGCTGATGGGATAGCGGGCCGTCAGCGGTTTGACGAAGACCGTGTAGCCGCCATAGGCGAGCTCGGCGATACAGAAGAGAAGAACACCGCTCACATAGGTGTTTTCGAGAGATATACCGTCGTACCTGCCTGCGGCGATACAGATTACGCCGATAAGGGTGGCACCTATGCCTATTGCTTTCAGCAGTGTGATGTCGCGGTTGCCGATTATTCTGTTGTGCAGTACCACGCTGATCGGCAGGAGACCGAGGAGGATCGCCGCAACACTCGCAGAGGTGTAGTCGACCCCATAGGTGTAGCTCATCTGAAAAACGAAGAAGCCGAACAACGACAAGCACAGAATATGCGGGAGGTCTCTCCTCCGTAGGGGGACGAAACTCCGGCTCATCACCATTATCATCATGGTGAAGATGAGGGCGACGATGAGACGGAAGAGATTGAAGTGGAGAGGACTGAGCTCCTGCAGCCCGAGCTTCATCAACATCGGGTTCAGGCCCCAGAACAGAGTAGCCCCGACGAGCATCAGATGTGTAATGAAGTGATACATACCTGTCCCCGATTCACCCACCTGCACTCCTCTCAATGAGGCTTTCCGAATGTAATTATGGTCGCAAAGCCAGCCTCGGTGGAATACTCCACGTCTCCGTATATCTGGTGAATGAGTTGTTCAACCAGGGTTATTCCCAGTCCGCTATCACTCGAAGATCTGTTTCCGCCCGTCTCCATCCCCCTCCCGTTGTCGTAGATTTCGAGTCTGAACGCCTTTTCTCGTGAATCCTCCTCCATGGAGAGGCGGACTCCTATGATGCCCCACTCTCTGTCTGCGAATGCGTGTTTGATGCTGTTCGTCACCAGCTCGTTGGTGATGATGCCGAGGGGAATGGCGATGTCGAGGTGGAGAGAGATGTCCGCGATATCGAATTCGAGTTTCGGCCCTACCCGATGCAGGTCGAAGGTCGAGAGGATGGAGTCGGCGAGTCTCTCGATGTAATCGGGCATGTGGATGGTCTCGAGGTTCTCCGAGTTGTAGAGCTGATCGTGAATCAGCGCCATGGAGCTGATCCGGTTCTCGATCTCCATGAGCGCGGATCCTTCGCCCTCCGGCAGCGAGTTCTTCTGCAGGTT
This sequence comes from uncultured Spirochaetaceae bacterium, assembly GCA_964346645.1. Taxonomy (GTDB): domain Bacteria; phylum Spirochaetota; class Spirochaetia; order DSM-16054; family Sediminispirochaetaceae; genus CAYFVU01. The sequence continues at coordinate 23,765 of CAYFVU010000051.1, read as the reverse complement.
GATCATGCTGACGATGATCTGCAGATTGTTCTTTACGCGGTGGTGGATCTCCCGCAGGAGTATCTCCCGCTCCCTGAGCGTCTTTCGCAGACGATCTTGGGTCTGCTTGTAGTCGGTTACCTCTATGTTGAGGCCGAGTATCCCGATTACCTTGCCGCTGTCCCGTATCGGGGCGACGATGTTGCGGAAGATGTGATCGTGTCCCTCTAACCGATAGGTCTGTTCTTGCTCTACTATCTCTCCCCTGAGCGCGCGGGTGTTGCTGTCCCTCCAATTAATTTTGATGCTCTCGTCTTCGGTGACCGCTTCCATGTGCTTGCCGTGAGTATCTCCCCAGAGCTCCTTGCTGTAGCTGTTCTGCAGCAGCGTGTGGTTCTGTGTGTCGTTGATCCAGAAGTCGAAGGGAAGGCTCTCGAGGGTGGACTGCAGCTGGGCTGTGCGGGTGCGCAGGTCTTTCTCGATGCTCTTTCGCAGGGTTATGTCGCGGATGCTGACGAGGTAGTAGCGGTCGTCGTCCATGGAGAAGGAGCCCATGCTCACCTCGGCGGGAAAGGCGTCTCCGCTCTTTCTCCTGAACGTCCACTCGAAGAAGTGGGTGCCCGTCGATTTCGTCTCTTCGAAGAGCTCGACCAACCGTTCCTTGGATTGACCGTTTTCGGATGTGTGGGGAGAGAGCGAGAGGATGTTCATGCCGAGCAGCTCATCCTGGCGGAACTGAAAGACCTCCACCGAACGCATGTTGCAGTCGCGGATGACCTGTCCCTCGAGCAGCAGCACCGCATCGTGGCCCGACTCGAAGAGGGTGTGGAACATCCGCTCGTGAATGGAAAGGTTTTCCATCACCGACCGATACCGGGTGTTCTCCTCTTTGAGTCGTATGTTCTCCTTCCGGAGTATCTCGCTCTCCTCAGTTCCGGACATAGGCCTCGCTCGGCTCAGTCGATTAGATAAGTGTAGTATGAAGTCTTCGTTCCTTTCAAGAAGTCTTTCAAGAAGCGGAGCTCTTCGCCTCGCCTCTCGGCTGGGACGGATCTTTTCGTAGGCGTGTGTCCACCCGTTTGCTCAGCATCTCCTCGTCTCGGAAGATGAAGCGTCCGGTAACGTGGTAGCCGGCGAGAGCTTTCGGCAGCCAGACCTTGTCGTCGGCCCACATGTTTTCGTAGGGAATGTCCGCCAATGCCACCCAGAACGGGTCGGCCTCGTCCGTTTCTTTCGGCTCACCGGTGTAGGAGTCTGCGAAGAAGACGGTCCCGCTGAGCGAGAAGCCGTTGGTAAAAATAAAGGAGAGTTCGGCTACCTCGTAGAGATCTTTCGGTGTGATCCCCACCTCTTCCTCGAGCTCGCGCACCGCAGCCTCTTCGGCTATCTCTTCTCCCTCGATCCGGCCTCCCGGCGCATTCACCATCCCCTTGCCCAGGCCGGTCTTCTTGTGGATGAGGAGGACCTGTCCGTCGGATATAACGTAGCAGAGCACCGCCGTCTCCGACGGCTTCCAACTCTCCCAGTCAACCTCCTGTACCGTCGCAGGGATGCTCTTCGGGTCCAACCGCTCGCTGCTCTCGTAGGGCCACTCCCTTCCGCTGCGGCAGTCTTCGCAGAGGTTGTCGTCTACGTAGAGGGTGGTGCGGAAGGAGAGCGTGGCCCCGCACTCTATGCAGTGACGGCGAAAGAGGAATAGTCTGCGGCGCAGGATATAGGCGGCCGCTGCGGCCGTGAGGGCGGCGGCGATCATGGCCCACGCCGGCAGCGCCCAGCGCCGGATCGCGATATCGGCCCCGTAGAGGAAGAGGATGATGATGGCGAAGTGGAGGCTCGCGAAGCGTTTGGCCTCGCCGTGCTGGAGGTGGGATCGCTGCGACATGTTGAACAGGAGCACGGCGAGCAGTGCTGCGAGAAGAAGGGTATTGAGTATCGGGGGTATCATGGATCGACCTTATAGGCTTATTTCTACCGAGTCAAGGATTGGAGACACTTCGTTGTAGTCAAACGGCCCGCTGTAGGATAGTATGGAGATGATGTACGAAACGCATGAAAATCCGGAAACCGTCAGTTTTTTGAAGAGCCTGGGATTCCCCAGCGTCACCGTCCACCACTCCTTCAACCACTTCGACTTCACCCGTCCCTCGCGGAGGATCCTCGTCATAGGGCCGATGGGTTCGGGCAAGACCGAATTCTCCGCTCGTGTGTGGAGGGACGCACGGGTCGCCCTGACCAAGAGCGAAAAGATCGGCGAGCGGACCACGACCGGTGATGCGGACCGGCGGAGGGTCTTCTTTATCCGTTCCCTTCTCGATGCCCAGCGCTTTCCCGACTACCCCGACGACGCTCTCGCCTACCGAGGCGGCTACGAGCGCTGCGGGAAGAACATAGCCCGCATCAAGGACTCCTTCAGCCTCGAACAGGTGCTGAAAGACAACGCTGAGGTGGGCACGTGGATAATCGACGAGGCCTCCTTCTACGACGAACGGCTCGTGTACGTGGTTCGAAACGCGAGTAAGGAGCGTGGTCTCATCTTCGTTTTTCCCGCCCTCATCCTCAATTTTCGCAGGGACATCTTCAATCCGACGGCGCGGCTCATGCTCGAGACGGCCACCGACGTGTTCCCTCTCACCGCCTACTGCGAGCATTCGGACTGCATCGAGGACTCCTTCTACACCTATCGTTACTACCAAGTCGACGGCGAGGAGTGTCCGGCCCTCTACTTCGATCCTCTCATCATCGTGGGGGGTGACCGGAAGAAGGATGATCCTTTCGAGCCGAACTACTGCACGCGCTGCGACAAGCATCACTACCTGCCGGGAAAGGAGTACACCTACTTTACCCTCAAGCCACTCGGGGAGGCTGCCGCGCGGGGGGATGCCGAGCCGCTGAAGAAGGAGCTCGCCGCGCTCAACTCGGCCAAAGAGGAGTCCATTCTCTACGGCCACCTCAAGAGCCAGTTCGAGGGAAAGCCGGAGGAGCATGTGAACCTCAACAGCCTCAAGGTTGCCTGTATCGCCGAGCGTGCACTCATATACCTCTACGCGGAGCAGAACCTGCTTCCCGAGGAGCTGCTCATACGGATGGTCGACGATCTGGATCTCGACCGTGAGTACATGAAGAAGACCCTGGCGGACAATAGGCGTCAGGTGGATCTCGACCAGAGAATGCTGGTGGACATGTTCGATTGAACGGACTCGTAGGATGTAACAAAGAATTTTGCAATTAATCGTATAATAAGGAGAGTTAAATTATGAATCCGAAGGACATAGCGCAGTACATCGACCACACGCAGCTCAAGCCGGATGCCGATAGAGCAAAAATCGACGAGTTGTGCCGCGAGGCGAGGGAGCACTCCTTCTACTCGGTCTGTGTAAACTCCTGCTGGGCTTCCCACTGCGCGGAGCAGCTCGAAGGCAGCGGGGTCAAGTTGGCGGTGGTGGCGGGCTTTCCGCTCGGAGCAATGGAGCCCGAGAGCAAGGCCTACGAGGCGCGCAGGGCCGTAGAGGCGGGGGCCGACGAGATCGATATGGTAATGAACATCGGTATGCTGAAATCCGGCGACACGGAGGCCTTTACCCGCGACCTGAGGGGCGTCCGCGAGGCCTGCGGCAGCTCCAAGTCGGGAGAGAAGGTAGTACTCAAGGTGATCATCGAAACGGCGCTCCTCTCCGAGGAGGAGAAGGTGGCCGCATGCAAGAGTGCGGTGGAGGCAGGCGCAGACTTCGTGAAGACCTCCACCGGTTTTTCCAAAGGCGGTGCAACGGCAGAGGATATCGCCCTCATGAGGAAGACGGTAGGTCCGGAGATCGGCGTGAAGGCCTCCGGGGGAATCCGCTCCTATGAAGATGCGGTGGCGATGATCGAGGCCGGTGCAAACCGGCTAGGTGCGAGCTCCGGCGTCTCCATCGTGAGCGGCGGGGAGGAAGCCTCCTCGTATTGAGGCTTCGCGGAGTGAAATTTCTCGAGAAAAGAGGTGAAACAACACCGCTTAGGTGCTACAGTATGGTATGAACCCCTACGCTGCTCGAACGCCCGAATAGAGAGGTGAATTATGAAAAAGAGTAATGTCAGAGTCGTTATTGCAGCGACTTTCATCGCGGTATTCCTTTTCGGAGTCTCGATTCCGATCTTTGCAGGCGGCACTCCGGAAGTGCCTTCGATCCCGCCTGTTACCTCCGGCACCCAGTATGTCTCGCCGAATGACGACGGGGTAAGGGACGAGGCGACGATAGAGTTCGAGAGCACCCTCTTTGTGAAGAGTAAAGAGGGTTATGTTCCCGAGTACGGCCTCGAGATCCGGTCGCCGGAGGGCGAGACGGTCGAGAAGATCGTGGAGAAGGAGAAGCGGGATATCGGATGGCTCCGATCCCTCTTTACCGGGTACAAGAAGTTCACCCTCGAGCGCTCCATAACCTGGGACGGGAAAAACCAGGAGGAGGAAGTTGTCGATGACGGTGTCTACAGCCTCTCCGTCTGGGTCACCGACCCGAGCGGCAAGAAGCAGGAGCAGCAGCTCGACGATTTCGTCGTGGACACCAAGGCCCCTGAGGCAATCATCGTGGAGCCCGACAACTTCGTATTCTCGCCGAACGGTGACGGGAGAAAGGACAGCGTGACCATCTCGCACACGCAGGCCACCGAGGAGCAGTCCTGGACCGCAGAGTTCCGCAACGAGGACGGCGAGGCGGTAAAGACGTACGAGTGGTCGCCGACGCCGGAGACGGTCGAGTGGAAGGGCCTTGACGACGAGGGCGAAAGGGTTCCCAACGGCACCTACACCTATGTCCTCCAGTCCACCGACAGGGCCGGAAACTCCTCAGGGGAAATAACTCTCGAGGGGATAGAACTCGACCTCAAGGACACTCCGATCGAGGTCCTGATCGAGCCGGCCGAGTTCAGCCCGAACGGCGACGGGAACAAAGACACGGCGACCGTCTATCTGGATCAGGCCGTAAAGGAGGACATCGTCGGCTGGTCCTGGACCGTCCGGGACATCCACAACACGGTCTACGAAACCGCCGAAGGCGAGGGCATGCCGCCGGAGCAGGTCGTGCTCGACGGCGAGACCTCCGACGGAAAGACGTATCCGCAGGACCGCTTCATCTTCGCCTACTCCGTGCGGTACCTCAACGGAAACAACCCCTCTACCGAGGAGGGTTTCCGCATAGACGTGACCGACCCCGAGCTGCAGGTGGCCGTGGAGAATCCCATTTTCTCACCGGACGGTGACGGCCGCAAGGACGAGGCGCGCATCCAGTTTACCTCCGACGAGAAGGTGACCTGGCAGGGAAGCTTAGTTTCCGACGACGGAGAGGTGGTCTACTCCACCGACTCATCGCGCACCACCAGCCTCATCGTCTGGGACGGCAGGAACGAGGACGGCGAGCTCGTAGACCAGGGCAGCTACACAGTCAACGGCACGTTTACCGACACCGCCGGTAACGAGGTGGAGCCCGCCCCGATTACACTCAAGGTCGACACCGAACCGGTGTCGGTTGCTGTTTCGGCAGGCGAGGGATTCTCGCCGAACGAGGATGGTATCCGGGACACCCTTCCCCTCACCATCGAATCCAACCAGCACGACGATGTGCAGCGCTGGAAACTCGAGCTGCAGAGCACCTCCGGCGAAGTACGCAGGGTCTTCAGCGGAACCGATGTTCTTCCCCGCTCGATCGAGTGGGACGGCGACCTGCTCGCCGACGAGACCGGAGAGGCGCAGACCGCCGCCGAGGGCTACTACAGCGGAAAGCTCACCGTTGAGTATGCGAAGGGCAAGACGGCCGAAGACGATACGGAGAGCTTCTTCCTCGACGTGACGCCGCCCCGTGTAGCGATGAAGGTGAAGAAGAATCCCCTGGCAAGAACCAACGGCAAGGCCGAAGGAGATGTCTTTATCGGTATCGACATAGAGGAGAATGTGACGAGGGTGGAGAAGTGGACCATGGACATTCGCAACAGTCGCGGCGAGGTCATACGAACCTACACCGGAGATGACGATCCGACCGACGACATCACCTGGAGCGCCTCCACCGACGAGGAGAAGACGGAGATAGGCGAAGAGAAGTACAGCCTCGAGATCGAAGTCACCGATACGGCGGGCAACTCGCAGACCTTTACCGAGGAGCTCACCCTCGACATATTCCTCGTGAAGAAGGACGGACAGTACCACATTGCCGTGCCGAACATCATATTCGGTGCTTACCAGCACGCCCTCGACTCGAAGGGCAAGGAGTTCGCCACCCGCAACATGGAATCCATTCGCCACGTGACGGATATCTACGAGCGGTATCCCTCCTTCGATCTGCTGCTCGAGGGCCATGCCCTCAACATCTACCGTGGAGTGAGCGAGAAGAAGAAGGCCGAGGAGGAGAATATTCTCCGGCCGCTCACCGAGCGCCGGGCCGCTACGGTCAGGGATGCGCTGATCGACCAGGGCATGCAGGCGGAAAAGATCGAGACAGAAGCGTTCGGCGGTACCGAGCCGATCGTCTCGGTTCACGACCTGGATGTGCGCTGGAAGAATCGCAGGGTAGAGTTCATCATGCTCTTCCCCGAGGACGAGGGAGAATCGGCCGAGTAAGCCGCCCCCGCCTGCGAAACGCATGCCGCGCGTGCACCGGGCTCTCCCGGTGCACGCGCTCCCTCTTCCACCTGAAGGAGGGGCACAGCGCTTTCCTCTTCGACCGGCGTCCACTCAAGATCTTCGGCACAGCTGCTCGTACCCTCTCGTGTTTCAATTGACAACCCACATAAACTCCTATACTGTATTTTCCACATTACCTATCAATTAACATGGGGAAAACTCACCTCCTTTCCGGAGGAAAGAGGGACGTAAGGTATGGGGTTAGATCAGAGTAAAACGATCCTCGAGACTCAGCACATTGTCAAACAGTTTCCCAAGGTCCTGGCAAACGACGACATAAGTATCACGCTCAAGCAGGGAGAGATCCTCTCGCTCCTCGGAGAGAACGGGGCCGGAAAGTCGACCCTCATGAACGTACTCTACGGACTGTACCGGCCTACTTCGGGAAAGATACTGCTCGAAGGCGAGGAGGTGGTGTTCAACTCGCCGAAAGACGCCATCGAGCTCGGACTCGGCATGGTGCACCAGCACTTCATGCTCGTAGATCCGCTTACCGTGACGGAGAACATCATCCTAGGCGCAGAGCCCGGCAAGTACAACACCGTCGACTACACGACCGCGAGAAAACAGGTGCAGGAGCTCTCGCAGAAGTACGGTCTCAAGGTCGACCCGGACGAGAAGATAGAGAACCTCTCGGTCGGACTACAGCAGCGCGTGGAGATACTCAAGGCGCTCTACAGGCAGGCCAAGGTCCTCATTCTCGATGAGCCCACTGCGGTGCTCACTCCGCAGGAGGTAGATGAGCTCTTCTCGGTCGTCAAGGAGCTCCACAAGAGCGGTGTCTCTATTATCATAATTACGCACAAGCTCGAGGAGGTCATGGCGATCTCCAACCGTGTCTACATCCTGCGCGGCGGTGAGCTCGTCGGCGAACGTGTTACGAACGACGTCTCCAAGGAGGAACTCGCCAATCTCATGGTGGGGCGCGAAGTCGTCCTGCGAGTCGAGAAGGAGAAGAAAGAGAAGGTCGGCGACGTCGTCTTCAGTGCCGAAGATCTCCGTGTGCTCAACGACAAGAGGTATCCGGCGGTAGACGGCCTCTCCCTCGAGGTAAAGGCGGGAGAGATCGTTGCGATTGCCGGCGTAGACGGTAATGGGCAGGCCGAGCTCGCCGAGGGCATCATGGGTCTGCGAGAGATCGAATCGGGGAGGGTAACCCACCTCGGCGACGACGTGACCAAGCTCTCCACGAAGGAGATGATCGAACGGAGCATCTCCTTCGTGCCCTCCGATCGACACAAACACGGGCTGGTTCTCGAGATGAAGGTAAGCGACAACACGATGATCGGTTACCACGACCGTCCCCCCTTCTGCAAGTGGGGATTCCACCTCAACTATCAGGAGATACGGAAACACTCCGCGGAGCTCGTCGAGAGTTTCGATATCCGTACGCCGACCACGGAGGTAACGACGGCAAACCTCTCCGGGGGAAATCAGCAGAAGGTGATTCTTGCGCGGGAGTTATCCCGCAATCCCACCTTTCTGCTCGTCAGCCAGCCCACACGCGGGCTGGATGTCGGAGCCATAGAGTACATCCAGCGGCAGATCCTCAACATGCGCGACCGGAACGTGGGGATCCTGCTCATATCGCTCGAGCTCGAAGAGGTCTTCGCGCTTGCCGACCGAATACTCGTGCTCTACGAGGGCAAGATCGTGAAGGAGTTTATTCCCGAGAAAACCGATCACAAAGAAGTCGGTTACTACATGACGGGCGGAAAAAAGGAGTAGCCGAATATGAATAAGTCGTACCGAAAACCGCTCTTTATTACGTTGACCATTCTCGCGTTGGCCGTCGGTACCTTCCTCTACATGGGTACCTACTTCAGCGGCCTCCTCTTCATACTTGCCTCGGTAGTGCTCTACGGGGTCTACCGTTGGCTGCAGTCGGGGAAAGAGGGCTTTTTCGAGGACCTGCGTTCGGCGGTCAGGAGATTGATGGTGCCGGTCATCGGCATCGTTGCCGCGATCGTCATCGGCGGCCTCATCATGATCCTCAGCGGCTACGATCCGATAGCCGCCTACAGGGCTCTCCTCTATGGTGGCTTCTACCAGAACTGGCACATCTCGATTCTCAACGCTGCGCCGCTGATCTTCACCGGCTTGTCCGTCGCCTTCGCCTTCAAGGCGGGGCTCTTCAACATCGGCGCCGAGGGGCAGTACTACATCGGCGCCATGGCGGCCACCTACTTCGGCCTCTACCTCAACCTGCCGCCCTTTCTCTCGATAATGCTCATCTTCATCCTCTCGGGTATGCTCGCCTCGGCGTGGAACATCGTTCCCGCGACGCTGAAGGTGAAGACGGGGGCCCACGAGGTCATCACCACGATGATGCTGGCGCACACCGCCCGATACCTCTCGCCCATCTTCATTCGCGCCCACGGCGGCGATCCTGCCACGAGCGACCACGCCTACGTGACCAACGAATTGCCGGAGGCGAACTGGCTGCCCCGGTTCGAGACCTTTCTCCCCGATGCGAACTACCGGCTCCACATCGGTATCCTCATCGCCATTCTCGTGGCCATCCTGGTCTACTACATCCTCTACTACACCCGGATCGGCTTCGAAGTCCGTGCGGTCGGGAGCAACAAGGAGGCCGCACGAGCGCAGGGTATTTCGGTGGGCAAGGCGATCATGGTGGCCCTGCTGATCGCCGGCTTTCTCGCCGGCCTCGCCGGTGTGAACCAGGTCGTCGGCCTCGACCATGTGCTCTACGAGAACCTCAGCGCCGGTTACGGCTGGAACGGTATCTCCGTCGCGCTTCTCGCCGGCGGTCATCCGATCGGCGTCATATTCACCGGTCTGCTGTGGGGCGCCCTCGATGCAGGAGGACAGTACATGTCCAGGGTCACCCAGGTGGAGAACTCCATTGTCGAGATCATCAAGGGAATCATCCTCTTCCTGGTAGTTGCGAGGTACATATACACCTTTTTTTCCCAGAAGATACGGAGAAGACGACAAGCCAAGCTTGCTGAGGAGGGGGGAGCCTAAATGGAAGCCTTTTTCAACGTATTCAACACGGACCTTTTTGCGGCAATGATACGCCTCTCCACCCCGATTACCCTCGCGGCCATCGGCGCGGTCATTTGCGAACGGTCGGGCATCGTCAACATCGCCATGGAGGGGATCATGATTGTCGGCGCCTTCTTCGCTGTCGTCGGTACCTTCATCACGGGGAGCCCGTGGATGGGAATGCTGGTCGGCATGCTGGCGGGAGGCGTCTTCTCCCTCATTCACGCTCTGGGTACGGTAACGCTGCACCTCGACCACGTGGTCTCCGGTGCGGTGGTAAACATCCTCGCCTTCGGCATTACCGAGTTCCTCATGGTCGTCTTCTTCGGCCACCCCGGAACCACCGACTCCATCCCCACGAGCCTCGGCGAGATGCAGTGGGCCATCCCCGGCCTCAGTCAGATTCCCGTTTTTGGAAGAATCCTCTTCAACCAGACGCCGATCGTCTACATCTCGTTCATCATGGTGGCGCTCTTTACCTGGTTCCTCTTCAAGACCAAGACGGGGCTCCACATTCGCGCCTCCGGAGAGCACCCCATGGCGCTGGAGACCATCGGGGTCTCGGTCTACAAGATGCGGTACCTGGCAATATTCATTTCCGGACTCTCTTCGGGACTCGGCGGCGCCTTTCTTTCGATCGAGAATGCCGCCTCGTTTACCGAGGGCATGACCAACGGACGCGGATTCATCGCTTTGGCGGCGAACATCTCCGGCGGATGGCACCCGATAGGCGCCTTCATCGCATCGCTGTTCTTCGGCTTTGCCGACGCGCTGCAGGTGCGTTTCCAGGTCATGAAGCTCTTCGAGGTGCCGGAGGAGCTCTTTATCATATTCCCCTACGTGGCGACCATCATCGCCGTGGCGGGGCTGGTACGGCGTTCGCGGCCGCCTGCGAAGGTCGGAGAGGACTTCATACTCGAGCAGTCGGGCGATTAGTGGGGCATCTGCAGATTCGTACCGCGACTACAGGCTCCTGCTCGACCAATTTCGGTTCGTTGTGGGAGAATGGTTTTACAGATCGTCCCGAAGTACGTTATACTATTTGGACGATAGGTATGATCGATATATTCTAAGGAGGAAGTTACATGAAAAAAGGATTGCTTATCCTGTTTACCGTTCTTCTGGTTTTCGGACTCGTTCTGACCGGATGCCAGCAGAAAGAGCAGAAAGAAGAGGCGGCCGCCGAGGAAAAGGCCGAGGCGGAAGAAGAGAAGATGCCCGGCGAGGGCGTTCTCGCATCGATGGCCACCGACGTGGGAGGACTCGGAGACCAGTCCTTCAACGATGGAGCCTACCAGGGACTCCAAATGGCCAAGGACGAGTTGGGTGTAGAGATCCGGGTCGTCGAGTCGAAGCAGCAGACCGACTACATCCCCAACCTCACCGGACTCGCCGAGGACGGCTCCGACATCGTGTTCGCCGTCGGCTTTCTGATGGAGAAGGCGGTAAAAGAGTCCGCCGGCAAAATGCCCGACACCAAGTTCGCCGGTATCGACATCGCCGCGGGCGAAGAGGCTCCCGATAACTTCAAGGGTATCCTCTATAAAGAGGAGCAGGCCGGATACCTCGCGGGTATCGTAGCCGGAATGATGACCAAGGAGTATGCGGGCGAGAGCGAGAAGTTCAACGACGACAACGTAGTCGGCGTCGTGCTCGGTATGTTCATCCCTCCCGTCGAGAAGTACGAGGTCGGTTTCATCCAGGGCGTCAAGAGAGTCAACCCGGACTGCGAAGTGCTGAGCGTAACCGCCGGTTCCTTCACCGACCAGGCCAAGGGTAAAGAGGCTGCCGTCGCGATGATCGACAAGGGCGCGGACATCGTCTTCCACGCCGCCGGTCTTACCGGACTCGGCGCGATCCAGGCTGCCAAGGAGCAGGGAGTAACCGCCATCGGCGTCGACGTCGATCAGAACCACGTGGCTCCCGAGACCGTCATCACCTCCGCCGAGAAGAAGATCCCGAGAACGGTGTTCCTCGCGGTAAAAGAGGTCGTAGAGAACAACTTCGAGGGCGGCACAAACGTATACGGACTGCAGCAGAACGCAATCGGCATCTCTCCCTTCCACAGCTTCGACGACGTAGTGCCCCAGGCGGTAAAGGACGAGGTAGACAAGGCTCGAGAAGAGATCCTCAACGGTGAGGTCAACATAGAGACCTCCAGAAAGGCGATCGGCCGCTAAGGCGCTTAGAGTCTAATCTTTCGGATATAAGCACCGGACGGGAGCACAGACTTCCCGTCCGGTTTTTTTTAGGTACTATCCCGCGTATACGGCTGCGGCGGACGGCGGCCGAGGAGACCGAGATACAGGGCTGCCCAGACCCCCTCCGGCTCCATGATCCAGGATTCCGCCGCCGACGGACATCCCGATGAGATAGACTACGAGGTGGCAGGGCTCAAGCTCGAGAGTCTCGGAGTTTCGATCGACAGCCTCAGCGAGGAGCAGCGCGCCTATCTCGAGGACACCGATAAGTAGGGCTTTTCGCGGATAGGCACGGGGCCGTTCTCTCTACCCCTCCGCGACCCTCCCTGTCGCAGTACGAGCTTTTCAACAGGGCCGGCGGGGGCATCCGTCGTACTATCCAGTGACCCGCCTCTGCAGATCTGCGGCCTGCTCACGGGCAGTCTCCACTACCTCCTCCTCCCCCTCTATCCGGCCCTCGTGCATGAGTACCTCGCCGGCGCAGATGACCGTGTCGATCGCCGAGCTGCCGCCGGAGTAGACGAGGTTAGAGGATAGGTTGAAGGTGGGAACCATGAGGGGATGTGTTTTGTCGATGAGCAGCAGATCCGCGTGGGCGCCCTCTACTACGGAATGGGAGAGGTGGGGGTAGACCCGGGTCGAAGCCGACACAGCGATCTCGAGGATTTCTTCGGCGCTCAAGAGCTCGGTGTCTCCGAAGTGCTGCTTCTGCAGGAGGGCGGCGAGCTTCATCTCCTCGAACATGTCGAGATTGTTGTTGGAGCTGCAGCCGTCGGTTCCGAGCATCATCGGCACTCCCGCTTCGCGTAGCCTCTTGTAGGGAAAGCAGCTGCCGGAGGCGAGTTTCATGTTGCTCGCCGGATTGTGCACGACCGTTGCCCCGCTCTGTGAGATGATGGAGATCTCCTCGTCGGAGAGCCGGATCGCATGGGCGAGCACCGTCCGCGGTCCGAGAAAGCCTATCTCCTTCAGATATTCGGCCGGCCTCATCCCGTGTGCTTCGACGGACTCCTTCACCTCCTTCTCCGTCTCGGAGAGGTGGATGTGCACCGGCAGCTCGTGCTGCTCAGCGAATTCGGCGACCCATTGCAGGGTCTTTGCCGAAACGGTGTAGATGGAATGGGGGGCGAGGGAGAAGCGTACCGTATCGCTGCTGCCGGCATACTGCTCGAAGAAGCTGCGGTTCTCCTCAATGACCCTGCGAGAGGTCTCTTCGTCGAAGAAGTCGAACATCGCCGGGCCGGTTGCGGCCTTTATTCCGGAGTCCGCGTATGCCTTCCAGCCCTCGGGAAAGTGGAAATACATGTCGTTCGAGAAAGTGGTGCCGGTGCGGATCATCTCGACTGCGGCGAGCCGTGTGCCCCAGTAGATGTCCTCGGCGCTGAGCGCCTCTTCGACCGGCCAGATCTTCTCTTCCAGCCATGGCTGCAGCTTCATGTCGTCGGCATAGCCGCGCAGCAGCGTCATTGCCGCATGGGTGTGGCCGTTTTTCAGGCTCGGCACGAGGTAGTTTCCCCCCGCCTCGATGATCTCGTCCAGCTCGTTCTCGCCGCAGGAGGGAGAAGACACGTCGTGCGGGCGGATCGCAGTGATCCGTCCTCCCTCTATCGACAGGTCTACCTTCCTCCCCTCGAGATCGGCGTTGCGAATGCACAGTTTCATGCTTCACCCTCCGTCCGGACTATGATAGCATGAGCATCGGCCTATGAAAAGTTTGAGCCACGGGATACAACTCGCGCTGTTCGACATGGACGGTCTACTCTTCGACACGGAGAACCTCTTCCTATCGCTCACCGAGGAGACCGAGAGAGAGCTCGGCCGCCGTGTGCCGAAGGATCTGCACTACGAGGCGATCGGCAGGAGCTTCGAGGACGTACGCAAGCTCTTCATGGAGAGGCTGGGGGAGGATTTCCCCTTTCGGGACTTCTTCAGCCGGACGAAGGAGCGGGTCTACGAACGTGTCGAGCGTTACGGCATGCCGGTAAAGGAAGGGGTGCACGAGCTCCTCGCAGCGCTCGCACAGCGGAATATAACCGTGGTGCTCGCGAGCTCCAGCCCGCGGTGGATGATAGAGAAGAATCTCGAGGCGGCGGGCATGAGCGGGGAGTTCGGCTTCTCGGTCGGGGGGGACGAGGTGGAGCGGGGAAAACCGTATCCCGACCTCTTTCTTGCCGCAGCTCAAAAGCAGGGCGCCGCACCGGAACGCTGCATAGTCTTCGAGGATTCGAACAACGGCGTACGTGCGGCCCATGCAGCGGGCATGCGCGTTATCATGGTTCCGGATCTGAGACCTCCCGAGCAGGAGGTGCGCGAGAAGGCCTATCGGATCTACGACTCGTTACTCGATGCGGTTTCCGAGCTCGACGAGCTCCTCGAGTGAAATTCTTTCAAAATTACCATGTTGAAAGAATCTCAGTAAATAAAACGTAATCTATAATCGGGAGGAAGAACACATGAGTTCCAATGAGTTTCCGAAGGATTTTGTCTTCGGTGCCGCAACGGCGGCCTATCAGATAGAGGGGGCGGCGGAACAGGACGGCCGAGGGCCGTCGGTCTGGGACACCTTCAGTCACATTCCCGGAAAAATCAAGCCGGGCCACAACGGAGACGTTGCCTGCGACCACTACAACCGCTACCGAGAAGATGTGGGGATCATGGATTCGATCGGGCTCGATGCCTACCGTTTCTCCGTCTCGTGGCCGCGGGTCATTCCTGAAGGTGACGGGAGCGTCAACGAGGCGGGAATCGACTTCTACTCCCGTCTGGTCGATGCTCTTTTGGAAAAGAATATCACGCCCTATGCGACCATGTTCCACTGGGATCTCCCCCAGTCCCTGCAGGACCGCTTCGGCGGGTTCGCCTCACCCGAGATAACAAACAGGTTTGCCGACTACGCCTCTCTGCTCGTCCGCCGTCTCGGCGACCGGGTAAAGCACTGGATCACCTTCAATGAGCCGTGGGTCTACGCCGTGCTCGGACATCGCCTCGGTGTGCACGCTCCCGGACGGAAGAGCATCTCGGCAGCGGTCAAGACCGCCCACCATCAGCTCCTCTCGCACGGAAAGGCGGTGCGCCGTGTTCGAGATCTCGATCCGGAGGCGGAGGTCGGCATTACCCTCAACCTCATGCCGATCTATCCGGAGACGGAGAGGAGACGCGACAGAGCGGCCGCCGACATGGCCGATCAGTTCCTCAACCGCCTCTTCCTGGATCCCCTCTTCAAAGGGATGTATCCCGAGGAGCTGTGGAACCGACTCACGCTCTTCCGACCGAAGGTCACTGCCGAGGAGATGGACACGATCGGCGAGCCTATCGACTTTCTCGGCACCAATACCTACACCCGCGAGTGGGCGCGCTTCAGCCTGAAGCAGTTCCCGCTCTTCTTCGACATGACGGGTATGAAAGACGTTCCCGACGGAGACTATGTGAAGGAGGGAGTGCAGTACACCAGCATGGGCTGGGAGGTCTATCCCGAAGCGCTCCACCGGATCCTCCTGAGGATAAAGAACGACTACGGCAACGTCCCCCTCTACGTGACCGAGAACGGCGCGGCCTTCGAGGACTCCGCGGTCGAGGACAGCGACGGGTGGAGGGTGCACGACCGCAAGCGCGTCGACTACTTGAAGAAGCACATCGCAAAGGTTGCGCAGGCGCGCAGCGAAGGGGCGGATGTGAGGGGCTACTTCGTCTGGTCCCTGCTCGACAACTTCGAGTGGGCGGAGGGCTACGACAAGCGCTTCGGCATCGTCTACGTAGATTACGAGAGCCAAGAGAGAATATTGAAAGACAGCGCCTACTGGTACAGGGGTCTCATCTCCGAGCGACGGTTGGATACCTAGCCGGAGACACTATCCGGGAACATAGTCGGAGACATAGAAGAATAGGAGCCCTTTACAATATCACAATTTATCGGTACCAAT
>CAYFVU010000051.1:0-7910 GCA_964346645.1 uncultured Spirochaetaceae bacterium | reverse complement strand
CGGAGACATAGAAGAATAGGAGCCCTTTACAATATCACAATTTATCGGTACCAATGTAGTAATAGCCCACGAACGGGAGACATCTATGGATATCGACGTAAAGAGTCTCCACCCCTTAGAGGTGAAGACGCTGCTGCACGTACAGCCCGACGAA
Organism: uncultured Spirochaetaceae bacterium; assembly: GCA_964346645.1. Lineage (GTDB taxonomy): Bacteria > Spirochaetota > Spirochaetia > DSM-16054 > Sediminispirochaetaceae > CAYFVU01. The sequence continues at coordinate 7,756 of CAYFVU010000051.1, read as the reverse complement.
GAGTTGAGCACCGGGAAATTGGTCGACGAGCTTTCCTTCAAGATCGGTCAGTGCAATCAGGCTTTTAGTTGGCTCGAAGCCAAGGGCCTTATCGAAGAGAATAAGAGAATCGCGAAAACCGTGTACGAGTTGACCGAGCTCGGACGCACGTATGTCGAGCAGGGTACCCCGGAGGAGAGGATCGTCGCGCTCCTGCGCGAGAAGGGTCCTCATACCATGCCGGAGATCGGCGAGGCTCTCGGGCTCGAAAACAGCGACGTCGGTTCCTCCTTCGGCAAGCTCTCGAAGGAAGGGGTACTGAGCATGGACGGGGAGAAGCGGGTCTCCGTTGCAGGCGACGGCTCGCCTTCAGCGCGCATGCACGCGGTGCGCCGGCTGCTCGATGCCGCCGCCGCGGGAGACGAGCTGGTGCACGAGAATCTCGGCAAGGATGAGCAGAAGGCCATCTCTGCGATCAGCAAGAAGCGTGGCGCCTCGGGCGCTCCATTCAAGACCTCCGACCGGGAGGAGATAATCTACACGCTCTCGCCGGCGGGAGTGGAGACGAAGAAGGCACTCCGCGAAGCGGGGATGACCGGAGAGGAGATCGGGCAAATTACTCCCGAGATGCTGAGCGAGGGCACATGGAAGGACAAGCAGTTCCGCGCCTACCAGATCCACCTGCCGCCGCACCGGGTTCTGCTCGGACGGCGCAATCCTTACGGGGAGTACCTGCACTGGGTAAAGGACAAGCTCACGGCCCTCGGATTCGAAGAGTTCGACGGCCCGCTGGTGGAGACCGAGTTCTGGAACGGCGATGCCCTCTTCATGCCGCAGTTCCACAGTGCCCGCGACATCCACGATGTCTACTACGTAGAGGAGCCGAGTCACGCCAAGGAGATCGAGCAGCCCTACCTCGACCACATCGCGGCGGCTCATGAGAACGGCTGGAAGACGGGGAGTCGCGGCTGGGGCTACACCTTCGACAGGGATTTTACGCGTCGACAGATCCTCCGCAGTCAGGGGACGGTGCTCTCGGCTAAGCAGCTCCCGAAGGCGAAGGTGCCCGGCAAGTACTTCGGCATCGTACGCTGTTTTCGCTACGATCAGGTCGATGCGACTCACGGCGCCGACTTCTACCAGACAGAGGGAATCGTCCTCGGCGAGGAGGTTAATCTGCGAACGCTGCTCGGGATACTCAAGATGTTCGCCGAGGAGATCGCCGGAGCGGAGGACGTAAAGTATGTCCCCGGCTACTTTCCCTTCACCGAACCCTCAATCGAGGTGCACATCAAACACCCGGAACTCGGCTGGTTCGAGCTCGGTGGCAGCGGGATCTTCCGGCCAGAGGTCTCCAAGTCCCTCGGCGTCGACGTTCCGGTCCTCGCATGGGGACTCGGGATCGACCGAATGGCGTTGATGCACCTCGGCCTGAACGATCTGCGTGAGCTGTTCTCTCCGAACATCGAGAACGTACGCCTGAGAAGGAGTCGATAAGCATGCCGAAGATAGAAGTATACGGAAAGAATCTCTACTCCTACACCGGAAAGAGCTACACCGACGAGGAGTTCGAGTCGGTGCTGGAGACTGCCAAGGCGGAGCTGGACGGCAAGGAGCCGGAGAAGGATCTCTTGAAGATCGAGCTGAACGACACGAACCGCCCCGACCTCTGGTCCACCGCGGGAATCGGCAGACAGCTGCGGGTGCACGAGACGGGCGAAGTGCCCGCCTACGACTTCTTCTCGACACCGGAGGAGACGAAGGACTACGGAGACCGTGTGGTGGAGATAGATTCCTCGGTAAAGGATATTCGCCCCTACGAGATCGCCATCGCCGTCAAGGGCAAGCGCATCGACGAGCCGACCCTCAAGGACATCATACAGACCCAGGAGAAGCTCTGCTGGAACTTCGGCCGCAAACGCCGCTCAATCGCCATCGGGGTCTTCCGCAGCGATCTGCTCACCTATCCGATCAAGTACATAGGCGCGGATCCTGATGCCACACGCTTCGTGCCGCTGCAGGAGAGCAGGGAGATGTCGCTGCGCGAGATGGTAACCGACATCCCAAAGGGGAAGGAGTACGGCTACATTGTCGAGGACTTCGACCGTTATCCCTACCTCGAAGACTCCGTCGGCTACGCCCTCAGTTTTCCACCGGTTATCAACAGCGCCTACACAGGGGCGGTGCAGGTCGGCGACGAGAACCTCTTTATCGAGATGACCGGAACGGAGCTCAAGGACCTGATCCTGACGGCGAACATCGTCGCCTGCGATCTTGCGGATGCCGGCTTCACCGTGCTACCGGTGAAGATGGTCTACCCCTTCGATACCGAGTTCGGTAGAGAGATCGTCGCTCCCTTCTACTTTCAGCAGCCCCTCGATGTCGAACTGGAGGATGCGCACAAGCTCCTCGGTGCAGAGCTGAGTGCCGAAGATGCGCAGGAGGCACTGTGCCGCATGGGAGTGCGGAGCGAGGCATCGGGAAGCTCTCTCCGTGTAGAGGTTCCACCATACCGCAACGACTTTCTCCACCCCGTCGACGTCATAGAGGACATCATGATGGGAAGGGGCATGGAGAGCTTCGAGCCCGTCATGCCCCACGACTTTACCGTCGGGCGGCTCACCGCGGAGGAGGAGTTCGGGCGCAGGGTCAAGGAGGTCATGATCGGCCTCGGCTACCAGGAGATGATGTACAACTATCTCGGTTCGAAGAAGGACTACATAGACCGCATGGAGATCGCAGGCGACGAGTTCGTCCGCATCGCCAATCCCATGTCCGAGAACTACGAGTACGTACGAGCCTCGATCATTCCGAACATGCTCCAGTCCGAGTCTGTTTCGGCACATGCGGTCTATCCGCACCGGATCTTCGAGGTGGGGAAGACGGCGGTGCTGCGGCCCGAGAACAACTCCGGAACCGCCACCTACAACACCCTCGGCTTTCTCCTCTCCGACCGCGAGGTCGGCTTCAACGAGGCATCGGCCCACGTCTCCGCGCTTTTCTACTACATGGGGCTCGAGTACGAGCTCGAAGAGCACGTTGACCCGAGATTCATCGCCGGACGCACCGCCGCCGTAAAGAGCGGCGGCCGCACGGTCGGCCTGTTCGGAGAGATGCATCCCCAGGTCCTCGAGAACTGGGGAATCCAGATGCCCTGCACCTGCTGCGAGGTCAATCTCGATTTCCTGATGGGACACGACGGGGCATAAAGGGAGATAGACTATGGAAGTGAAAATGGAAGCAGTACAGCTCAGTTGGGAAGAGGAGGCGAACATCATCGTCGGTCAGAGCCACTTCATCAAGACCGTGGAGGACATCCCGGAGATCCTCGTCACCGCCGTCCCCGGCATCGAGTACGGTCTCGCATTCTGCGAGGCCTCGGGTCCTACGCTCATCCGTACCGAAGGAAACGACCAGAAGCTCATCGAAGAGGCGATTGCGTGTGCGCAGCAGACCGGTGCGGGGCACAGCTTCTACCTGATCATCCGCAACTCCTACCCGATCAACGTGCTGAATCAGATAAAGAGCTGCCAGGAGGTCACGAGGGTATATGCCGCCACGGCGAACCCGCTGCAGATCCTGGTGGCCAGGACCGAGCAGGGAGCCGGGATCGCCGGCGTCATAGACGGCTACTCTCCGAAGGGTGTTGAGGGCGACGAGGACCGCAAGAAGCGGAAAGACCTCCTGCGGACCATCGGCTACAAGTTCTAAGAGGGGCGACTTCGATTTCTCTCGGCTTCTTAGCGAGACTTTGCCGACGGTCCTCCGACTGCAGGGGGAAGCCTCTGCTCCGCTGCTTTTCCCTGCGATGCGATACACATACCTTCTCATACCCTCAAAAAAGGATTTGCCTCCTGGGCTGAAATCACTCATAATACTCATAAACAGGACAAAGGAGCATACGGATGAAGAAAATCCTGGTAATCGACGAATCTCCGCTGTTTCGTAAATACCTCACGCAGAAGCTCGAAACCTACGGCTTCGAAATGGTGCAGGGAGCGAACGGACTCGACGGATGGGTTAAGATGAGAAACGAGCTCCCGGATCTCGTCATCATGGACTACTATCTCTCCCGCAAGAGCAGTGTAGAGCTACTCGAGGAGAAGAAGAATAATCGAAACACCGCCGATATTCCCGTGGTCATGGTCTCATCCAAGATCGATAAGAGCAAGGTGAAGGAGCTCGCGGGATTCAATGTGGCGAAGATCTACTCGAAGCCCATAAAGATGGAACAATTTCTAGAAGGTCTCTCCTCGCTTCTCGGCGTCGATATCAGCGTCGACACTACTCCATGTGTCATAGAGGCCCACTTCAACGAGGATATTCTCTTTATAGAGATAGCCCAAGGACTGAACATAGAGAAGATAGAGCAGCTGCAGTACAAGATAGCCGAGCTCCTCGAGCTCTACCAAGTGCGCAACCCGAAGATCCTCTTGATGATGAGCAGCCTGGAGTTGCCCGAGGAGCAACTGAAAAAGCTCTCGATGCTCCTCGACACCGTACTCGATCACGCTCAGCCGAACGGAAAGTTGATAAAGGTCCTGACTACCAACGAGCAGGTCATTCGAGCCGTCGAAAAGACGAAGAAGTACGAGCACATACAGGTGCACAAGAGTCTCGACACGGCGATGGACTCCCTTCTCGGCCTGAAGGCCGATCAGATTGCCCACGACGAGGTGGTCAGCGAGCGGCTATTGAAGAGCTCCGCCCCGAAGAAAGAGAAAGACGAGGCGATACAGATGCGCTTCGACAGCGACGAGGCGAAGCAGGAGGAGGGGCAGCGTTCCAGTGTCTTCAAAAGCGAGGCGAACGTGGCTGTCGTAGACGACGACCTCGTGATCCAAGAGCTGGTCAAAACCGTCTTCTCCGACACCTCGTGGAATCTGCACACCTTCAACAACGGAAAGGAGTTCGTCTCAGAGCTGAACGGGAACCACTATGATCTTCTCTTCCTCGATCTCATGATGCCGGAGATGAACGGCTTTCAGGTGCTGGAGTATCTCTCGAAACAGGGAGTGGAATTGCCCGTAATCGTTTTCTCCGCCCTGTCGCAGAAGGAGACGGTGGTGAAGGCCGTGGGATTCGGTATCAAAACCTATCTCATCAAGCCGCTAAAGCCGGAGCAGCTGCTGAGAAAGGCGGCCGAAGTCTTGAGCACCTCATTTTAGCTCTTGTATTTGCATGGGCATGGAGGCGTAATGGCCCAGGATAAGATATTTCGATCAATTTTTGTCGATGCCCCGGTAGGAATGGTCCTCCTCGACGCCGATGGAAGCATTCTGTCGGCGAACAAGGCATTTCTCGAGCTCGCCGGCAGAGAGAAGGTGGCAAAGACGAAATTCTGTTCCTATCTGCACGAGGAGGACGTAGATGACTACAGGAACCACATAGACGCGGTGCTGCAGGGGGGGAGCTCGACCGTCTCCCAAGAGGTGCGGCACGTACATCCGGACGGCAGCATCGGCTGGTGGATGGCCCATCTCTCCCGGATCCGAAACATGGACCGGCAGGTCCTCGTCGGATTCGTCGAGGATGTGACCACGCAGAAGGAATACGAGCAGGAGCTGAAGAAGGCCAAAGAGGACTCGGAGAAGGCCCAGGCAGTTGCCGAGCGTGAGACCCGCACCAAATCAGATTTCCTGGCCAACATGAGCCACGAGATCCGCACCCCGATACACACTATCATCGGGATGACCGAACTGCTGATCGACACGGCCCTCGACGCCGAGCAGCAGGAATACGTGGAGCAGGTACAGTTCTCCGCGGATGTGCTGCTCAGCCTCATCAACGACATTCTCGACTTCAGCAAGATAGAGGCCGGGAAGCTGAACATCGAGAACATCGAGTTCGACCTCTACAAAACAACGGAAGATGCCGTGGACCTCGTTGCGCTCGAGGCGCACAAGAAGGGGCTGGAGACCGCCGTCTTTATCGAGAACGATGTCCCGCATCAGCTCGTAGGCGATCCCGTACGGCTGCGTCAGATCATCGTCAACCTCTTCAACAACGCCGTCAAGTTTACCGAAGAGGGCGAGGTCATTGTGCGGGTGGAGAAGCTCGAGGAGACGGACGACGAGGTGAGGCTCAAGTTCTACGTGCGCGACACCGGTATAGGCATTCCTCCGGAGAAGAAGGCGAAGCTATTCAAGGTCTTCAGCCAGGTAGACTCTTCCACCACCAGGAAATACGGAGGGACAGGTCTCGGCCTCTCGATCTCGAAAAACCTCTCGGAAATGATGGGAGGCGAGATCGGGGTCGAGAGCGAGATGAACCAGGGCTCAACCTTCTGGTTCAGCGTGAGACTCGGAAAACAGGCGGAAACCAGTTTCTACCACGGACTTCCCGAGAACTACTTCTCTGCAAGGGCACTCGTGGTAGACGACAATTCGACGGTGCGGGAAATGCTCGTCAATTACCTCAGAGAGTGGGGGCTCGAGGTCGACGAGGCCTCCGACGGTTACGAGGGGCTCGATAAGCTGCGAAGCAGTAGGGATGAGGGGAAAAGGTACGATCTCTGTCTGGTCGATCTGCTCCTCCCCGGTATGGACGGCTGGCAGTTCGCCAGCGAGGTGAATTCGGACGAGAGCCTCTCGGAGACCATGCTCTTCCTGATGAGCCCTACCGGAAAGAGCGGAGACGAGGCGAAGATGAAGCTCCTCCACTGGTTCGAGGGCTATCTGAACAAACCCGTCAAAAAGGGAAAGCTCTTCGAGAAGCTCTTCAAGACCTTCAACAAGGAGACCGAGGAGGAGGGACGGGAAGAGCAAGTCGAGGAGGCGGTCGAGCTCGTCGAGGAGATTACCGGCGGCCGTATGCTCGTCGCCGAGGACCACGAGGTGAACCAGCAGCTCTTCAAGACGATTCTCCAGAACCTCGGCCACGAGGTTCACATTGCCAACAACGGCAAGGAGGCGGTCAACGCCGTCAAGGGAATAAGCTACGACATCATCTTCATGGATGTGCAGATGCCCGAGATGAATGGCTACGAGGCGACCGAAGAGATCCGCCGTCTCGGCATCGAGACTCCCATCATCGCAGTCACCGCCAGCGCCCTCAGGGGAGAGGAGGCGAAGAGCCTCGAGGTCGGCATGAACGACTTCCTGGTCAAGCCTTTCAAGAAAAAGGACCTCGTGCCCATCGTGGATATGTGGATGCAGGTCGGCAGCGAGGCACGAGAGGCTAACGAGGCACAAGATAGGGGTACGGAAACCGAGGCTGAGAGCCGAGCCGCCGGAGGTGAAGAGGATTCGGGGGAAGCGAAAGAAGTAGAAGAGCTGGAGGAGGCTGAAGTAGTCGAAGGGGTTGAGGAAGTCGAGGAGGCCGAGGAAGTCGAAGGGGCTGAGATAGTCGAGGAGCTCGAAGAAGTCGAAGGAGCTGAGGTAGTCGCTGAGCTCGAAGAAGTAGGCGATGGAGAGGAGTCGGGAACGCACTACCCGGAGGAGCCGATTTTCGACATAGAGACCGCAGTGGAGACCTTCATGGGGCAGAAGGCGGTGGTGAAGCGGGTGGTGGAGAACCACCTCGAAAAGATAGAGAGGCAGCTCGGATCGCTTCAGGAGGCACTCGACAATGGAGAGATGGAGCGCGTGAGGGAGGAGGCACACGCCATAAAGGGCGGCTCTCTCAACCTCGAGATAAAACGGCTCGGCTACACCGCCGCCGCCCTGGAGAAGGCGGGGGCGGAGGCGAATGCGCAGGATGCCACGCGCCTGTTGCCCTTCCTCAGAAAGGAGTACGACGACCTCAAGCGGGTCTGCGAAGAGGAGCTATCGGAAAT
>CAYFVU010000050.1:23470-25397 GCA_964346645.1 uncultured Spirochaetaceae bacterium | reverse complement strand
CTAATAGGGCCTAAGTGGACCCCCTGCTTTCTCTATACCCAATCTTTGAACCATTAATTACTCGTTTATCAGCTGCGCGACGATCTCCACGAGCCTTTCGGCCACCTTGAACTTCTTGGAGAAGGGAATGTGGTACTGCCTGCCCGAATTAGAGAATACCCGCATTTCGTTGCTGTCGGCTTCGAATCCCACCTGGTCGCCGCTCACATCGTTGACCGCAATCAGGTCTGCTTTGGCCTTCTCCATTCGGGCTACCGCGTCATCTGCGAGCTCTTCCAGGCTCTTCCTGTACAGGGCTCTGAATGCGACGAGATAGGTGTCGGGAAAGCGATCCTTTATTCTGTCGATAATCTTGACAGTAGGCTCCATCTCGAAGGTGACACTCGCCACCGAATGCGTCGATATCTTCTCAGTGGCGAGCTCCTTCGCCTTCCAGTCTCCCACGGCGGCCGCCGCGATAAAGCAGTCCGCACTCTCCTTTTCGATGAGCTCCTCTACCGCCTTTGTCATCTGTTCGGCGGTGTCCACGCGGACGGTCGGTACCGTCCTCAACGGTGGTTCGGTTCCCTTTCCGTAAACGAGACTCACCTCGGCTCCGGAAAGAAGGAGCGCCTTGGTGAGCTCGACACCCATCTTGCCCGAGCTATTGTTGGTGATCACCCTGACGGGATCGAGGTACTCTACGGTTCTGCCTGCGGAGACCACCACCTTTTTTCCCGACAGCGGTCCGTCCGAGGCGAGGAGGGAGACCGAGGTCCAGACGATGGTCTCGACGTCCGGCATCTTCGCCTTTCCCTCGGAAACCTCCGGGAGGATGAAACGCACACCGCTCTTCTTGAGTTTCTCGATATTCTCCGTGACGAAGGGATGGTCGTACATTGGCGCGTGCATCGCCGGAACCATGCAGATCGGTATACCCTCCCCAAATGCGGTAGTGAAGAGGGTGGTCACCGGGGTGTCGTCTATGGCGCCTGCGGCCTTGCCGATGGTGTTTGCCGTCGCTGGCGCGATGAGCACGAGGTCGACCTTGTCCCTCACGTTCCCCCCGAGCTGTACGTGTTCGACCGCACCGGTCAGCTCGGTGGTTGGTCTGTTTCCCGTCGACCAGTAGAGGAGGTTGGGGTGGATGAGCCGCTGTGCCTCAGGCGTCATAACGGGATATACCTCGGCTCCGTATCTCATCAGGAGCCGGGCGATGTCTACGCTCTTTACCGCCGCAACGCTTCCGGTGATCCCGAGGGCGACCTTCTTCCCTATGAGCGTCTTCGAATAGCTTCCGAGAATGTCTTTGGACGGATGTTGAGAGTTCTCTAACTCCTCGTGTACCTCATGATAATACATCGCGCACCTCCTTCAGGAATCGGTCTACCGCCTCTCTGCTGACGTGGGGCATGACGGTGATCCGGATGAAACCGGGAAAGAGCGAGACCGCATAACCCCTCTTTCTCAGCGCCTCGGCGAGATCGGCTGCGCTCCTCACGGTATCACTAGTGCATTCGGCCGAAGATTCCTCCGGTGTGGAGCCTTCCGTTGCCTCGAAACGCACGGGCCGAAAACCAACCACGTTCATCGTAGGCTCGGTCATCAATTCTATACAGTCGATTCTGCGTATCTGCTCTGCGAGGTACCGGGTTACTTCCATGCAGTTTCTTACCGTGTGTACGTAACCTCTTCGTCCGAACTTTCGCAATGTGGCCCATACTGCAGCGGCGGCGGCGCCGGGGCGAGTTCCCACGATGGTCTGCTGTGAGGTCTTGCCTCCGGAGAGGTAGCCGACATCGGTCCTGCTTATCCCGGCGATCTTCTCGTTCCTGTAGAGGATACAGCCGGCGGGGATAGGAGACCTCCCCATCTTGTGCGGATCGAGGGTGATCGAACTGACTCCTTCCGCGCGGAAGTCGAAGGGATAGATACGCTTCCGCTCTAC
>CAYFVU010000050.1:0-23370 GCA_964346645.1 uncultured Spirochaetaceae bacterium | reverse complement strand
CCTCGGCCTCCTCGAGAAAGGGCAGGACGAAACCGCCGAAGGCTGCATCTACGTGAAAGTAGATGTCCCGGTCTGCGGCGAACCGTGCCATTTCAGGAATCGGATCGACCACGCCGAGGCCGGTGGTCCCTGCAATGCCCACCATGGCCATGACCCGCTCGTCGACCGTCTCGAAAAACTCCTCGAGAGAGAAGCGATGGCGGCGGTCCACCGGTACCTTTCTCAGCTCGATGTCCATGAGGCTCGCCGCCTTGTCGAAGGAGAAGTGTGCCGACTCGGGGAGCACGACGACTCGTTTCTCTTTCGGGGCCCGAAGCTTCGCCGTCCACATCGCGAGTATGTTCGCCTCCGTGCCGCCGCTCACCAGCGCGCCGGATGCCGACTCACCTCCGAGCATGGAGCCGAGGATCTTGACTGTCTCCCTCTCCATTTCGGCGAGAGAGGGGTGCAGGCCGGGGTCTCCGAGATTTTTCTCCATCTGCGCGCTAAAGACGCCGGCGGCAAAGGGCTCCGGTTCGCTGCACATCGATCCGAGGATGTGTCCCGATCCGAAGCGGAGATCCCCCTCGAGGCGCGAGTTCAGCTCCTCGAGCACGAGCTCCTCCTCCATTCCCTCTTCGAAGATGCCGGGTGTGTTCTCCTCTCTGCCGTGATCATCCCGTTCGTTCCGACCGTTCAAAAAGCGCCTCCGTCGTCTTGCTCAGTGGTAGGTGTGGGAGTCCGAAGGAAATGAGCCCTCCCGAACCTCTTTCGCATAGGACTTTACCGCCTCCCGTATGGATCCTCCTATATCTGCATATTTCTTTACGAACTTCGGGACTCGCCCTATGGTCAGGCCGAGCATGTCGTGGGTGACGAGCACCTGACCGTCACAGTCCGGGCCCGCCCCGATTCCGATGCTCGGTATGCTGAGCGCCCGCGTCACCCTCTCTGCAAGGCCCCTTGGTATGCTCTCGAGTACGAGGGAAAATACGCCTGCCTCCTCGAGCTGCAGCGCGTCCTCTTCGATGGCCCTCGCCTCTTCCTCGCTCTTTCCGTGAACCGAGAACTTCTCCGCCGTCTGGGGGAGGAGTCCGAGATGTCCCATGAGAGGGATTCCCGCCTCGACTATCGCCCGGGCCGCCTCGTAGTGGTTGCCCTCGAATTTGACCGCCCATGCACCGGCCTGCATCAGGACGTGGGCGTTTTCGAGAGCTTCGTCTGCGGTTTCGAAGGTGTGGTAGGGGAGGTCTCCTATAATCGGCGTAGAGGAGACCGCATCTGCGACCATGCGCACGTGGTAGACCATCTGTGCGAGCGTTACCTCCCGGGTCGTATGCTTTCCCTGTACGACCATTCCGAGGCTGTCGCCGACGAGGATGAGGTCTATCGCTTCGCTCTGCTCGAGAAGCGATGCGAATGTGGCATCGTATGCGGTGAGCATGACGATTCTCTCGCCCCGCCGCTTCATTCCGGCGAGTGCGCTCGTGAAATTATTCCTGTTCAACTCTCTGTCCGACATGGGGTTATCCATCTTTACGCTCCGAGGAATCTTCTTGCTCCGGGGAGAGGGTAGTCAGCCTCTCCCTAATGAAAGTGAGGGATTCTCTGAGGTTCCGCTCGTTGTCGAAGTCGATTTTTTCGAGCATCTTCTCCCGTGTAGCCGATTTCGAGGCTTTACTTTGCAGCCGCTCCACCTCTTCGACGAGCAGCGGCATGCAGCGTACGAGGTTGTCCACGATGGTGAGGTTCGCCTTCCTCGCGGTGCGGGAGAGTGGGTTGAGGTCCACGGTGATCACGCGCTTACCCATCCCGATGAGACCTTCGGTTCTGTCGCCGTCCTCGAGGGGTACGAAAACCAGGTCTGCGCGGCCGATGCCGTTCGGGTCGATCTTGCGCCGTTCGCTGCCGACCTCGGGTACCCTGTCGGAGGCGCGGTCGCCGACTCCGAGTACCTCCTTTGCTCCTGCCTTCTCGAGCACCCGCGCGATCGCCTTCTCACGTTCGAGGGAGCGGTAGAAGAGGTTGACCTCCAGCGGTGCTCCGGTGAGCTCCGAGAGACGGACGAGCTCCTTAGCGCTGAGCGCCGCGGCGTTCCCGTTTACCGAGAGTACCGGATGAGCGGCATCGAGCAGCATGCGCGCGGCCGCTTCGACGGCGATCTTTGCCGGGGGAGGTGTCTCTTCGCCGATGAGGTAGTCGAATGCCTCGCCGCGACCGTGCGCGATGAGCCCCGCGGGAGCGACTACTGATGTGGATGCCGCATCGACGAGGGCCTCGCGAATGGAAATCGAGAGATAGCGTGGATGATCCTTCGGTACGTGAATTTCCATGGTTCTATAACACCTTGCCTCCGGTACTGTTTATCAGGGAAGAGAATACCTCTGCTCCGGGAAAGTTCTTTTTAAGACCGGCCTCGAGCCGGGAAGATTCCTCATGCGGCAGCAGGCTGAATGCGGCGTCGCCGAACATGAGCATGGCGCCGATGAAGCCCTCGCGCTCCATGAGCTCTATGGCGGCGGCGCAGTTTTCAGTCATGAGACCGGTACCCTTCGAAAATGCGGCCGAGTAGTCGAGGAAGTGTTCGACCGTGGGAGAGGCGAGAAGTTCCCGGTAGTAGTGCCGGCCGAGTTCGTTTATTCGCTCTCTTATGCGAGAATCAGATAGGGCACTGTGCGTCGAGTAGGGACCGAAGACCGCAAAGACGGCGGTGAGTCCCGTTTCGAAGCCCATTGGATCGATCTTTCCGTATCCCGGGGCACCGACTTCGGTCCGAATCTCGAATCCGCCGAAGAACTCGCTGATTACCGTCCCGAGTCCGGTTCTGCACTCGATCTCCGCCATGTGCGCAATGCCCCCCGCTTCCTCGGCGGTGACCGGATATTCGAGGGCCGCGTTCAAGGCCAGGGCGAGGCTGAGGGCTCCAGACCCGCTGGTGCCGAATCCGCTTCCCTGAGGCGGTTCGATCTTATGATCGGCCGCGAGCTCCCGGTCGGCCAGATCGCCGCAGCGCTCGAGAAAGTGCTGGTAGACCGCCTTCGAGACCGGCAGCTCATCGAGCGGGGCCGCTTCTCCGTTGAGATGGAACCTGGGTTCCGCAGAGCCCCCCTTCTTGGGCTCGGAGAGGGTGACGGTGGTGTAGACTCCGAGGTCTATCGAGAAGCCCGCACCGAGGGACCCCTTGTACAGCAGCTCATCCGCCGTGTCATGTATGAAGAAGAGGCCTGTGCTGTGTGCCGGTGCGAATGCGGTAGTCTTGTCCATGCAGATTTACGGTACTTGAGAAGGGGGTAAAAGTCAAGAATTGCGGGTTTTTTCGCATGTGTGCGAGAGAGCCAATGAGATTCTGCTGTGTGCAGCACGCGGACTCTGTGCTATGCTTCGGGTATGCAGCACATGAGCGGAGCCGTGCGCAGCGACGCAATACTCGCCATACTCACTATACTCCTTTTCCTCTGTACGGGACTCTCCTTCGGCCGAGAAGAGGAGGATCACTACGGTGGGTTCTCCAGGCTCTGGCGATATTCGACGGGCGGGAGAATCCGTGCGCTGCTCTACGATGAGCATCGCGATGTATACTTCGCCGCATCCGAGGACAGGTATCTTCACGCCTTCGATTCGCGCGGCCGGCGGATATGGCGAAGCTTTCTCGAGGAGGGGAGCCTCGTCGGACTGGAGCTCGGCTGCGACGGCACGGTCTATGCTCTCACCGAGGGGAGTTTGGTGGTCGCCTTCAACGCCGCCGGCGGCACTGCCTGGAAGATTCGTCCGTTCGAGGAGGGGATCGAGGAGCTATTTCCCCTTGGGGACGGAGGTCTTCTTGTCGTGAGTCCGGAGGGAAGGGTAAAGGCCTACAGCCACACCGCACAGCTGCGCTGGAGTGCGAAGATATTCGGCCCGGGCACTGCCGGCGGTGTAAGCGCTGCGACGGTTTCGACGCAGTCCGTCCTCTACGTGGGCTTCCGCGGTGGAGATATGGTGGCGTTGAGCGAAAACGGGGTAGAGCTGTGGCACCGAAGAAGAGAGGCTCCCGTAGCACATCTCTCGGCTCTCGGTCGAGCAGTGGTGCTCTTCGAAGGGGGGCAGCTGAGCTGCTACTCGGAGAAGGGCGAGACGCTCTGGCGGAAAGAGGTAGAAGGGGTGGTGTCCGCAGCCGTCGGCGATGGTCTGCTCGCACTGCGGACGACCGACGGCTTTCTGAGCCTCTACGATGCAGAGGGGCGACGGTTGTGGCGCACGCCTGCCGGAGGGGGGCGCTGCAGTCTTGCCGTGGGGGGTGCGGAAGTGGTGTTGCTCGACGACGAGGGATGGTGCGAGTACTACGCGATAGGGGGCGTGGGCGGTCAGGAGCAGTATAAGGATAGAGAACAGACGGAGGCTGGAGGCGAGTCCGCTCGAGAATGGCGACTCGTTGCCTCGGGACGTCTTGCCGCGCCCGAATCGGAGCCGGTGATCGACCGCAGGGGGGCGGTGGCCTACGGCTCGGCGGACTGGCTTCTGCAGGCCTACGGGCCGGAGACCCGAGTGCAGGGGGCCGACCGGAGGACTGAGGGGAGCACAGATAGAGAAGCGGATCGAGCAACAGATCGCGGAACCTCAGGCCGCACGGCCCTCTCGCCCCGCGGCCTTGCCTCTGTTTCCCGCTGCAGGTCGAACAGGAGCGGCGGCATCGAAGCCTTTCCGGTATTGAAGGAGGAACTCGCCGCCGGAACGCGGGAGCGTAAGAGGAAGATCCTCGATACGGTCGAGCGCAGACTGAGCTCAGCCTCCCCCATGCCCCACAAGAAGGCCTACCTGTCGGTCTTGGAGGAGTTGGCCGGCGAGGCGGTGCTGGAGCCTGAATATCGCAGGAACACGATCGTAAACGACTATCCAGAGATCCGCTCAGAGGCGGTACGCCTTCTCGGCATCTACGGAGATACTGCATCGGCAGGTATGTTGCGCTCGGTCTTGGCGAACGAGTGGGATGCGGCGGTTACCCTTGCCTGTGTGGTGGCACTCGGGAGGTTGGGTGGGCTGGCCGACGGCTCGGCTCTCGGTCTCATGCGCGGCATGGTCTCCTCCGAGAGCTACAACGGCAACGATCCCGCCGCCTTTGCCCTGGCGGTGCTTACTGCGGTCGAGCGGATATCCGTTTATAGGGGAAGATTGAGCGGCAACGTGATGGAGATCCTCCGCAGCATCTATCTCGGCACGTATCCGAGGTCGGTGAGAAAAGAGGCGATTTCCACGCTGCGAGGATTGAAGGGGAGTGCATATCGGCACTTCAACGATTATACTGAAAGTGAAACGAGAGGGGAGGAGTGACAATGAGAGTAGCGAAGCTTCTTACCGCAGTACTGATTGCGGTCATCCCGCTCGTGGGCATCTGCGCCCAGGAGCTGGCGGAAGAGGAGATACGAGGGGTTGCTAGGGGCGACATAGAGTTCCAGAACTACGAGGGACCCCATGAGAAGGTGGAGACGGTGGAGGAGATCCGCTCGATCGGTGAGAGTCTCTCCTCGAGGCTCACGGAAGAGAGACGGGAAGCCGGCTATTTCCGAAAGTACCGCATACGCAGCATACCGCCGAGAGAGGACTCGGAGCTCTACGGAGCCGACATATTCTCCATAGGAGAGGATGCCGCAGTCGATCACATAGACAACATTCGTCGCATTCTCTCAGGCTACATCCAGAGGAAGTTTGGTTACGGCAGGGACGAGTCGGAGACCATCGCCGTGTTCCTCACCTACTATAATGCGGTGCATCGACGCGATATGGAGTACATAGAGCAAACCTACCATTCCGGCGTCGTAGAGGCGATCGATCCGGCGCAGGCGGGTATCGCTACGCGCTACAGCGAATGGCCCGGAAATACCCAGATGCTCATCCCCCTTCGCACGGTCGGCGAGCGGGAGGCCCTCTCTACAGACACCGTCGGTGAAGAAGAGGTCGTAGAGGAGATGAGGCAGCAGGAGGAGGACCGCGGAGTCGAAGAGCGCAAGGAGATGGTGGAGATACGCGACGAGGAGCTCGAAAAGGAGCAGGAGGAAACCGAAAAGGCCAAGGAAGAGCTCGAAGAGCAGGAGCGTGTGGTAGAGGAGAAGGAGCAGGAAGTCGCCGAGGCAGAAGAGGAGCTCGAGGAGGCACGGGAAGAACAGGGCGAAGAGAGCCCTGAGGCTCAGCAGGCGGAGCAGCGTCTCGAAGAGGCGGAAGAGGAGCTCGCCGAGGAGCAGGAACGGCAGGAACAGCAGCGCGAGGAGATCGAGGAACAAGAAACGGAACAGCAGGAGCGCCGAGAGGATATCCAGGAAGAGCGAGAGCGAATCGCCGAGGACCAGCAGGAAATTATCGAGGAAGAGGATGCCGCCGGGGCCGAGACCGAGGGGGTTGAGGCCGAAACCGGTGCCGAAGAGCCTGCCGAAGATGAGGGGGAGAGCCCCGAAACGGTTCCCTTCATCGTCTATCAGGAAGGAGATGAGCTCTTCGGCCGTCTCGTCGAGATCGAAAAGGAGAATGGGCGGATACGCAGACGCGCCGAAATCAACACCGTGCGTTCGAAGGGGATGGTGCGCAGTCAAAACGGGGTAGTAGTGGTGGCGGGTATCGACGATCCGCCGCGGGCGGTTCGTCTCGTCGAGATCGAACTGGAGAGCCTCGAGGTCGGCGGACAGTCCTCCGAAAACATATACGCGGGCAGCAGCATCAGGAGCCGGAACGGCGGCATCTATGCGGTAACGGAGAACGAAGGCTCATGGCATGTGGGGAGGTTCAACCGCGATCTGAGCCTCGCGGCGCGTTCCGATGCGGAGGTAGCGCCGCAGACCATGTTTCTCTTCGAGAATGGCAGTCTCTACGTACAGGGAATCGACGGAGAGGTCGTGTTGCTCGATCCCGGAACGCTGCAGCGGACGGCAGACAATTGACATTTGGGAAACTCAAAATCATTGATTTTTGAAATTCCCTGAATTAGAGAGACCGAGGTAGCCGGGGCTATTTCTTTTTGAAGATTCCGGCTATCTTGGCTAGAAAATTTTGGATCGCCTGGAGAATCCGGCGGAAGAATCCCGGATTCTTCATGCGGTCGAGCTTGGAGTAGGCGTTGGCAAGCTCCATTGCGGTGAGGTTGCGGCGGTGGATGTTTTCGTCGAGCTCCATTTCCAGCTGATCGATGCTGGAGCTCCTCTCGACTATGTGCGCCTCTATAGTCTTCCAACCGAGGCGTTTTGCCGCCTCCAGACGTCTCTGTCCGGCAATGAGCTCTTGTTTGGTGTTTATGACGATAGGATTCATGAGACCATAGGCTCTCATACTCTCCATGAGCTTGGAGAGATCTCCGAGATCCTCACGTACGCGTTTCTTTACGTCGATGTCCTCGATTGGTATCTGCATATGCTCCTCCTCCCGAACCTGCGGGGGCGGCCGCCCGAAATGCTATTCGAGAATGCTATTCGAGCAGCGGATTGATGTTGCCCTCCGGACTCTCCTGTTGATCGTCTTGTCCGTCGCCTTCCTGTGTGCCGCTGTCGCGTTCGTCTGATGCGCCGTCGTCCTCTTTCTCCATATCATCCAAATCGTCCGTCGAGAGCCCGTCGAGATTTAGGTCCTCGGAGCTCATATCGTCGGTGGAGAACTCCATGTCGCCGAGAAAGTCCTCGCTCGAAGAGGAGTCTTCATCCATCTTGATGTCGAAGTCCTCGACCATGAACGAGTCCTGCAGCTTGCGCACGAGATCCTCGTCTCTGTCTCTCTCGAAGGGGTGCACGTCGCAGAACTCCTTCGGCTCAGTGCCGGCGATAAAGAGCTCCTCGAGTGTGTCGTTGCAGTACTTCGTCGGCAGCTTGCCCGACACATCGCACACCCGTATGGTTACGAGGCCGGTTTCGGGTTTCTCGAACTTCTTCGTCTCGAGGCCCTGGTGGATCTTCTTCATGTATTCGGCCCAGGTCGGTCCCGCGGCTGTCGCGCCGGTGAGCTCGCGGCCGAGCGAATTTCCCGGACTGTCGAAGCCGAACCAGATGGCGGTGGTGTAGTAGGGGGAGAAACCCATGGTCCAAGCATCACCCCAGTTCTGAGTGGTTCCGGTCTTTCCCGCCATAGGCATGCCGTCGAAGCCTCCCACGTTCACGCGCCGCCACCTGAGGGTGCCGAATTCGACGGTGCTCTTCAGGAGGTCGACCATAACATAGGCCGATTGAGGCGACATGACCCTCTCGGTCTGATTCTTCTCGTGCTTCCGCTTGCGAATCCTCTCCTGCTCCGGATTGATGATGGTATCGCCGTTCCGGCTCAGCACCTTCGTAATGGCCATGGGATCGGAGGGACGTCCGAGGTTCGGAAATGTAGTGTAGGCACGGGCCATGTCGATCGGGGCTACGGAAACCACACCGAGCCCGAGGGGGAAGCTCCTCGGGAATAAAGACCTGTTGTCCTTCTGTTCCTCCATGTCGAGCATTTTCGCCGCCCGCTCGATTGCGGGTTCGAAGCCCACACCGTCTAGCACCTGCAGACTCGGCACGTTCATGCTGTTCGCGAGGGCCTCGCGCAGCAGCACGGAGCCTTCCCACGAGCCGAGGTAGTTCATCGGCGTGTAATCGCGTCCCATCTCGTCGAAGAAGACGATGGGGCCGTCGTACAGGCGGGTTGCGGGAGTGTACTTGCCCGAAGAGATGGCCGCCGAGTAGTAGAGCGGTTTGAAGCTGGAGCCGGGCTGCACCTTTGCGTCAACGGCCCGGTTGTACTGCTTGGTATCGAAATCGCTTCCGCCGACCATCGCGAGTATGTGACCCGTGTCGTTGTCCAGGGTCACCAGAGCCCCCTCCACTGTGGTCTGCTTGCTTCGCTCCTCCGCCTTCTCGTCGGAGTACTTCGAGACGGCCTTGAGGGAATCGGAGCCGAACATGCCGGCGAGTATCTCTATTGAGGGGCTGATCGTTTGGTAGAAGTGGTCGAGGGAGTCCTTCTTTTCTTTGGACCCTGCTACGCGAATGTCGGGCAGGTCGTACGACAGTGCGAGGAGCTCGATTACGGGTAGATAGGTATCCTCGACCACCTCGAAGCGCTGCTCCTTTTTGTTACGGTACTTCTCGTTGATACGCCGGTAGGACTTCTTCATCACCTCCTGTGCGATGTTCTGTAGGTTCAGGTCGAGGGAGGTGTGGACGATGTAACCGTCCTTGTTGATGTTGACCGCCCCGTAGAGCATGTCGTTCAGCTGCAGCCGGACGTACTCGCTAAAGTAGGGCGCCTTGCTCTTGTTGTCGAAGTAGGCGCTGGCGATGTTCGAACGGTTGTAGTCGTAGCTGTCCCAGTACCGTCGGAAAGAGAGGTCCGCCTCCTCGCGGGAGGTGTAGCCGAGATCAACCATGTGGTCGAGGACGTCCTTCTGCCGCGCGCGGGCCCGCTCGGGGTGGTTGATCGGAGAGTAGGCGGCGGGACTGGCGAGCTGTATCACGAGAATCGCCGCCTCGGCCACACTCAGCTCCTCGGCTGAATGGTTGAAGTAGAATCGGCTCGCCGCCTCGACTCCGTAGGTGTTGTGGCCGAAGTACATCTCGTTTACGTAGAGCTCGAGTATCTCGTATTTGGAGAGCTCTCGCTCAATCTGGAAGGCGAACCAGAGCTCCCTCAGCTTTCTTTCTATCGTCTTCTTGCTTCGGTCGGCGTAGTGCTTACCGGAGACCTGTTGGGTGAGAGTGCTTCCTCCGGAGAAGTAGGTCCCCATCATTACGTTCCACGCCGCTCTGGCGGTTCCGCGAAAGCTGAAACCGTTGTGCTCGAAGAACGAGGCGTCCTCTCGGCTGATGAGGGCGAAGATCAGCTGCTTGGGCAGATCCTGTATCGGAACTATGTCCCTCTTTACCTCGGAGAAGATCTCCGCTATTAGCTCGTCGTCCCGGTCGAGTATCTGGGTGGGTATGGCCGGCTCGTACTCCTTCAAATCGGCTCGGATGTCGCTGCTGTGCAGGCCGGCGAGCACGACCCCGGTAGTCACCCCGACCGTGACCGTCAGGAGGGCGGTTGCCACGAGGAGTATTTGTGCGATTATTCTTCTTCGAGCGCTGAAAAAATTCATACTTCACGTACAGTAGGAGGGGAGGGGGGTTTTGTCAAGCCGGCGCCTATGAGGATGATTCGTCGAGCTCCTCGAGAAACCGGGAGGCCACCGGATCCTCCGGATCCAATTCCGCTACCGTTCGAAAGAAGCGGGCGGCCAGCTCAGTGTCCCCCTGTTTGAGGGCGAGAACGGCCAGATTGGAGATGATCTTCGTGTTCTCCGGCTCCATCTGCAGCGCCTTTTCGAGATATCTCTTGGCATCGGCGTACTCGCCGAGCTCCATACCGCAGATGGCCAGCTCGTTGAGCGTGTCCACGTTAGCCGGTTCCAGTTCGAGACTTCGTACGAAGGCGTCCTTCGCCTCTTTCCACTCCTCCTTCTTTCGTAATCCCCAACCGAGGAGAAACCATCCGTTCCACACATCCGGATTGGATTCGAGATACTCTCTGATAAGGGAGATACCCTTGTCTTCCTCTCCCATGCGGATGAAGTCGTAGGACTCGGTAAAAACGCGGTCCTCCTTCCCCTGGGAATCCATCCGCTGGAGCAGCTGTTCCACCTCGGAGCGCCCCTCGGAAGACTCGGAGAGACGGAGGTAGGTCTGCAGCTCCTCCTTCGCGCGGTAGAGGTTCCCTCGCTTCACGAAGAAGTGCCCGACGTTGTAGTGCACATCCGCCGAGTCGGGGTGCCGTTCGAGAGCCTTGCCGTATACGGCGAAGGCGTTGTCGTAGTAGGACTCCGCCTCCTCTTGACGGTAGTGCTGCTCATGCTGCTCTCCCTGCTGTTCCATTACCAGCGCAAGATTGACGTAGGAGCTCTCGTATTCGGGGGCGTAGTTGACGAGGGAGCGAAAGATCTCCTCGGCTACGGCAAAATCCTTCTGCTTCGCCTTGACGATGCCGGTTTTGGTCATCTCCGCCACGAGATTCGGTTGGACCGTGCGGATGAACTCCCGGTAGTAGTCGGCATGTTCGTGGTCAGGGCGGTAGGCGAATATCTTGAGCATTGCCGAGACGATCATCTCCCACGAAAGATTGTCTATGTGGAACTCCTCTTGTCCCGGCGGTGGTTCTACGGGAAGCGGTATATCCGGCGAGAGGGTGAATCCGCCGATCTCACGCTCCATATCCTCGGGAAGAGAGATGTAGGAAACCCGCTCGAGCGGGCTCGTGTCCTCGGGAAAAACCAGTTCTTCGGCGATTTCCGGCATATACGGCGTATTCCTCTCATTCCTTGCTTTGATTTTCTGTGCCGAGTGCTGCACGCTTCTTTTTCATCTGCTTTAGATAATCGTTTATCATCATCTTGTACTCCATCGGGATATTCTCGTCGTTGAACTGGATGGCGATTGCCGCGAGATCCTTTCTTCCCTCGACAGGCTCGAATCGGATAGTCTTTCCCTCGATGGAGAATACCTCGTTGTTCGTGGTTTCGAACCTGAGGGTCGCATCCTTCTCGATGAGGAACTTGGCCACTCCCGCGATAATTACCTTCGCGCCGGAGAAGGAAAGGTCCCGGATGATGCAGGTCCTCGGTACACCCTGGATGTAGACATGAGTGCCTTTGGACTTGAGGCCCATCTTCTTGATGGTCTGTACATCGAGAGTTATCCGCTCCTCTTTCCTCTTCTTCGAGTTGGATGCGGCGTCGAGGATCTGACCGAGTGTAGCGATGAGGTCGTCCGCCGGCCTATTGGTGAACTCGAGACTGACGAAATTGAGATTCGGTTTTTCCTTATTGTAGGGATTGTAGCCGGTAACCTTTGCCGACACGAAGAAGAGTACGGGATCGGATTTGTCTTCATCCTTGAAGGCGAATCGGAGGGAGACGAGGTTGTTCGCCTCTCTTATCTGCTCGTATACCTCGGGAGTAATGCTCGCCACCACCTTCGCCGTGCTCATGGAGCAGCTGTAGATGATGCAGGGCCACTGGTATCCGAGGCCCTTAAGAAAGACCATCTTGGTAAGGAGGCCTGTGGCGCGGATGACCTCTTTGGTAAAGGTTACCTCCGTATCTTTGAAACGTTCGTAGTACTCGCTGTTTTGTTGACTTGTTATGATCGGCATTATTTGTGTAACCGCCTTTAGTTTGAAGTAGCAGTAAGATATAACCCGCGGTGCCGCTCGGGGTCTATCTCTTGAACTCTATGGTTCAAGTGGGTTTCCGCAACGGAGCATCCTGTTTAACCGAAACCGGCCAATCAATTCAACCCCGCTATTTTGGAATCCCGATTTGTTACTTTGACCCAAGAGATTTATTGTCCCCTCCCGTACACCGCAGGAAAATTGTCTACACTACATGTTCTCTTTAAGGTTTTTGTCGATCAGCTCGATCATCTCGTTGGTCATCGACTCGACCTGCGAACTGTCAGCGGATGTCTTAAAGAGCTCATCACTTACTAGTATACTTGAAATAATGGCGATACGTAAAGGATCGCTGATACCCATATTGCGGCTGATTTCCTCGTATTTGTTCTCCACATATCTGATCAATGAAGAAAAATACTCAGGATTCTCCGTCGTCCGAATGGTAAAAGAGGTTCCGAGAAGATGTACGCGTATTTGTTCTCCGTCCATAGTCGTCTGAAACAGTGACGAGCCGGGAACCGGTTCTAGAATATGTCCAGTTCGCCGCTACGCGGAGTCTCGTCATTCTCCGGCTGCTCTTCTTCTCGGTCTTCTTCCCCTGATGAGGCAGAATCCTCCGGATCTGCAGGGTCCTCTGGAGCTGCGGCGCTCGTTGAGTCGCCGCCGCCTTCTTCGCTCCCCGCGTCGGTACTCTCGTTCCGGATTTCTGCGCGGGAATCGGCAGCAAGCCGCTCTCCGGTCTCACGAGCCTCCGAGCTCTGATCCGTTTCGGTATCCGAAACAGCGGCATCCGAACCGGGGGAGAGATCGTCCTCGAGCTTGTTCAGCTCGTCGAGCGCACTCTTTATACCCTCCTCGATCTCCCCCTGATCCTTCTTAAAGGTCTCGATGAGCTTTTCGAGCTCGTCGATCCGATGTTGGTAGGTTTCGAGCTTGGATTTGAGCGCACTGTTCTCCTTGTTGAGCGCGTCGATTCGGGTTACCGCTTCGTGCACCTTCTTGTCGAGGAGACGAATCTGCTCAAGTGTCACCATGCTCTCGTATCCCTTTCCTTATTCACTTGTCGTCTCTAATCGCCGAGGGCGGACTTCGAGGCTTCTACGAGTTCGGAAAAAGCCTTCTTGTCCTCGATGGCGAGGTTGGAGAGGGCCTTCCGGTTTAGCCTGATCCGGGCCTTGTCGAGGCCGTTCATGAACCTCGAATAACTCATACCCTCGTTTCGGCAGGCGGCGGAAATGCGGGCGATCCACAGCCTACGGAACTCCCTTTTCCTCCTCTTTCTGTCCCGGTACGCGTACTGTCCCGCCTTCGATACCGCATCTTTTGCGGCTCTGAAGTTGGTACTACGGCGCCCCCAGTAGCCCTTTGCGTCTTTCAGTATCTTCTTACGGCGTTTGAGCCGCCTCTTTCCGTCTGTTGCGCGTGGCATATGCGTTTCGCTCCTTTGCGTTTAGCGTAGTGTGTGGTTTCTGTCTATAATTTGTAGGGGAGAAGCCTTCTCGCCTTCTTGGTTTCGGCTTCGCTCAGTATACCCGGCTTACGCAGGTTCCGCTTGGTCTTTCTCGATTTCTTGGTGAGAATGTGGCGGAGGCCCTGCTTCTTGTACCTGATCTTGCCGGAACCGGTGACCCTGAATCGCTTGGCGGCGGACTTGCGTGTTTTCATCTTCGACATAAGCTATTCCTCTCTATGACTAAATATCTCGGTCTAAATCTTGTCTATTTCTTGACGCTTTTCGGACTGAGAATCATCGACATGAAACGCCCCTCCATTTGGGGCTTTCGGTCGACATTGAAATGAGCATCGAGCTCGGTGAGGTTTTCGAGTATCTGATCCAACACCTCGCGTCCGATCTCTGTGTGAGCCATCTCCCTACCGCGGAATCGGATGGTCACTTTTACTTTGTTCCCGCCTTCGAGAAAACTCTTAACATGATCGGTCTTGAAGTCGAGATCATGCTTTTCGATTTTCGGCTGCATGCGGATCTCTTTGAGCTTAAGCTGCTTCTGTTTCTTATTCGACTCTTTTCTCTTCTTTTCCTGGTCGAACTTGTACTTTCCGTAGTCGAGTATCTTGCACACGGGTGGATTCGCCTGCGGCGCCACCTCGACAAGATCAGAACCAGCTTCTTGAGCGATCTCAAGCGCCTTCGGAGTCGGTAATACTCCCCGTTGTTTTCCCTCATGATCGATCAACCGAACTTCTCGAACACGGATCTGCTCGTTGATCCGTAAATCTTTTGCAGCCAATATTCCTCCTCAAAAAAATACACAGATATACTGTGTTTACTTGCACAAAGTGAGTGTTAATATAGCATTCAGGTTGAAAAGAGTCAAAGGGTGTGACCTCTTCCCCGGTTGTGATACATTCGAAATATGCAGTACGAATGCAAATGGAGAACAGGGGTATACCTCGAAGGGCGAAACATGGCATTCTGTGAAAAGAATATGTCGGAGGAAAGAGATGAACGTATTTGAATATTCGAAGACCTGTGCCATGAGGTTGAAGAAGCTCTATGCGGAGTATTCGAAGAGCGTAGACGACGAGGGGCTGAGAAAATTTCTCACCTCTATGAGCGAACAGGAGAACTCGCATCTCCAATTTCTCGAGGAAAAGTACAAGGAGCTCGCGAATCGGAAGGATTTGGTCGCAAAGGCCGAGGCTCTCGTCGAATCGCTCGAGGATTGTCCCGAGCCGAAGGAGGTGAAGGAGCTCGAGCGGGTGGATTTCTTCTCGTATGCAATGGAGCTGGAAGAGCAGGTCATGAATTTGTACAAGAGCATCTTCGAGAGCTGCGACAAAAACGGCGAGCTCTTCTCCATATTCCACAGCCTCTTCGAGGAGGAGAAGCGCCACCTCTCCCTCGTAAAGGACCGTTACGAGCTCGAATCACTCATGTCGTAGATGCATGCCGCTCTTTCACGAGCACTGTTGCAACTATTGCCCGTTAGTGCTACGCTTGCCGAGCTATGGTTCTGTTTCTGATTTTCACCGTACCCTGTCTAGGGATACTCTACATCCGTCTCCTCCACCGAAGGTTCTTTTCCACCGACGAAGTGAGGACCTCGTTCCTGTACGGACTGTTCGCACAGATAATCGCATTCGTCCCGCTGGTCGTAGTGCACACGCAGATGCCTGTCGAGTATACGCCCTCGAGACTCTTCCTCAGCAGCTGGGTAGAGGAGTCGTTCGTCTACTGGCTGCTGGGCCTCATCGCCTTTTTCCTTCTCAATAGGCGAATCTTGCGGCTCCCTACCGAACGCGGCAAGTGGGTGGAAACACTTGCATTCTGGACCGGCTTTCTGCTACTCGGCGGCCTGTATCAAGCGATCTACCACTTTCCCGGCTACACCCCTCATCGCCTCTTTCTTGTCCCGGTCCTCCACCTCCTCATTCTCTGGGGCGGGGCCTTGTCCTCCTTCCTCCTCTTTGCGCTGGAACGGGTGGTGTTCAGGATTCTCGTGGTCGTTTTGGCTACCCTCTTTACCTTCCTGGTTGCCCTCGTTCCGTATCTCTTCTCGATCAACTACGATGGATTCGGTTTTCTCGCCTTCTTCCTCGTCTTTGTCTCGACACTCTTCTCGGCCTTTCTCGTAGAGACGAAAAAACTGCCGGTCTATTAAACCGGCAGATTCGCTCTATTTTATTATTCTTGATTTCCACGCAATACCGCAATTGTGCCGAATCCCTCATCTGCAGCGCAGCTTCGGCGCTTGGATATCGATCCGGTATAGACCGGTATGACTATACCCTGTCGGCGGAGCCGAGCACGTTTCGGTTCTTGTGCATGTACAGCTCCTTCAGCTGATCTCGACCGGGTCCGAGGTACTTCCGCGGGTCGAATTCGCCGGGTTTCTCGGTGAGAGTCTTGCGTACCGCCGCAGTCATCGCCAGGCGACCGTCGGAGTCGATATTGATCTTGCAGACGGCGGACTTGGCGGCCCTTCTGAGCTGATCTTCGGGTATGCCCACCGCGTCATCGATCTTTCCGCCGTTCTCGTTGATCATGTTCACATAATCGACCGGTACGGAGGAGGAGCCGTGCAGCACGATGGGGAAATTCGGCAATCTCCGCTCTACCTCTTCGAGTATATCGAAGCGGAGCGGGGGAGGGACGAGAATTCCGTCCTCGTTGCGGGTACACTGCTCGGGGGTGAACTTGTTGGCGCCGTGGCTGGTGCCGATCGAGATGGCGAGACTATCTACACCGGTCTTGCTCACGAAGTCCTCGACCTCTTCCGGCTGGGTGTAGTGGGATACTTCGGACTGAACCTCGTCCTCGATACCGGCGAGAACCCCGAGCTCTCCTTCGACAGAGACGAAGTCGTTCTGGGAGTGTGCGTAGTCGACCACCTTCTTGGTGAGCGCAACGTTTTCCTCATAAGAGTAGTGGGATCCGTCGATCATGACCGACGAAAAGCCGGAGTCGATGCAGTCCTTGCAGGTCTCGAAACTGTCGCCATGGTCGAGGTGCAGGACGATCGGAATCTCGTAGCCGAGCTCCTTGGTATATTCCACCGCTCCCTGTGCAAGAAACCGAAGCAGGGTCTGGTTGGCATACTTGCGGGCCCCTTTGGAGACCTGGAGGATGACCGGCGACTTGGTCTCTACACATGCCTGGATGATCGCCTGTAATTGCTCTAGATTGTTGAAGTTGTAGGCGGGAATGGCGTAACCGCCGTTTACGGCCTTTTGAAACAGATCCTTAGTGTTCTGAAGACCGAGAGATTTGTAGGAATACATACGTTTCTCTCCTTTTTTCGACTATGTTCTCAGATTCATTCTATCGATGGGGCCGAATCGTCGCTTCGACGCCGGCATCCACTCTTTTTCAATCTATAGATCAAGCAGCAGCCGGTCAAGACACGTGCCCACCGATATGGTAGGCTGGTCTCATGAGCATAGATCTTCGCCGGAACAACACCCTCGGGCGCGGTGCGGCCAGGCTGCGCGCAGCTGTCTCGCGGTTCTCTCCTCTCTTACTCTCTGCGGTTCCCCTCATATTCGCTCTCATCATTATATACGTTTCCTTGAGACCCGTGCTCATCGTAAGTGATCCGGTATGGAGATCGGTAGTGCTCGAGGGAGAAGAGGGCATCCTCCCGCAGCTGAGGATAGCCATGTATAACTCGTTCTCTCGGATCGAACTAACCGGAATCGACGTTTTCTCCGGCGAGATAAAGGGGAAGGCGTTGAGCGAGAAGAAGGTGAGAGACTCCCTCATGCGGACGATCGAACGGCACCGAGCCTCTCTCGTGATTCTATCGCCGGCTCTGTCGGTCTATGCCGGGGAGCTGAGAGAGCGCTATCCGGAACGTAGATTCGTTTACTTCTCCGAGCGGGGGAACTCGACCGGTACGGAGCGTGAGCGCGAAGGGCGACATATCGCCGTGAGCGCCGATCTGCGCGAGGCTCTGCAGCATGCGGGTGAGCATGCGGCGGCGCTTATTGCCTCAGGCGAGAGGGTGACTGCCGCTATGGCAGCGGACGCGGCCGACAAAACCGTCGAATCCGGCCGAGACGGTTCGGGTTCAGAAGACGGAGAAGGACCCGTTCTGGTGGTTTTGAGGCTCGGCGGCGATGCGAACGGCCGGCGAAACGCTTCGTTCTTCATAAAAGGGTTGGAGGGGGCAGGATACAGCGGACGGGTAGAGAGGCTTGTCCTTGATGATACAGTCTCGGTGGGTTCGGAGAACCGGGATGGTGAGGCGAAGCTCGTGGAGAAGCTTCGAGACTCGGGGGTGGGATCCGCCGATTTCGTCTGGATCTGGGGACAGCAAGGCCTTACACTGGTTTTAGAGACCCTCGATGATTGGGCTGTACCCTCTTGTGTCGTGGGCGCTTCTGCTCACGAGGCCTTTCCCGGCACCGTAGCCCTTTCCATCGAATACGAGTGGAAGGAGGCGCTCAAACGGGCCGTTGCACGGCTTCGAGCAACATCTGTCTCGGAGTTTTCGAAAGAGGGGAGCGTAGTCCGGATGAAAGGGGTCTTGAGGGTGTACCGATAGCCGCACATCGCCTCTTCTTTTCGGATCCTCTGTGCGCCGTGGGTACCCGCAGAGACGGTGCACCGGAATCGCGGGGTGGGACGGCACTTTTTTCCTGCTCCTTTATCTGTTTTTATAAAAAGATTTGACAAACAATAGCCGAAGAAATATAATTCGAAGTGCTTACGTGCAGTGGATACTAGTAAGTTAAAAGGAGTGTGGAATGAGACGAGGCGTCTTATTAACTGTGTGTCTTGCGATGCTTCTCGTGTTTCTTACGCCTACGCTTGTTATCGCAGATGAACAGACGGTAAACCTGGAATCGCGTATATTAGAGTCTTTTGATCCTGAGACGCGAACTACCGAATGGTTGGTGCGAGGGAGTAAATTCGTATCCGAAGGATTCCCAAAACAGACGTATGCGGAGACGTGGCCGGAAGCACTTTTCGGGGCAAATAGAGAAGATAGAGAGCTCGAAGTTCTTGGTGCTCATTTTAAGTTCGATCGACAGGGGTACAACTATATAGAGTTCATTCCCGTAAAGGAGGATGAAGAGGGCAACACGGTTCCCAACCCCATTCAAATACCCGGCAGGGTCCAACAATTCGATCTGTGGGTATGGGGATCCGATTTCGATTACTACATGGAGGCTCATTTACAGGATTGGCGTGGAGTCGTACACACACTCCAGCTCGGTGATCTCAATTTTGTCGGTTGGAGAAACCTGAGGGTAGGAATACCGAGCTACATACCTCAATCGCAGCGTTATGCCCCCTATCTCGAGGGGCTCAAACTGATAAAACTGGTCGTGTGGACGAAGCCTGTCGAACGGGTGCACAACTGCTATATCTACCTCGATCAGTTGAAGGTCCTTACCGATGTGTTCGTCACCCGTTTCGACGGAGACGCGCTTGCCCAGCCTGATCGTGTGAACGATATCTGGCAAGAGGGTCAAGGCACTCAGCAACAGGGTCAAGAAGGGGAGTAGATAAAATGAGAGCGCGAATAATTATAGTACTACTAATCGTATTCCTCATGCTCGGCTTCGGCGCTGCTTCGGTATGTGCCCAGAACCAGAATCAAGAAGAGGCCGTTGAGGATGTCGGCGAGCCGGATCCGGAGAATCTGGGTGTAGACTCCGCCCAACAGAAGCTGCGGACGGTGTCGGTATCGAAATTCGAAGATGCCGGATTCTGGGACGTATCGATGCCACGAGAACAGGGCCTGGTGACGCACAGAGCGCTGCCCGGCAGCCCAATCGATAAAGAGCAGCTCGAAGGTGAACAGGAAGCGGGTATCACCGAACCCGACAGAAACGTCATGGGTGTAAAGGTCAACTTCTACAAACGCGGGCTCAACCAGTTCGCGCTTTTTCCTGCGCGGCCCATCCCAGTAGAGGGCATTTCCAAGACGGTGAGCGTATGGGTTGTGGGAAGAAACTCTCCCCACACGCTTAAATTGCTCATTGCAGATCAGTTCGGTAATTCCGGCGTCATAACCATGGGGAAGCTGAACTTTTCGGGATGGAAGAAGCTCACTGCGGCTATTCCCACTAACATAAAGCAGAGGGATTATCACTACCAGACCAAGCAGGGCATTAAAATCGAAGGTTTCCGAATTGATTGCGATCCGGTGGAGACCTACGGTACCTACTACATATATTTCGATGCACTCCGGGCAACGACAGATCTCTTCTCCGAGGAGAGTAGAGACGTTGACGACATGCCGGACAACTGGTAGGTCGACGGTTTTAGAAAGCACAATATGGCTTCTGAAAGTGAAAAGCATTTATTAGACAAGCGGCTCCCCGGAGAGGGGAGTCGCTTTTTGAGGTGATGCCGGTGTGCCGGAGAGTTTACATTACGGAGCTCTGTATAGCAGTAGTACTCATCACCTTCGTCTTTGCCGTAACGCCTGTTTGTGCGCAAGAGACTGCGGTGGAGCAGGAGTCGCAAGCGGCGAGAGAATCAGGGAGCGGCAAGGAACTGCTTCGTTTCCAGCTCAGCAATCAGTACACGCGTGTTGTTCGCGAGGATTTGCGGGTCTACACGAACAACTCGTATCGGGGGTTCCTCTACCGCGAACAGCGGGCTTACCTGCATCATGTGCTTCCATCGGTGGTAGAGGCCGATCTCTCGGATGCCGGACAGTCGGGCAAAGAGAGGTTCTACCGGGGAGAGGTCTACGTACTGAAGGAGACGAACCGTGGTAGCACCCGTGTTGCACGAACAGTCGAACGCGAGTACCGTGCAACACTCCGTATACTAGAAAACGGCACTACGAACTTCGTTGGATCCGAGCAAGTCCCGTTCAGAACAAATTATCCCCTCTTGCCGGAAGAGCCGGTGGCCGTAGGAGAGCAGTGGAGGGCAACGGGAACAGAGTACCTGCTGCGGGAGGACGGCACGATCCTCGAGGCACCGTTTCGATGCACCTATGCATACGAGGGAAGAGAGAGCTACCAGGGAAGGCCGGCATTGAGGTTAACCGCTTCCTATTCCTACTACGACCTCGATCCCTATAGAGATAAGGGAGGGGTAAAGGTGCGTGGAAAACTCGATGCCTCCATCCTCCTCTATACCGACGACAGAGGCGGTTATTTCATCCGCGAGAGAGTAGAGCGTTATCTGCTCAATACCAGCGAGGGAAGGCGACGGGAGAGCGGGTTCAGACTGGTCTGGAGTGAGGGCTTCTCCAGTCGCCATCTCGACGGCATGGAGGAGCGGATCGTGCAGGCTCTCACCGGTGACGGAGGTGACACGTCGGGTGGTGCCGGCGATGGCAGCCGCAGGACAGATGATGGCAGCCGAGCTGCCGGCGAGCGAGAGGCTGAGAAAGG
The DNA here is from genome assembly GCA_964346645.1 of uncultured Spirochaetaceae bacterium. Taxonomy (GTDB): domain Bacteria; phylum Spirochaetota; class Spirochaetia; order DSM-16054; family Sediminispirochaetaceae; genus CAYFVU01. The sequence continues at coordinate 2,442 of CAYFVU010000050.1, read as the reverse complement.
CGGTTCGGAGGAAGAAACTGCGGAGCAGGGAATCGAAGTCAGCCGCAGCGACGAAGGCGTGGTGGTCAATCTCCCCGATATTCACTTCGTGCCCGACCAGGCCCGTATATTGCCCGACGAGAGAGGGCGGTTAGACAGGCTCGCAGAGCTCCTACGTCAGGTTCCGAACGCAACCTTCCTGGTAAAGGGACATACGGCAGATGTGGGGAGCATGGAGAGTCAGATCGCGCTGTCGAAGGAGCGTGCGAAGACCATTATAGACGAGCTCGAAAAACGCGGATTCGCATCCTCGAGATTCATCTACCGGGGCCTCGGCGGAAGCGAGCCGGTTGCCTCGAACGAGACCGAAGAGGGGAGGGCGAAGAACCGCCGTGTCGAGATAGTGGTGCTGCCGAAGTGAGTTCCTATCTGCTCGACGTATTGCCGAAGAGGCGCCTGTAGTTCTCCCCGATCGTCTCTACTGAATCGGCAGTTTCCAAACCGCGGCATTCCGCAATCGAAGAGTAAACGAAACCTACCCTGCCGGGATGATTCGGTTTACCCCTTAGCGGTTCGGGACTGAGAAAAGGACTGTCGGTTTCTGCCAGGATCGCCTCTTCGGGAATACTGCGCGCCACCTCCCGCAGCTCATCGCTCTTCTTGAAGGTGATGTTCCCGGCGAATGAGATCAGCAAACCGTGGTCTATGCAGCGTACGGCGGTATCGTAGCCGCTCGAGTAGCAGTGCATGATGCCGCCGTGCTCGGGCCTGTGAGCATCGAGGACCTCCAGCAGCAGCTCGTCCGACGCCCTGCTGTGAATGATCACGGGGAGCCCCCAACGATTCGCGATCTCTATCTGCGCGGCAAAGAGCTCCCGCTGCGTGTCCGGCGTGCCGTAATTCCAGTATCCGTCCACGCCAATCTCGCCGATTGCTTCGATAGGATGCTCCTTAAGGTCATTCACGAGCAACTCCAGTCTATCTTCGATGTTCTCGCGTTCGGCCTCGGCCGGAGCGAGCCCCGAGGCGAGCAGGAATCCCGGAAAACGATCTCGGATCCACACCCGGCCGGCCGTGTCGCCTGCCTCGACGCCGATGTCGATGCCTCCGGCAAGACCCGCTTCGACGGCATCTGCGATGAGGCCCTCGGGATCCAGCTCTCTCTTCTTCATCATCACACTGTGAAAGTGCGAGTCTATCATTCCCGGCAGGGGCATCTCGCTCATCGCCGGCTCTCTTCTCTTGCTCATAACTGTGTTCCGTGTGTACTCACTCAACATGAGAAAGGCATGGCACTGCAAAACCACATCTAGTTGACGTGAAGCCTGCTCGCCGGTAGTATACTATCACGTTTCGCCGGGGTGGTGGAATTGGTAGACACAGGGGACTTAAAATCCCCTGGCCATAACATGGCCGTGTGGGTTCAAGTCCCATCCCCGGCAATTATTATCCCTTATGGCTTTGTTGTAAAAAACTATCCGGCTTTGCTGATGGGATGGATCTTACTCAACTCTTCGGCTAATTCGGCTACCTTCATTTCCATATCATATTGTGTCTGAATATTGATCCAGAACTCAGGGCTGGTGCCGAAGAACTTCGACAGGCGAAGAGCCGTATCTATGGTGACCGACCGTTTGCCTTTCAAGATTTCGCTTATGCGGGTCTGGTCCATATAGGTCTCTTTTGACAGCCTGTAGGCGCTTATATTCATTGGAATAAGAAAGTCTTCCTGAAGTATCTCTCCCGGATGAATCGGGGTAATTCTCTCTTCCATGTGACCCTCCTAATGACAATAGTCCGTGATCTCGACTTCGAAGGCATTTCCATTCTCCCAGCGAAAACAGATTCTCCATTGCTTGTTAATACGAATGCTCCAGAATCCTTCTCTGTCTCCGGTCAATTTTTCTAATCTATTGCCTGGTGGAATACGAAGATCTTCAATGCTCTTAGCCGAATGTATATGAACAAGTTTTCGTTTTGCTGCTCTTTGAATATCATGTGGAAGGTTCTTTACAAGATGTCCTTCCCACACCTTTTTAGTGTATAAACTTGCCCACGAAAGTATCATAGTATTTATAGTAATTTTTCGTAATAGTATTGACAAGGATTAGTATACTATTTTTTGACACTTAAATATACATCATATCCACCTGGCAACCTTGTCTTCGGGATTGTATATCGGTATATACCCGAGCTTTTTATAGGCGGAAAGCCGCTTCTTGAACATGGAAATGGTTATGCCCGAGCAGGTGTCCACATAATCGTAAACTACAATCTCTTTTTTCTCCGGGCTGTGTTGACGATGGAGTCTCCCCACGTACTGGGTTAATCTGCCCTTGAATGAGATGGGCATGGTAATGACCATAGTATCGAGTTCCGGTAAGTCGAAGCCCTCTCCGAGGAAAGAGCCTGTGGCAAAGAGGCAGTAGGTTGAGCCGAAGGAGATATGTTCTCTTATGGAAT
>CAYFVU010000049.1:19008-25774 GCA_964346645.1 uncultured Spirochaetaceae bacterium | reverse complement strand
GGGGCAAGGATGCCGAACTGCCCCAGGTCTCCGAAGTCGATGTGATTCGCCACTATACCAGACTCTCTCAGAAGAATTACGCGGTCGACCTGGGCTTCTACCCGCTCGGCTCCTGCACCATGAAGTACAATCCGAAGATAAACGAGCAGACCGCAGCCCTCCCGGGCTTTGCCGGGCTCCATCCTCTGCAGCCGCAGAAGACCGCCCAAGGTATCCTCGAGCTCATGTACGAGCTGACGGATAGCCTCTGCGAGGTAACCGGCATGAGCTGGGGTACGCTCCAGCCCTTCGCCGGCGCGCACGGCGAGTACACGGGCATGAAGTTCTTCCGCGCCTACTTCAACAAGCGCGGCGAGAAGCAGAGGACCAAGGTCCTGGTGCCGGATTCGGCGCACGGAACCAATCCCGCCTCCGCGCATCTCGCAGGCTTCGAAGTGGTCGAGATCCAGTCCAACAAGAAGGGCATGGTCTCCATCGAAGCGCTGAAGGAGCATCTGGATGACGACTTGGCCGGCATCATGCTGACCAACCCCAACACGCTCGGGCTCTTCGAGGAGGACATCTACGAGGTGGCCGATCTCGTACACAAGGCGGGAGGTCTTCTCTACTACGACGGAGCGAACCTCAACCCCGTCATGGGAAAGAGTCGGCCCGGAGACATGGGCTTCGATGTCGTGCACCTGAACCTCCACAAGACCTTCTCTACCCCTCACGGCGGCGGCGGCCCCGGAAGCGGCGCGGTCATGGTCAACGAGAAGCTCGAGCCCTTCCTTCCCGCACCCTCGGTGCGAAAGAAGGGGGAAAAGTACGTCCTGGACTACGACATTCCCGACAGCCTGGGCCGGGTCTCCGGTTTCTACGGCAACATCGGGGTCCTGGTCCGCGCCTACACCTACATCCTGATGATGGGTTCGGACGGATTGCAGAGGGCATCGGAGCTGGCGGTGTTGAACGCCAACTATCTAAGGCAGAAGCTGAAGAAGCGCTACCTCCTGCCCTACGACCGAGTGTGCAAGCACGAGTTCGTCCTCTCCGGAGAGGAGATGAAGGAGAAGTACGGGATAAATGCCGGCGACATCGCAAAGGGGCTGCTCGAGTTCGGCGTCCATGCGCCGACGGTCTACTTTCCGCTCATCGTCCACGAGTCGATGATGTTCGAGCCTACGGAGACGGAGTCCAAGGAGTCCCTCGACAACTTCATCGAGATAATGCACGAGATCGCCGATCTCGCCGAGAACAATCCCGACGAGCTGCACGCCATGCCGAAGTCGAAACCGGTGCGCCGGGTGGACCAGGTAAAGGCGGCGAAAGATCCGATCCTCCGCTGGAAACCGGAGTCGTAAGCGCTTAAAGAAACGAACGAATCGAAGGCCGTCTGCGAAACGGGCGGCCTTCTTTCGATTGCTCAGCTAAACTCAAACAGCCCAGCTAAACTCAAACAGCACAGTTAAACTCAAACAGAATCGCTCGGCCCGTTTTCTATTTTTCTTCTCGTCTTCCTCCCGGCAGCAGCAGGAGGACGACGGCCGTCGCCACGGCGGCCAGAGGCAGCCAGTCACCGAACAGCCCGTAGAGGGTCTTCGGTTCGCCGTAGAGCGCCGCATCGACGGTGAGCGTCGCCTCGCTGTAGTAGGGCAGCTCGGCCTGTATCACGCCCGAAGGGCTGATGTAGGCGGTCTTGCCGCTGGAGGTGGAGCGGAGAAGGGGGCGTCTGTGCTCCACCGCCCGGAATAAAGAGTTGGCGAAGTGCTGCTCCCCCTCGACCCTCGTTCTCGACCAGAAGTCGTTCGAGAGGTTGAGTATCATCTCCGCCCCCTCGTTTACGAAGAGGCGGATCTCCCCCGGAAAGCTGTCCTCGAAGCAGATGGGCGTGCAGAACTCCGCCTTCGGATGAGATAGTATCACCGGCTTCTCTCCCTTCTCCCACAAAGTCGCGTCGAAGTCCTTCAGCAGGCCGTGGAGCCAGGGCAGCTGCTCCTTGTAGGGAAAATACTCGGTAAAGGGGACGAGACGGATCTTTCGGTAGGTCTCCACCCGCTCCCCCTCGTCGGAGAAGAGGACAGTGGCGTTGTAGTGGTTCCTCTGCAGGCTGCCGTCGGCGAGCTCCACCTCCTCGTAGTCGTCGTTGCCTGTCACGAGCCAACTGTCTATATCCTCCTGGAATGCGCGGAAGTCGTGCACGAGATCGGCCAGCGGGTGCTCGTCGGGCTCCATCGAACCCCACTTGCGGATATTCGGCACGAATGCGGTCTCCGACCATGCCACGAGGTCCGGATCTTCGGGGAGAGTTTTCCTGGTGAGCTCCGTCAGGGTCTCGAAGGTGTGGCGGTAGTCGTGTTTTCGGGGGTCGGTGTTCTGTTGAATAAGCGCCACTCGGATCTCGCGCTCCGGACTGCGCTGCTGCCAGTAGATCAGGGATACCCCGCCGTAGAGCAGAATGAATATCCACATTGCGGCGAGCAGCGCAAGGGGACGCATGCGGACGGGAAAAGGCAGAAGCCGGCCCCGGAGGAGGGGCTTACCGCCGCCGGTCCTTCCGTTGCCACCCGCCGGTTTCCCCCAACTCTTCTCGAGGGTATCGAAGAGGAGGGAGTTGGTCAGGTGGACTGCGAGATTCACCGCCCAGATTCCACCGAGAGCTGCAATCTGGATAAAGAGGGAAAAACGGTATTGACTCGTACCGAGAATGCCCCACGGGTAGCCGAGAAAGCCGGTCGAACGGAGAAAGTCGAAGCCGGTCCACAGAAGGGGGAGCAGCCAGACCATGCTCCGCGGAAACTTGCGCAACAGGTAGAGCGTCGGGATGAAGAAGAGGCTGTACTCGATAAGGAGCACCACCACCGCGAACTGCAGAGAGATGAGGCTGTAGGTCCCGAGCCAGTAGTTCGAGAGCATCGTCTGCAGGGAGCCGAAGAGCACCCCGTAGAAGAGCCCCCATCGGTAGGGGGAGCTGCGCAGCACCGCATAGAGCGGCACCAGCGCGATGAAGGCGAGGGGCGGCATGCCGCGGATCGAGGTAAAGAAGGGAAGGGCCAGCGTGTAGAGAATCGCCGAGAGGAGCGTCAGCGGCAGGCCCCAGCGTGCGGCGATTAGCTGCAGAACCGGCGCCTCGTCGATTTCCAAGTGTCGCTCGAAGAGCTTGCCCTTCGCCCCGCGGGCGAGCCTGAACCTCAGGATGATCAGGCCGTCGAAGAGGATGAAGGGCAGGTAGCGCAGCATGGAGTTGAGCCGCTGTATCTTCGAGTCGGGGCCAAGCCGTATGTTGCCGCTCGTCTCGGCGAACCACTGGGCGTAGCTCATGTTCGCGTTCGAGGCGTAGATGTAGGAGAAGAGGAAGAAGAGGAGCGTGATCGCGAAGAGGAGCTCGGGAATGCGAAAGAGATCGGTTAAAAACTCATCTCCCCTCCTCGCCGTGTAGACGTAGAGGAGCAGCAGGTGGATGAGGATGATCGAGAGGAAGATCCAATCCGCCGCGCTCCTCTCCTTCGACATACCGAAGGGACCGTAGAGAAAGACGAGTAACTCGCCGACGACAATGGACAGCAGAGGGAGGAGTATCGGAACCCTGTCTCTCAGCTGTCCGAGAAGCTGATGTCTGCGCATGTGTGTACCATATACGTCTTTTCTACGGTTTGGCAACAAGTAGCCGGCCGAGCTGCCGTCAGGGGGCTTCGGCCTATTTCCCAAAAGCGGCGAAATTGCTACAGTAGCCGCATATGAGGGAAGAACACAAGAGATCGATCTACAAGAACCTCTCCCCGCTCGACCACCGCTATTACCTCGCCAATACCGAGCTCTTCGAACGACTCGAGCTCTATCTGAGCGAGGAGGCGGCGGTGCGCTACAACGTCCGGGTAGAGGAGGCGCTGTTGATGGCCCACCTCGGCGAGGCGGGTCTCGCGAGCGAGGAGCTCGGTAGGAAGGTGGCGGCCGCGGCGGAGGCGGTCGATCCCGAGGATGTGTATCGGGAGGAGGAGGAGACGAAGCATCAGATCCGCGCCCTCGTCCGGGTATTCGAGCGGAATCTCCCCGAGGAGGCGCGGCCCTACGTCCACCTCGGCGCCACGAGCGTCGACATCCTCGACACGGGGACCTCGCTGAGGCTGCGGGATGCGCTGCGGGAGGTGGTTATCCCGCTCTGCGTTACTCTGACCGAGGAGCTCATTGCCATCGCCGGGCGCGAGGCGGAAACTCCCCAGGTCGGAAGAACGCACGGACAGCATGCGGTCCCGATTACCCTCGGTTTTGCCGTGGCCGAATACGTGGCCAGGTTGGGGAAGTCGGTCGAGCAGATGTGGTTCCTTTCGGGCGATCTGAGGGGAAAGCTCTCGGGCGCCGTGGGAGGCTACAATGCTATGAGCCTCATCGTCTCCGATCCGGTCTCCCTCGAGAGACGTTTTCTCCGCGAGCTCGGCATCGAGCCTGCCGACTACTCCAACCAGGTGGTCGAGCCGGAGTACCTGCTGCGACTCCTGCTCGAAATCAATACTTCCTTCGGCATCGTCGCCAACCTCGCCGACGACCTGCGCAACCTCCAGCGCACCGAGCTCTCGGAGCTGCAGGAGATGTTCAATGCCTCTCAGGTCGGCTCCTCGACGATGCCACAGAAGCGCAATCCGTGGAACAGCGAGCATGTAAAGAGCCTCTGGAAGACCTTCTCTCCCCGGGTAATGACCTTCTTCATGGATCAGATATCCGAGCACCAGCGCGACCTCACCAATTCGGCGAGCTCACGCTTCATCTCCGACTACATCGCCGGCTTTACCGCCGCGGTCAACCGCATGCTACGGGTGGTACGCACTCTGCACGTTGACCGCGAGTCCCTCGATTCCAATCTCAAGAGAACCGGCGACTTCCTCCTGGCGGAGGCGGCCTACGTGCTGCTCGCCGGCGAAGGAGTGGAGGAGGCACACGAGGTGGTGCGCAGCTGCACACTCGAATCCGAGAAGAGCGGACGCAACCTCCGCGATGTGCTGAAGGACGACCCTGAGCGCTGGGAGAAGCTCGAGCACAGGCTCTCCGTGACCCTGGGTGTGGGTGCGGAGGCGTTCTTCTCCGACCCCTCCTCCTACCGCGGCTGGACGGCCGAGAAGACCATGGCACTGGTCGAAGAGTTCGAGGGGCGTATCCGAGAGTTGAAGAGCCGCTTCGAAGCCGAAGATAACTCCGACGGCGGTACGCGGGAGAGATAGTATGGACAAGATCGTAGTACTCGACTTCGGAGGGCAAACGGCACAGCTGATCGCCAGACGGATTCGCGACATTGGTGTCTACACGGAGATCCTGCCGGCCGAGAGCCCGATCTCCGGCGAGCTCGCCGAAGGGCTGAGGGGAGTAATCCTCTCCGGTTCGCCCCATTCGGTGAACGAGGAGGGAGCCCCCCGCCCCGACGATTCGATCTTCTCCCTCGGCGTGCCGCTTCTCGGCATCTGCTACGGCCTCCACGTACTCATACAGCGCTACGGGGGAAAGGTGACCTCTCTTCCGGTCCGCGAGTTCGGCAGGGCCCGTATCGGACTCCTCGAGCCTGACCCCCTCTTCGAGGGGGTCTCGGAGGGATTCGTCTCGTGGATGAGCCACGGAGACAGCATAGAGGAGCTCGGCGAGGAGACGGGGATAATCGCCGAGTCGGAGAACGGGCTGCCCGCGGTGGTGCGCTCAGAACGTCACGGTTTCCGGGGGCTGCAGTTCCACCCCGAGGTGAGCCACTGTGAGTTCGGAGAGCAGATCTTAGAGAACTTCGCCGTGTCCGTGTGCGGCGCCGCGAAGGAGTGGTCTATGGACCGCTACATCGACGAGGCCTCCGAACGAATTCGAGTGCAGGTGGGAGGGCAGAAAGTCCTCCTTCTCATCTCGGGAGGAGTGGATTCCACCGTCGTCGCCGGCATGCTGCTGAAGGCCCTCGATCCGGAGCATGTTTACCTGCTCCACATCGACACGGGGCTTATGCGTAAGAACGAGTCACAGGAGGTCATTCATACCCTCGAGGAGCTCGGGGCTACCCACCTCTACTTCGTCGACGCCTCCGAGGAGTTTCTGAGCGCCCTTTCGGGAGTCGAGGATCCCGAGAAGAAGCGTGAGATAATAGGCGATCTCTTTATCACCGTGCAGGAGCGGGAGGTCGACCGCCTGGGCGTGCGGGATGCGCTGCTCGCGCAGGGTACCCTCTACACCGACCTCATAGAGTCGGGCAAGGGGGTAGGGAAGAAGGCGCAGGTAATAAAGTCGCACCACAACGTCCGTTCACCGCTGGTGGAGGAGAAGAGGAACAGTGGACTGGTGGTCGAGCCGCTGGACCGAGTCTACAAGGACGAGGTCCGCCGCATCGGCCGGCGCATCGGCATCTCAGACGCCGTAGTACGTCGCCATCCGTTTCCCGGCCCCGGTCTCGCGGTTCGCATCCTCGGAGAGGTAACGCGGGAGAAGTGCGACATCCTCCGCGAGGCCGACGCGATCTACATGGAGGAGCTCGAGCAGCGGGGCCTCTACGACCAGATCTGGCAGGCCTTCAGCGTTCTGCTGCCTATCCGTTCGGTGGGGGTTACCGGAGATTCGAGGCACTACGGCTACGTACTCGCCCTCAGGGCGGTCCACTCATCCGACGGCATGACGGCGGACGTCTATCCCTTTCCTCCGGGAGACCTCTTAGAGATATCATCGCGCATCACCAACTCCATCCGGGATATCGGCAGGGTGGTCTACGACGTCTCCTCCAAGCCCCCCTCCACGATCGAGTGGGAGTAGCTCGGGAGCCGGTAAACAACTG
>CAYFVU010000049.1:0-18908 GCA_964346645.1 uncultured Spirochaetaceae bacterium | reverse complement strand
CAACTGTCGGTAATCAACTGCCGGCAATCAATCGGCCGGTTTAGAGGTCTTCCTCCAAGATGTTCCTGAAAGAACGGATGAGGGAGTCGGTAAGACGTGTTACTATTTCGAATTGCGCCTTTGCGTAGTCGAGGTGGTTGTTTTTCAGTAGGCGTTCCATGGTAATCGCCTCGTCTCTGAGTAACTCCGCCTTGAGGATGCTCGCCACGTTGGCGAGGGCATGGCAGTTCTCCGCTGCGGTGGCCGAGCTCTCGGGGCTCATCCCCTCTTCGATCGCCTCTATACGCTGCGGCAGCTCTTTCAGACTCATATCGAGCATCTCAGCGAGGGTATCGCGGGTATCTCCGAACTCTTTTAACAGTCTCTCGATGTAGTCTCTCTCCTCTTCGGATTCGGGGGAGGCAATCGCGGCCTCGGAAGCTCCGGAGCCGGCCTCGGAAGCTCCAGAGTCCGCTCCGGCCGAATTCGAGGGGTTCTCGTGCGGCCTCTCTATCTGCAGCGTACGGCCGAGGAGCTCGAGGAGCTCGCTCACGTCGATGGGTTTCGTAATGTAGTTGGTGCCCCCCGCCGTGAACATATCGTCCTTCTCGGTTCCCTTGGTGTAGGCGGTTAACGCGATTATCGGGATCGGCTTTAAGCCCTCCTCTTCTTCACGGGCCCGTATCTTCGTCGTAGCCTCTATGCCGCCTACTACGGGCATCTGCACGTCCATGAGGATGAGGTCATAACAGGGCTCACCATACCACTTTTCTACCACCTCTTCACCGTCTTTCGCAAGTTCTACCCGGTACCCATGGTTTCTGAGGAGATTTTTGATGTAAATACAGTTGACCGGGTCGTCTTCAGCTACGAGAATAGTGGTGTGACCTTTCGAAGATGTTGCGCGTGCATCCCCTGATGCAGTATCGCGGGGGGTTCTCTTTTTTGCTCTATTTAAGGGGTAGTGGCTCGAAATCGTCGCTCTCCTCTTACACGGTTACGGACGTAAAGTCCGGCGGGACATAAATATGCCACAGGATATCACCTATTAATTTGTACCGCTTTTTCTTTTACCTGTCTACCATCGTTCGGAGGTGACGGGCAATTTCATCGGGCCGGTGCTATAATGTGAATACGGCGCGGCTGTACGGAGTACGGGAGTATCGAGTGTATGATGTGCAGCACATGAAGTAAAGCAAGTGAGGGAGGTCAGACATGAAAGCGATGGGGGGAGGGGTGAGCTTCGGGATGCTGCCCGTTTTTATCTGTTTCGTCTTGCTCTTCGGTTTCGCGGACAGACAGGCCGAGGCGCAGGTACAGGCGGAGGCGGAGTTGCATGTTCCCTATGGCCTGGGACCTCAGAATCTGGGAAAGGACGGCGAGGGAACGGGAGAGCTGCTGGACAGCATGGTAATCGTGCCCGATCTGAGATTCCAGTACTATCTCGGCGGCGAAGATCTGCACTATGGTCCTGGTTTCCGCCTATTCAGCACGGTCATCGACAGCCTGATCTATCCTACGCTGTCTGCGGAGTACCGTCCGGGACGCTTGGTCATAAACCTCAATGTGGGGGGCGGAGGCTTCCTCTTTCTCGGCGGGTACAACGCGGTCTCATTCAAGCCCGTCGTCCTTCCGGAGTTGACCACCGCCTACATGCTCTGGGAGAGGTTAGGGCTGGGTGCAGGCGTCTACTTTGTCCTCGATCCGATCGATACCCTGAAGTTGGGCGGGATCACCGAAGGTTTTGCATATGTGCCCACCATCTTTTGCCGGATCGTTTTCGCCCGTGATAGAGTATCGAAAAAGGAGTGAGATATGTCGCTTACGAAAATCGTGTGCACCATGGGACCGGCGGTCGACTCGCCCGAGATGATGCGCAGACTCCTGCATGCGGGAATGACCGTTGCCAGGATAAACTTCTCCCACGGCAGCCCCGATGCGGTGCGTCGGTTGGTGCGGGACCTTCGGGAAGTCTCGAGACAGGAACAGAAGCAGCTCGCCGTCATGGGCGATCTGCAGGGACCGAAGATACGGGTGGGAGTTCTCCCGGAAGAAGGGATAGAGCTCAGATCCGGAGAAGAGGTGCTCATTACCTCCGAGGAGACGGCAGAGAGCAGCGGAGCAGCCGGCTCCGGGAGCGGTTCGGGGGCGCAGATCGAGATTCCCTTTCCGCACCCGGAGATCATAAAGAGCATTAACCGCGGCGATCAGCTGCTGTTGGACGACGGCAACATGGAGCTCGAGGTGAGCGAGGTCTCCACGGCGAAGCTGAGGTGCCGGGTGGTGACCGGGGGTATTCTCACCTCCCACAAGGGAGTGAATCTTCCCGGAGTAGATCTGAACATCTCGGCTCTCACCGAAAAGGATAAAGAGGATGCGAAGCTCGCTGCGGATCTGGGGCTGGACTATCTCGCCCTCTCCTTCGTCCGCTCGAAAGAAGACCTGGTGGAGCTGCGGGAGTACCTCGAGCAGATCGAGTTCGGCGATCATATCCGAGACCGGAAGGATCGCAAACCCGGGGACAATCCTCACAGTCTGCCATCGCTCATCGCGAAGATCGAAAAGCCGGAAGCTCTGGAGGATTTGGAGGGGATAATTTGGGTTACCGATGCGGTTATGGTGGCACGGGGAGACCTCGGCGTGGAGATCTCGCCGGAACAGGTTCCCATGGCCCAGAAGAAGATCATCCGCACAGGCAACAAGATCGGCAAACCGGTTATCACCGCAACACAGATGCTCCAGTCCATGATAGACAATCCCCGTCCTACAAGGGCGGAGGCATCCGATGTGGCCAACGCGATTCTCGACGGCAGCGACGCGGTCATGCTCTCGGGAGAGACTTCGGTGGGCTCCTACCCCGTCGAGGCGACCGCCTTTATGGCGAAGATTGCCGAACAGATGGAGGAGAATCCCTCATTCCCCTACAACCAGCTGATGGGCACCGAAGAAGCGCTGGTAGAGAAACCGGATGGCGATTTGAAATCGATGAGCGACGATGCCCGCATCTCGGAGGCGGTGAGCAGGGTTACGGTAGACATCGCCGACGGCTGCAATGCGGCGGCTATCATCACCTCTACCGAGTCGGGTAGAACGGCACGCACGGTCGCGCGACACCGTCCCCACTGTCCACTCCTCGTGGCAACTCCATTCGAGGAGACCGCCCGGAGGTTGCAGCTGGTCTGGGGAGTGCAGCCTTTTATCGTCGAGCCCTTCGAGACGACGGATAAGATGATCTACATGATGGTACGAGCGAGTGTAGAGGCCGGATTTGCGAAGGTGGGGGACAAGATCATCCTCACCGCGGGCATTCCCTTCGAGGTCCACGGGGTGACGAACATGCTCAAGGTGCACAGCATAAGAAAAGAGGATCTCGGCTGAGCCGGGCTCAGCCCTCGACGCCGATCTTTTCCATTACCCGGGCGCGCATGTGGTGCTCGCTCCTGCGGAAGTCGAGGTAGTCCGACCGGGTGATGATGCCCACCACTTGCTTATCTCGCACGATCGGGAGGTGGCCGATGTTGTGGGAGAAGAGGATCTCCTCGATCTCCCTTACCGTGGTCTCGGGCGGGGCCGAAACGAGGTTTCTCGACATGTAGCCCTTTACCGGAGCGTGCATCTGATCGGCACGGCGACCCTTCATGATGTCGCGCAGGGTCAGAAAGCCTACGATTTGCCCCTCCTTTCCGCCATTCGTTTTATCCCCGATTACCGGCACACCGGTGTGGGATATCTCCTCGAGCAGGAGGGAGGCGTCGAACAGACTCATCGTCTCTTCTATCGTCGTGACCGGGTGGGCCATTATCTCCTCGGCCGTGACGGCGGGGGCGAGTGCCTCGTCTATGTACTCTAAGAGGGTGGAGTAGACATGACTGCCGCTCTTGCCCTTGACCGTGGCGGAGGCCGCCTTCTCGTGTCCACCACCGCCGAAGACCTGCATTATCTCGTTCAGCCGTATGTTGTGCTTTTTGTTTCTCGAGATGATGAGGGTCTTCTCCCGCTTCGGAAAGTGGAAGAGGGCGAAGTAGACGTCTTGATCCTCTACCTCGAAGACCTTTTCGGTGACCGCCCCGAGCCCGTCGCTCTCCTCCTCGGTCTCGAAGTAGCTGATAATGACCCGTTGGCCGTGTATCGTGCGGTACTGCAGTCGGTTGAGCAGCTCGTGGAAGAGGGTGACCTGGTATTTCGCCGAGAGGGGGCGGAGGAAGGTCTGTATGATGTCGATGTTCGCACCGCAGGAGAGGAGGTAGGCGGCGGCGTGAAAATCTTCGTCGACGACGTTTTCGTGGGTGAAGTTCCCCGTGTCGGCGTAGATGCCCGTCAGGGCGATGGTCGCATCTTCGGGGCTGACCGTGATGCCCCGCTCCATTACCTCTTCGACGAGTTGCGAGGTGTTCGCGCCGGTCTCGCGCTGATGGATGATCGCCGAGGGGAAACTCTGCTCGTCCGAGGGGTGGTGGTCGTAGATCTCGATCTCGGCGCCGTTCAAATCGAGCTTGTCGAGATACTCCTTTACCCTGCTGCGCGTCCGCGTGTCGACGATGACGATACGCTCTATCGGCTCCCCGTCGAGCTCCTTGGTGGTGCGGAAGTCGAGGTGGTGCTGGTAGAGGTTCTGCAGCTTTCGTGCGACAGGATGGATGTGTCTGCTCTTGACGGGAATGTGGTCCGGAAAGAGGTACTTCGCCATCGAGATGGAGCCGATGCAATCGAGGTCCATGTTGCTGTGCCCGATGATGATCTTCATGGGACCAATTATACAGAACCGAGATTGAAATTCCCAATAATTTTAAAAGTTCTCCCGTCGCGCTCCACCTCGAGCTCCCTGTCGGGGAAGTAGACCGGCAGGCGAGTGCGTATGAAGCGGACCGCGTCCTCCTCTATCTCCTCTTCGACTTCGTCGGGCACCTCGCTGAGGGTCACCATGTCCACGTCTATTATGTAGCCCCTGCCGTGCTCGGAGCCGTAGCCGGCACTGAAGGATGCTCCGACGTTGAAGAGTCCGTCGGCGGCCTTGTTCGCGGTTTTGCCCCGCTTCGCCCGTGCTGGGTGGAGGGTGTAGCGGTCGCCGTAGGTCTCCTCGAGGTAGTCGTCCGTCTCGTCGAAGAGCTGCTTCAGTTTCCGTTCGAACTCTGCGGTTTTATGATGCTCCATGCCTTCGAATTCCCCCGTCCTCTATGGAGATGAGGCCGTCTTTGTAGAGATTCCCTATGCTGTTCTTGAAGAGCTTCTTGCTCATGTGCAGCCGGTTCCGGATCTCTTTCGGATCACTCTTGTCGTGGAGGGGCAGATAGCCGCCCTCCCGGTCGAGTGCGGCGAGGATGGTCTTTCGCGCCTGCTCGGAGGCGGGAACGAAGCCCTGGGGCCTGAGCGCGACGTCGACGAGGCCGTCCTCCCGGATCTTCTTTATGTAGCCCTGCTTTCGAGTGCCTATCTTGACCGGTTCGAATATCTCGCCGTGGTAGAGCAGTCCCTCCCACCGGTTGTCTATGACCACCTGGGCGCCGATTTTCGTCAGCTCGAAGACTATGAGCTCCACCTCCCGGTTCGGCTCGAGGCCTGAGGTCTCACGGTCGAAGTGGGAGGCGAGGTGGGTGGTGCCGATGACGCCCTTTTTCTCGTAATCGAGGGTGAGGTAGACGACGATGATGTCGCCGCGCTTGAGCTCGCCCCGTTCTCCGGCTCCCTGGTCGGACTTTCTGCCGCGATGCGGCTTCTCCCTCTCGGGAAGGTGTTTGCGCGGGACGAAGAGGTCTTTGGATATGCCCCATTCGAGGAAGATGCCGAAATCGGTAATCGAGGTGACGACCATGGGGGCGAAGTCTCCGACTTTGGCGATGGGCTCGACCGTCGTAACGCCGAGCTTCTCCTTCGACTCGTTGTAGACGAAGACCTCCATCTCGTCTCCCGGGCGAATGTCCTTCGGGCTCTCCTTCTTGGGAAGGTAGAGCTCCTCTCCTTCTCCTGCGTCGAGAAAGCAGCCGCCCCGCCCGAGACGGGTAACGGTGAGTTTGTTGAAGTCGCCGATTCTCAGCATGGGCCCAGCATAGCAGAAAAGCGGAGCCGGGTACAGCGGCCCCGTCAGATCGCGTCGGGATCCAGGGCGGTGACCCAGACGAAAACGTGGGCGAGCAGGTAGGCGGCCGGAGAGGCGGCGGAGTAGAGTAGGCCGGCCTCACGGCGGAGAGAGAATCCCTTATTTTAAACTAATTTAACATATTAACCCTTTGCCAATCTCGCATGCTTTCGCTATACTGCGGAAGGAATGGATGAGCAGCGCCTAGAGTCACTCGAGAGAGAAAACCGCGAGCTGCGGGAGAGGGTCGAGTACCTCGAGCGGAGCCAGGAGCGGTATCACGCAATTTTCGAGCACTCCCACGTCTCCATCTGGGAGGAGGACTTCTCGGAGATCTTCCGGGAGCTCCAGCGCCTCAAGAGAGCGGGGGTGGAGGATGTGGAGACGTATCTCCGCAGCCGGCCCGAGAAGCTCGAGTATCTCATCTCCTGCATAAAGGTGCGCGACGTGAACCAGGCCACCGTCAGGCTCTACAATGCCGAGAGCAAGGATGAGTTGCTGGGCTCCCTCTCCAACGTCTTCATGGAGGAATCTCTCGAGAACTTCATAGAGGAGTGCGGTGTAATTGCCCGCGGCCAGAAGTTCTACGAGGGGGAGACCGTTGGAAAGAAGCTCACGGGCGAGTTCATGCATCTCCTCCTGCGCATCACGGTCCCGAGTCTCATCTACGAAGAGAATCCCGACTGCGAGGATTGTACGGCCGACGACTACTCCTACGTGCTCGTGGGAATCATCGACATCACCGAACGCAAGATGCGGGAGCGAGGAACCGAGCGGCTACTGCAGCAGGAGAAGGAGCAGCGCAATATGGCCGAGAGTCTGCGTACTACCACCCTCGCCATGACCGCCTCCATGGACACCTCCGAAATCCTTGACCTCATCATCGACCAGTGCGGTAACATCGCCTCCCACACCGCCGCGAACGTCTGCCTCTTCGAGTATGATGAGGTGCGGGTGGTCCGTTTGCGGGGCTACGAGAAGTACGGCACCACGCAGGAGCAGATCGAACACATCTACAACAGTGGCTCTCTGGAAAACGTGGGGGCTATCCGGCGGACGAAGAGACCGGTTATCGTCTGTACCACCGAGGGAACACCCTCCTGGCAGAGTTTTCCCCCCACCGCCTGGGTAAAATCCTTCCTCAGCATACCGCTCATTATCCGCGGAGAGGTGATCGGTATGATCAACTTCGACAGCGAGGTGCCGAACGGCCTTACCGAGGATGCGGCGCAGAGGCTGGAACCCTTCGGCAACGCCGCGGCGGTGGCCCTCGAGAACGCGCGCCTCTACCAGGAGGCCCGCTGGGAGGTGAGCGAGCGGCAGCATGCCGAGGAGCAGCTGCGGCGTTCGCTCTCGGAGAAGGAGGTTTTGCTCAAGGAGATTCATCACCGGGTCAAGAACAACCTCAACGTGGTCGCCAGCCTTCTCAACCTGCAGTCCACGACCATAGGCAGTATCGAGCAGGCGAAAGAGGCTCTCTACAACAGCCAGAATCGCGTTCAGTCCATGTCGATGGTGCACGAGAGCCTCTACGAGACCCCTGACCTCAGCTCCATCGACATCGGCGCCTACACCGAGAGAATGGCGGATGAGCTCTCCAATCTCTACGACACGAAGGAGAGGATACGCCTCGAACTCGACACCGAGGAGCTCTACTTCGACATCAACAGGGCTGTGCCCTTCGGATTGATCCTCAACGAGGTGCTGAGCAATGCGATGTTCCACGCTTTTCCCGGCGGACAGAGCGGCAGCATACGGATTTCGGTACGGCGCGGGGAGGATGGTGCGGTGTGGTTCCGGATCTCCGATGACGGTGTCGGCTTTACGCCCGATGAACTGGATGAGGAGGAGACGCTGGGTCTGCAGCTAATACGGATCCTGACCGATCAGATAGGCGGTTCCTTCGAGGTGATGAAGAAGGAGGGAATGCACTTGAGCTTCCGCTTTCCCTCCGATTGACTGCCGCAGAATTACTGCTTCCGATTGAGTACTACAGGGGCGAGTATGAGCGGGACTCCGCATCGTCCCCTGCGTGTGTCTGCTCTACTGCTCTCTGTAGATGAGCTTGTCGCTCCAGCGTTTTATGGGAAATCTCACGGTCGTTCTGACACCCCTGCGGCCGGATGCCGCGGTACCGCCCTCTCCGGCGGCGCCGCTCGCTCCGGTTCCTGTACCGGTTCCGGATGAGCTCGCCGGCTGAGCATCGGCGATGTGGAAGCTGCCGTGTATCTGCTGTGCCAGGGTGTCGGCGAGGAGGAGGCCGAGGGTCTGCGACTCTTCGATGTCGAAGGAGTAGTCTTCCGGCAGGCCGGATCCGTCGTCGGATATGTGGAGGGCGAAATCCTCGTCTTCGGTCTCGAAGACGATGGTGATGGTGCCGTTTCGCTTGCCCTCGCGGTTGGAGAAGGCGTGCTCGAGGCTGTTGGAGACGGTCTCGTTGACGATGAGGCCGAGCGGAACGGCGAGCTCCATGGGCACGGTGATCGACGGAACCGTGACGAAGTAGGAGAGGCGGTCCTCGGAGTTCTGGTAGACCTCGATGAGGCGATGGGTGATTCCCTCGAGATAGGAGTGGAGGTCGATTCCCGTGAGGCTCTCGGAGTTGTAGAGCCGTTCGTGTACGAGGGCCATGCTCTCGACCCGGTTCTTGCTGTCGAGGAGGTGTTTTCTCACCTCCTCGTCCTCGGCCTGGGATGACTGGAGGTTGAGCAGGCTCGCTATTACGCTCAAATTGTTCTTGACCCGGTGGTGGACCTCCTTCAGGAGGTTCTCCTTGTGCTCGAGGGAGCTGCGTATTACTTCCTCGCCCCTCTTGCGCTCGGTAATGTCCTGGAGAATCACGCTGATCGAGCTGTATCCCTCGTAGTGTATGGGGATGAAACGCAGCAGGAGCTTTCGCCCGTGCAACTGATAGGGCTGCTCCTCGCCGTCTTCCACGGCTTCGGAGTCGAGATCTGCAACGATCCGCTCGATTCTCTTCCTCTCTCCCTCAGAGAAGAAACGGGGGAAGTAGGAGCTTATCAACTCGTTCTCTCCTATCTCCAAGAGCCGGCAGGCGGCGGGATTGCTGTAGATTACCTCTCCGTTGCGGGTCATCTCGATAAAACCGTCGGAGAGGTGGGCGATGAGCGATTCGAGGTGATGCTTTGAGTAGAGGAGCTCTCCGGTGATCTCCCGCTGGAACAGCTCGTTACAGCCTACGACCCGTGCCTCGTAGCTCTCCATCCTCTTCTTGTCGATGTCCTCGAGCACGGTGAGAATGTGTTCCCGCATCCGCTTGAAGGGGCTCTTGGCGATGTGTGCATCGGCTTCGGTGGGTACCAGATCCTCCCCGCACTCGACGGCCACCCCCGAGACCACGACGATATAGGAGTCGTCGAGCTTCGAATTTGCCCGAAGGAGCTTGGTCAACTGCTTTCCGTCGATCTGCGGCATGACGAGATCTACGAAGATCACCTCCGGAATATCTTCCTCGACCGCACGCAGGGCCTCGAGGCCGTTATTCGCGGTGCGGACCTCAAAGCCCTGTTCTCCGAGCATCTCCTTCATGAACTCGAGCATGAGCGGGTTGTTGTCTACTACTAGTATCTTCTTCACATTCGCTCTCCAAGAAGTGTTTCGATATGGGAGAAGTGCTTCTCTAAACGGACTCGCAGATTCTCCAACTCGGAGAAAGGGGCCTCTGCGGCCTGTATCTGCAGCTCTCTCGCCTCTTCTCTCATGTCGTCAAACTCCATGTTCGAGGCCGCGCCCTTGATGTGGTGTGCCAGGGACTCTATCTCATCCCTATTCTCATTATCGAATGCGGAGGAGAGTGCGCGCAAGTCCCCCTTTGTCGTTTCGAGAAAGAGGGAGCAGAGGCGCGTGTACGCTTCCACACTTATACCTATTTCGTCGGCGGCGGCTCGAAAATCCATAGAGTTATTAGAGTGTATCATGAAAATGTACATCATGTGGAGCCCCCATCCTTTGACCGTGTGCCGTATCTCATCGCCTCTTCGCGACTCATTCCCCGTCTGTTGACCCCTGGGGGACAATGGGGTAGGCTCGAAGCATGAAGGGCGTATGTGTAGGCGATTGTCCGGGCGGTCTCGGGGGAGACTACGAGTCGGACCGATTGGAGGAGAAGGCGCTGCGGCTCCTCTCCACGAAGAGTTGTTTCATTCTCACCGGTGCGGGGATGAGTACCGACTCGGGCATACCCGACTACCGCGGCCCGGAGAGCATGGAGAAGAAACGCAGTCCCATACAGCACAAGGACTTCATCGGACATGAGGAGGCGCGGAGGCGCTACTGGGCGCGCAGTTCCATCGGCTGGCCCCTGGTACGAGATGCCTCGCCGAACATCGGTCACTTCGCCCTCGCCGACTTCGAGCGCACCGGCGGGGTCAGCGGCATCGTCACGCAGAATGTGGACGGGCTCCATCAGGCGGCGGGCAGCAGGGATGTCGTCGAGCTGCACGGCTCCCTCTACGACGTGCGCTGCCTCTCCTGCGGCCGGCACGAGAGCCGGGAGTCGGTGCAGCAGCGCCTCTTCCGTCTCAATACGGAGTGGTCGGCTCAGAGTAGCGAGATCGCCCCGGACGGCGACGTGGAGCTACCGGAGGGGCTGGAGCAGCGCTTTTGCGTCCCCTCCTGCCGCCACTGTGGCGGAGTGCTCAAGCCGGATGTGGTCTTCTTCGGCGATACCGTTCCTAAGGAGCGGGTGGAGGAGGCGTGGAGACGTTACTACGCAGCCGACTGTGTGTTCGTCGTGGGGAGCTCGCTCACCGTCTTCTCCGGCTACCGCTTCGTGAAGGCGGCGGCGAAGGAGGGAAAGCCGGTGCTGATCGTAAACGACGGTCCGACTCGAGGTGATGGCGAGGCGGAGGTGAAGATCGACACGAGGATTGCCGAGGTCCTGCCGCGGCTCGTGCGGGATCTGCTCATTCCATCAGCCCCCTCAGCTTAGCTCCCTTTGCTTGCATTGTTCTCCCGGCTCGGGTCGCTTTTCTCGGCATATGGTCATCGTGTGTACATCGCAGTGTAAGGGTGGCTGAGAAAGGTAACGGCTGAAAACGGTATCGGCTCAGTGGCCTCAGTCCTCGAGATCGAGGACGGCCTTTACGACCGTACGATCGCCTTCGACGGCGAAGTCGAGGGAGCCTTCGAACTGCCGGGCGTAGCCCTCCACGATTGTCAGGCCGAATCCGAGACGGTGCTCTTCGGTAACCTGTTTCGGCAGGCCCGCTCCGTCGTCGGCAACGCGGATCACGAGGTGGTTCGGCGGGATGCGGTGGACCGCAACCTCTATCGTCCCCTCACCGGTCTCCGAGAAGGCGTACTTGAAGGCGTTGGTCACCAGCTCGTTTACGATGATGCCGATAGGCAGGGACTGCCTTGCCGAGACCCTCGTGTCCTCGACCTCGCATTCGACGCGAATACTATCGGAGGTCCGGTAGGTCAGCTTGATCTCGTGGAGCAGCTCCTCGAGGTAGTGCTTGATGCTGATCGAGTCGACCTCGGTGCCGGTGTAGAGCTTCTGGTAGATGGACTGCATCAGGCGTATCCGTGCCTTCGTCTCCTCGAAGACCGAGGTAACCTCCTCGTCCTCGAACTTAGAGGCCTGCAGGGAGAGGATGCTGAATATGGTGTTCATGTGGTTCTTGATGCGGTGGTGCACCTCCCTCAGGAGGTTCTCCTTCTCCTCGATGAGCTCCAGGTTCTCCTGCTCCATTTTCTTCTGCTCGGTCACGTCTTGTATGGCGCCGTAGAGTTTTAACGGCCTGCCCGCCTCGTCGTAGATAGTTATGCCCTGGGCCTGTATGCTGCGCACCTCGCCGTCGTCTGCCCGGATGATGCGGTGCTCGACCTGGTAGTAGCCGTCGCCGTGCACCGCCCGTTCTTTGGCCTCCTCTATCGTGGAAAAATCGTCGGGATGCGTCGTTCGGTCCATCTCCTCTATGGGAACCTCCCGCCGATAGAGACCGTGGATATCTTGGCATCCCCGCGAGAGGATGAATACGCCACGTAGCAGGTCCTTCTCCCAGGCACCGACCCCGGTGAGCTTTTCGGCCTGGTCCATGAGGATCTGGTTCTTCCGCAGGAGGTTTTCCTCCCTCTTCCTCTCGCTTATGTCCTCGAGGGCAACCAGTGTCTGCCTCCTGCCGGCCTCGTCGAATAAGTTTACCGAGACGAGAAACGTTGTCTGCGTTTCTCCGTGCTCATGCCGGATGGGGAGGGTGGCCTCCTGCTGAACCCGCATTTGTCCGTCGCCGAAGCTCGAGCGCACGAGGGTACGCAGCTCGCATTCGGCGCATGCAGGGCTGTAGCCGCATCCGCGAGCTTCGTTCAAGTGGTTTAGGCACGCCAGAGCCTCTCCTATGCGCCGCCCTTCAGCGGTCTCCCCTTCCTTGTGCAGAAGGTGTACGGCCGCTTCGTTATAGTTGCGCAGCGCCAGCTCTTCGTCCACCAACAGCATCGGTATGGGATTGAGGTTGAAGAAGCTGGTTCGTCTCCTCTGCTCCCGGTTTGTCTCGAAGAGCTTGAGGGCGGTGCGAATCGATTCGACAATGACGTACTCGCCGCAGTCCTTGAGTATGTAGCCGTAGTTCGCTACCCGCTGCGCCCGCTCTACGGTCTCTCTGTCGCTGTAGCCCGAGAGAAAGAGTATGGGCAGCTCCCGCCGCTGCAGTATCTTCTCGGCGAGCTGAGAGCCGTCCATGCCCCGTTCGAGGTGCATGTCCATGAGGATGAGGTCTATCTCCGGGTCGCTCTCCACCCGCGCGAGGGCCTCGCCGCTCCTGTGGGCCGTCTTGACCTCGAAGCCGTGATTTCTCACGGTATCTGCTTCGTAGAGGGCTACCGCCGGATCGTCCTCGACCAGGAGTATCGTTTTGTGTTTTGTTTGTTGATTTTGCATATATCCTCGAGATACTTGTCGAACAGCCTTGTTGGTAGCCAAATATAGTATGCGCTATGATAGCCCTGCACGCCGAAACTGTCAAGAAAAATGTTAAATTGGAGTTTATGGAGATTGATAAATGCTCTTTATCCTGCTCTTCTTTCCAATAGCGCATATTGTACACGTGTGCCCCAGGCTGCAACGGCTGCGCCAGTTCGCGATGAGCGAGTGTGGTTCTCGAGCCCCGAGCCTCCTCTTGCGCGAAAGATGTGCCTCTCGGATGACGGCCAAAAAAAATGTATATCTTCCGGCTCGAAAGGAGTACAATGAGAGTCGATATGGCAAAGAACATCTTCATTGTGGAAGACGAGCAAATCCTCAGCCGCCACCTCGGCGACTTCTTTCGCCGCAACGGCTTCGATGCGGTGTCGATCCCCCACGGGGAGGAGTGTCTCGACCGCCTCCGTTCAGGAGAGCGGCCCGAGCTCATCCTCATGGATCTCAATCTCGGAAAGAACAGGATGGGCGGAGCGGCGACCACCCGGGAGATCTACCGCCTCTATGACATACCGGTGGTCCTCCACTCCGCCTACACGGACAAGGAGACCCTCGACGAGACCAGGGGAATTACCAAATACGGCTACGTGCAGAAGGTTCCCGGCAACGAGCAGTTCGTCCTCGCCACGGTGGAAATGGCCATCGAGCTGCACCGCAGCGAACGACGCTACAGGAAGCTCTCGAACCATCTGCAGAACGTGCGGGAGGAGCAGAATGCCTATCTCGCCCGTGAGATTCACGACGATTTGGGGCAGGCGCTGACCGCGCTCAAGATGAACCTCTCGGTCATCTGCAGATCGGCGGAGGCGCAGGGACCTGAAGGTGAGAAGATCGTGCGAACCGCCGGCGAGATGGAGAAGATTCTCAACAGCACCGTAAAGAAGGTACGGAAGATCTCCACCGAGCTGCGGCCGAGCGTGCTCGATGCCGGCGACATCGTAGAGGCCCTCGAGTGGGAAATCGAGGAGTGCAATGAGTACTTCGATGTCGAGACGGAGCTCGTATGCGAAGAGGAGGAGATACGGCTCGACCGGAAGAAGTCGCTGGCGGTTTTCCGCATCGTACAGGAGTCGATGACTAACAGCGTACGTCACGGCGGGGCCGGAAAGATACGGGTGCATTTGCAACACGATGGTCGAATGCTTAGTATAAGGGTAGAGGATGACGGAAAGGGCTTCGAGCCCGAGGAGGAGTATTCCTCTTTCGGTCTGCTCGGCATGAGGGAGCGTGCGTTACAGTGCGGCGGAAATTTCCGGATCGAGAGCTCTTTGGGAGACGGTACCGTCGTACACGCCTCCATTCCCCTCGGAGACGAGGCGCCGAATAGAATAGAATGATCAGGATAGTTATCGCAGACGATCACCAGCTCATACGCGACGGGCTGCGCAGGCTCATAGAGGAGGAGTGCGACATATCGCTCCTGGGAGAGGCCTCGAATGCGGGGCAGGTGATGGAGCTCCTCCGTACGGAGGCGGTCGACGTGCTCGTCCTCGACATAAGCCTGCCGGACAGGGACGGCATCGAGGTCCTCAAGGACATCAGGTCGCAGGAGATATCGGTACAGGTATTGATGCTGAGCATGCATCCGGAGGCGCGCTACGCCAAACGTGCCCTAAAGAACGGGGCGGCGGGCTACATAACGAAGGACAGCGCCTCCGAGACCATCGTCTCCGCAATTCGTTCGGTCTACGAGCGGGGAAGCTACATAACCGATGAGGTTGCCGAGGAGCTCTATCGGGGAGTATCCGATGAGGAGGCGGAGCAGCCGCACGAGCTGTTGTCGGATCGGGAGTACCAGATACTCCTGCGGATAGGCAACGGCACAGCGGTACGCAGCATATCGGAGGAGCTCGGCCTGAGCGTGAACACCGTCAACTCCTACCGGCGCCGCATACTCGAGAAGCTGCAGCTCGGCTCGAGCGCCGAGCTCGTGAGATACGCGGTAGAGCACGAGCTCCTTGAAAATTTCAAAAATCATTGATTTTTGAAATTCCCTGCTCTTAGAATAATCGCCGCTCATAGAGTTGTAGAAATAAGGACTCACTGAGTCCGAAAAAGTACTCTCCGCCAATTTGTAGCAGAAAGTGTGTCAGGAAAAACACAGTATGTGTTACATACAGCCGTTTCTCCGTGGAGTATCCTGTACGTATCTTGGTTTTGTGAGGTGCTGCACGGTGACCATACTGATTGCAGACGATTCACGGCTCATACGCGAGAATCTCAGAAAGCTTATCGAGAGTTCGCCGGTACGGGCACGGATACTCACCGCCTCGGAGGTGCACTCCACCATCTTCGCTCTGCAGCAGAATAGGGTGGATGTGCTGATCCTCGACATACAGATGCCGGGGGGAACCGGATTCGAGGTACTCGAGTATATGATATCAATGGAAAGCCGCCCCTACACCATCGTGCTTACCAACTATGCGGGAACACGCACGAAGAACAGGAGCCTGCAGCTGGGGGCGGATCTATTCTTCGACAAGAGCAATGAGTACGAAGAGCTCATCGACGTGCTCGAATGGTTCGACGGACAGGTGACCGCCGAAAAGACAGGAGGAGAGGGATGAAAGAGGGAAAGATTTCGTTTTTTAAGAGTATAGGCGGGAAGATCACGCTGATATTCGTCGTGGTGGTCGTAGTTTCGATAGGAGTGGTGACGTTCCTCGCCGTGCGGCAATCCACCGACGCGCTTATGACTGCATCGTTTCACGAGCTGGAGGCGGTCCGTGAGATAAAGAAGAATCAGCTCGAGTCTTACCGCGACGGCGTGCACACCGAAATGGACTTCATCGTAGAGACGATAGGGCTGCTGCAAAAGGAGATATTCCGAGAGCTCGAGGCGGTGCAGAAGCTGAAGCGTGCGGAGGTGGAGCGCTACTTCGCCGACAACGAGATCAGCGAGGATATGATGGGGCGCGAGGGTCCCGTCCATCGGCGTATGGACGAGATAGTCGGCTCCCGTGTTGCTATGGGAGAGTCGGGGGAGACCTACCTCATGTCGAAGGAGGGCGGAAGATACTACTTCCGCAGCGACATGAGGACGATGGGAGACGGCGAGTACGTCTTCGGCAGAGACCAGACGAAGGTAGCCGAGAGCGTGGATTACATCCAGCGCGCCTTCGAAGGAAATACTGGAAACGAGGTCTTTACCGACAGTGCCGGAGATCTTGTGGCGGTCATCTATGATCACCTCGACATAGAGGGACGCAACTGGATCATGATTACGAAGAAGAACTTAGAGGAGGCGATCGCCCTCAAGCTCGAGGGACAGGAGGGAGACATTTTTACCGACTTCAAGGAGAAGTTCGGCTACTACGACCTCTTTCTCATCCATCCGGAGGGGAGGGTTTTTTACTCTGTAACGCACGAGGCCGATTACCAGACGAATATGGTGGACGGAAAGTACTCGGACTCCAACTTGGGTGAGTTGACTCGGGAAATACTCTCTACGCAGGAGTTCGGCTTCGCCGATTTCGAGCCGTATGCGCCATCCGGAGGGGAGCCCGCAGCCTTCGTCGCAGAACCGCTGCTGCAGCACGAGAAGGTGGAGATGATCGTCGCCCTGCAGCTTCCTCTCGACGAGATCAACGGCATCATGACGCAGCGCGCAGGCATGGGCGAGACCGGAGAGACCTATCTCGTCGGTCCGGATCACCTGATGCGCTCGGACTCCTACCTCGACCCGGAGCACCACTCGGTCATCGCCTCTTTTGCAGACCCAGAGAGAGGCGATGTGCGTACACAGGCCGCCGAAGAGGCGCTCGCCGGCGAGAGTCACGAGAAGATCATTACCGACTACAACGGCAACCCGGTGGTCTCGGCCTACGCACCTGTGGAGATGTTCGACAGCACATGGGCCCTGCTGGCGGAGATAGACGAGGCGGAGGTGAGGGCGCCGATCGACACGCTGACCACCTTCATACTCATCAGCGCCCTGGTCATGATCGTCATTGCCGCTCTGGCCGCGGTTTTCTTCTCCCGCACCATCTCCAAGCCGATTCTGCTCTTGGTCTCGGGCGCGCAGAACCTCGCGGTTGGCGACATAGACCTCTCGAGTGTGAATCGCAGCGAGTTCGATAGAATCACGAAGCGCAGCGACGAGCTGGGGGTAATCGGCGACTCCTTCGACAAGGTGATAAACTACCAGACGGAGAAGGCGAAGATCGCCGAGGAGATCTCGAACAAAAATCTCCGCGTAGAGGCTTCGATTTCGTCGGAGAAAGATACCCTCGGCAAGTCCTTCCAGCGCATGGTCACCTCCCTGAACGAGCTGCTCGGACAGGTAAACAACGCGGTGGAGCAGGTGACAAGCGGTGCCGACCAGGTATCCCAGGCGAGTCAGAACCTCAGCCAGGGGGCGACCGAGCAGGCGAGCAGTCTCGAGGAGATTACCAGCTCTACCAACGAGATCAACAGCCAGTCCAAGCAGAATGCGGAGAACGCAACGGAGGCGCATGCAATAGCCAAGAAGGCGACCGAAGATGCCGAGTCGGGCAACAGCCAGATGAAGCAGCTCGCCGAGATAATGGAGAAGATCAACGCCAGCTCAGATGAGATAAACAAGGTGGTAAAGGTCATAGACGACATCGCCTTCCAGATCAACCTGCTCGCCCTCAACGCAAACGTTGAGGCCGCCCGGGCCGGCAAGTACGGGAAGGGTTTTGCCGTGGTCGCCGACGAGGTGAGGAATCTCGCCGTCAAGAGCGCAGATTCGGTCAGGGAGACGACGCAGATGGTCGAGGATACGGTGACCAACATAAAGGACGGCACCGAGGCGGCGGATGCGACGAACAAACAGCTCACCTCGATCGTAGAGGGCTCTGGAAAGGTGGCCAACTTCCTCGAGGAGATCGCCCAGGCGAGCCGGGAACAGGCGCAGGCCATCGAACAGATCACCGAGGGGCTCGACCAGATAGACGAGGCAACCCAGGGAAGCACGGCGAGTGCCGAGGAGAGCGCCTCTGCCTCCGAAGAGTTGGCCGGACAGGCACAGCAGCTGCGCAGCATGGTGGCCCAGTTTCAGATAGACGAGCGCTACACCGGCGGAGGCAAGCAGCTGACGCAGGGAAGCCATCTCGATAACCTCGCCCATAAGGAGAAGGGAGGTTCGACCGGGCGGCAACATCAGCCGTCCCAGGAGAGAAACGGATACAAGTCCAACCACAAGAACTGGCGGGAGCCGGCGGAGGGCCACTCCTCCGAATCCGGGGGCACGCACGGGGCGACCGGCCGTACGAGCACCTCGGCTGCGACGGGCACGGCCGCCGAGGGAGGAGCGGCTCGAGGAGGAGAGGAGACCGGCATCAAACCCGTGAAGGCAGACGAGGTAATCTCCTTGGAGGATGAGGATTTCGACCGGTTTTGATCTCTTTCGTAAACCGCAGGAGAGTGAGGTATGAGCAAAGAAGTAGAGAAAGAAGAGGGATGGGAGACCGAGGTCGACGAGGACGAGCTACAGGAGAACAAGTTTCTCATGTGCAAGCTGGGCAACGAGGTCTACGGCATCGACATCACCTATGTTACCGACATCATCGAGCTGCAGAAGATCACGGAGGTCCCCGACATGCCCGACTACGTGCGGGGGGTGATCAACCTCCGCGGACAGGTCATTCCCGTGATCGATCTGCGCCTTCGCTTTCACATGGAGGGACGGGAGTACGACGACCGCACCGTCATTACCGTGGTCAATATCAGAGATGACTCGATCGGTTTTATCGTAGACACCGCCACGGAGGTGCAGGATATTCCGAGCCGCAACATCGACCCGGCGCCGAGCTTTCAGGGAAGAGATGAGAAGGACAAGTACATATCCGGTCTCGGAAAGATAGACGAGCAGGTGATAATTCTGCTCGATGTGGAGAGGTTGATCAGGCACGAGGAGGCGGAGCTGCTCTCCTCCGGTGCGGCGGGCGCTTC
>CAYFVU010000048.1:4431-25914 GCA_964346645.1 uncultured Spirochaetaceae bacterium | reverse complement strand
GAGGACTTCTTAGAGCACTACGGCGCCTGAGAGGCAGCAATACGGGCACAACCCCCTGACAGAAGAACACCCCCGGGAGTCCGAGACCCACGGGGGCGCAGCTGCGAAAGCTCTAGATTATTACATTTCTTATCCTACGGTACAGTGGGGCTATTCCCAATACTTCGCTACTCGCTTTTTGAGCCCTTCGGTGTAGGCGTCCCAGTCATTTATCTGCACTCGGGCAACGCCTTCCTCCACCGCCTTCTTGGCCACCGCGGTGGCCTCCCACTCGATCACGCGCGGATCGAAGGGTTTCGGCACGATGTAGGTTTTACTGAAGGAGAAATCGGTGTCGTCATAGGCCTTCTTCACCACATCCGGCACCGGCTCCTTCGCGAGGTCCGCCAACGCCTTGGCGGCTGCGATCTTCATCCCCTCGGTGATGTTGGTCGCCCGTACATCTAAGGCGCCGCGGAAAATGAAGGGGAAACCGAGGACGTTGTTGATCTGGTTGGGAAAGTCGCTTCTTCCTGTTGCCATGATCACGTCCGAACGAGTCTCGAGGGCCAAGTCGTAGGTGATCTCCGGATCGGGATTCGCCATGGCGAAGACAATGGGATCACGGTTCATGGAGTTGAGCATCTCCGGACTCACGCAGTCCTTTACCGACACGCCGATAAAGACATCGGAGCCTTCCATTGCCTCTTCTAAGCTGCGCAGCTCGGTGTCAGCGGCGAACTCCTCCTTCTCCGGGTTGAGCTTTCCGGGCCGGCCATTGTAGATGACACCCTTGCTGTCGCACATGAGGAGATTCTCCTTCTTTACGCCGAGCTCCACGAAGAGCCGGGCGCAGGAGATTCCGGCCGCGCCGGCGCCGTTGAAGACCACCTTAATATCCTCTATCTTCTTGCCGTTCAGCTCCAGTGCGTTGAGCAGTCCTGCGGCGCTGATTATGGCGGTGCCGTGCTGATCGTCGTGGAAGATCGGGATGTTGGTTATCCTCTTCAGTTCGTTTTCAACCCGAAAACAGTCGGGAGCCTTTATGTCCTCCAGATTTATCCCGCCGAAGGTCGGCTCCATCAACTTGACCATCTCGATGATCTTCTCAGGATCCTGGGTGTCGAGCTCTATGTCGAAGACGTCGACGTCGGCAAAGCGTTTGAACAGAACGCCCTTACCCTCCATGACCGGCTTGCTCGCCAATCCGCCCAGGTTGCCGAGTCCGAGGATGGCCGAGCCGTTCGAGACCACCGCAACCAGATTGCCGCGGTTTGTATAGCTGAACGCGTCGTCGGGATTCGCATCGATCTCCAGGACCGGTTTCGCCACACCGGGGGTGTAGGCGAGAGAGAGATCCTTGGAGGTCTGGCACGGCTTCGTGGTTACGACCGAGAGCTTCCCGGGCTGTCCCTCTGAGTGATATTTCAGTGCTTCTTTCTTCAGATCCATGTAGTGCTCCTCTATTACTCGAAATCGAAGCGGTAGTCGAGTTTGAACTCGTCACGCACGGCAACGAGCTCCTGCTGCAGCTTCGTGTCGACCCTTGCGCCGCGGTTCTTGCGGTAATTCCAAGCGTCCCACTCCTTCTCGCCGGCGGTGTAGATTCTCTCCGCACCGGGCATCTTCTCGGAGTTGCGGAGCTTTCTCAGGATGTCGCCGGCTACCGACTTGAAGACGTCCAGGCCGAGGAACGCATCGACATTTATGGCCAAAAAGAAGTGACCGAGCGGATACGGTATCTTGTTTCCATCCTTGTCGTATCCGAGGAGGTCCTTCAGATAGGAGCCGTTCTGCAGCGCCGCAGAGAGGATCTCTACCACGGTGGCGTAGCCGTAGCCCTTGTAGCCTCCGTTCTGCTCACCGATGCCGCCGAGAGGTGCGAGCGCCGCGGTTCCGGCCACGAGGTCCTTCAGCACCTGGGTGGAGTCGGTCTTTGACTTGCCGTCGTTGCCTATGACCCAGCCTTCGGGCAGATCCTTGCCCATTCTCGAGTAGGCCTCGATCTTTCCGCGTTGAGAGACGGAGGTGGCGCAGTCGAGTACGAAGGGGAAGTCTTCGTCGGTAGGAAAGCCGATGGTAAGGGGATTGGTCCCGAGCATATTCTCTATCCCGAAGGTCGGCGCAATGGAGGGGCGTGCATTGGTACCGGTAAATCCGATCATCCCGTTCTCTATGGCCATGAGGGAGTAGTAACCGGCGATACCGTAGTGGGTGGTATTTCGCACCGCCACCATTCCGAGCCCGTACTCCTTCGCCTTGTCGATTGCCATCTGCATGGACTTCTTGCCTATGACGTGGCCCATACCGTTGTGGCCGTCGACCACCGCAGTGGTGGGGCCATCTTTGACCACCTCGAAATTGGTCTTCGTGTTGAGAATGCCGTCCTTTATCCGGTCTATGTAGATCCTCTTGAACCTTCCTATACCGTGGGAGTCGATTCCCCGCTTGTCCGAGGTAATGAGCACCTCCGAACAGACTTTCGCATCCTCCTCCGGTATGCCTATTGCCACGAACGCGTCGGTCATAAACCTCTCTAATAAATCGAAATCGACCCATACAAAGTCTTCAGCCATACAATCCTCCTCATCTACGTTACGGGAAGAACCCGTGTTTCAATTTTTAGTGTGAAAGTAATTATTTCATGAACGTTTTTGTTTGTCAAATTATTTTTATTGTATATTTGTGATTGTTTTCTTTGACTTTGAGGCAAAGCGCTCCTACGTCTTTATCTCTTCCTCCTCCTCTACAGGACTCAGCTCTTCTTCGGATCCGTCGACTACGAACTTCTCCATCTCCGATTTCAACGCCATGATGCTGTCGGTGTTGCAGCCGCTCAGCTCGTTTACCTTCTGCATGAGCTGCTCGACCTCTCTAATCTTCTCATCTAGCACATCTACCTCCTCGTCGGCATTGCTGCCGATTCGATAGACACTGCGAATGGACTCGCTCGTCTCCGTTATGCTCCGGTCAATCTCCTGGGTCTTTTCCTGGATCTCCTGCGTCACTTCGTTGAGCGAAGTCATGGCATTGGTTATCTCGCTGCTGCCGATGGATATCTCCTCGATGCTGCCGCTGATCTCCGATAGCGCATTATCGGTGTCCTTCGTCTCCGAGAGAATCCGACCGAAGACCTTTTGGAGTTCCGTGCTCCCGGAATAGACATCGCCTACCCGGTCGGCGATTTTGTTCATCGTCTCGCGTATGCGCTTGGAGTTCGTATTGGTCGACTCGGCGAGCTTACGAATTTCCTCCGCAACCACCGCAAAACCCTTTCCGGCCTCTCCCGCGTGGGCGGCTTCGATGGCCGCATTCATCGAGAGGAGGTTGGTCTGACTGGCAATGTTGTTTATGAGGGTGACGACCTCTTCGACCTCCTTCGCATCCTGCGCATTCTGCTCGATCAGGCTGTTGTTCTCCTCTACCTTCTCTCCTCCACTCTCGGTCACCTCGACCATCTGGGCGCTCGCCTCCTTCCGCTTCTTCGCTATTTCTCCGACGTTGGAAATGGAGGCGCTCATCTCCTCCACCGAAGAGGTGGATTCGTTCACCGAGGTAGACTGGCTCTCTATGCTCTCGGAGAAAGCGCTCAGGCTCTCCTTGACCTTCGCCGTGTGCTCTTCGGACCGTTTGGAGTGCTCGACCATCTCCTTGAACTTCGAGCTGAAGCCCTCGACACGCGAGCGTATCTCCTGTATCTCCCGCGCAGAGTTCTCCGCGGATCTGTCGACCTCTTGCTTCTGCTCGGATGTTGTAGCGGAGAGCTCCTTGATTTGTCTGATGACATTGGTAAAGAGGCGAAGGAAACCGTTTATGGAGCTCGAGATTTCGCCGATCTCGTCTTTCCCCTCCTCGGAGAGGAGAGTAGAAAAATCTCCGGTCTCGAGACGGCGTATTCCCCCCTGCAGATGGACTATTCTCCGTCTGAGCTGAACGATGATCGTTATCAGCATGATGGTTACCACTACCACTACTGCGACCACCACCGCTATCACGATGATGAGGCTTCTCCGTTCGCGTTCGGCAATGCTCGTCTCTATGTGCTCGACTATCGTGTCGAACTGAGTACCGACCTGTGTGCTGAAGCTCTTCGAGAGCGTTTCCACGGCATCGCGCGTATCCTGCAGGGCCGTGTCATCATAGTACACCGTCGCCTCGAAGAGGCCCGGAAGATAGGTCTCGTACTCCCTCGAAAACTTCTCTACACTGCCGCTCATCTCCGCAATCTTCTCGTCGTTCATCAGAAACATGTTCTCGAGGGTTGTCGTCTCGCTCTCGATCTTCTCGTTTGCCGTCTCTAGATCCCGAAAGAGTGGACGAGCGAAGAACGACTTCATCTCTTTCCGCAGCGTCTCATACTCATCGACAAAGAGCTCATATTCTTCCGCAAGCTCCGAACCGAAGAGTGTCCGATCCAACTGTAGGTTGGTCTCGTACACCTGAGCCTTCAGGTCCTTCATCGCGAAGATGAGGTTGTTGTACCTTTCGCTTACCTTCATCTGATAGAAGAAGAGACCCGAAAGCATGATGAGACCGAGAAAGAAGATGATGCTCGTGCCGATGAGCCGTGTTTTTATCTTCATACCATTACACCCCGTTGCCCATACAATATTGCGGCCGAGCATCACGTAGATACTCGGCCGCGGTAGACTTTTAGTAACGAATCCAGTTTAATCTTCCCACTCTTTGATGAGCTCGTCGTAGGGAACCGTCTGCGGCTCTTCGTCGGGCCTCTCGGCCTTCGGAGAACCGGGCTGATTCAACCAGTATTCAGGATCGCGCTCTTCGTTGAGAACGGGGCTGAACTGCTTGAGGTTCATCTTTTCCATCAGGCTGTCCATGTCGGCAGCGAGCTGATTCATGGCCTCTTCCGGAGTTGCCTGACCGGTAACCGCCAGGGCTATGTTCTTCCACCACTGCTCGGCGAGGAGCGGATAGTGGGGCACGTTCGGTCCGGAGTCGGTCCACATGTACTCGACCGGGGACTTGTAGAAGGTGATGATACCGCCGTACTTGTGCTGCTTCTCCTGCTCGGCGAGATAGTCGGATTCGACGGTGCTTCGGCGTACCGGAGTCCGGCCGACGAGGAACTTCTTGAGGCTGACGGTCTTGGATACGCAGAACTGCGCCCAGAGCCATGCCGCTGCCCGGCGGTCGCCCTTTACGCTTTCCTTCATGATCGTCCAGCTTCCTGCATCCTGGTAGCCGACCTTCATTCCCTCGTCCCAGTACTTGCCGTGGGGAGTCGGAGCAACACGCCAGAGCGGTGTGCCGTCGTCGTCGGTTACGGGGCTGTCGGGATCGTTGAATGCGGGGTCGGAGAGCCATGTGATGTACTGAAAGGGTCGCTGAGCAACATTACCCCTGGAGGGGGTGGGGCCTGCTTCGGACCAGGTCATCGATGCTGCGTAGGGAGGGGCATACTTCTTCATCCACTCCACGTACTTGGTGGTGGCATAGATGGCTGCGGGGCTGTTTACCGCGCCGCCGCGGGATACGGAAGAGCCTCTCGGGATCTTGTCCTCTACGCGAATTCCCCATTCGTCGACGGGCAGACCGTTGGGAATACCCTTGTCGCCCACACCGGCGATGGAGAGCCATGCATCGGTAAATCTCCAACCGAGGGAGGGAGACTTCTTGCCGTAGTCCATGTGACCGTAGACCTCTTCGCCGTCGATGGTTCCGTCGCCGTTGACCTCGTTGGTAAAGAACTCGGCGATGTCCTCGTAGGCGGCCCAGTTGACCGGAACACCGAGCTCATAGCCGTAGATGTCCTCGAACTGCTGCTTGATGTCGGAATCGGTAAACCAGTCGTAGCGAAACCAGTAGAGGTTCGCAAACTGCTGGTCGGGAAGCTGGAGCTGATTGCCGCTGTAGTCCTGCCCGAACTCGAGGTTGAGCCAGTCGTTTACGTCCAGGTGCGGATTGGTAACCTCCGCCCCCTCTCCTACCATGTAGTTGTTGAGGTTGAGGGCCGAGTCCATCCTGAGGTGGGTACCGATGAGGTCGGCATCGTTTACGTAAATATCGTAGAGCCGGCGTCCGGTCTGAATCTGCCGCTGCACGCGGTCGACGACCTCGCCCTCTCCGATGATGTCGTGAGTTACCTTGATGCCGGTGATCTCCTCGAAGGCTTTTGCGAGGGTCTCGGACTCATACTTGTGAGTAGTAATTCCCTCGGCAACGGACTTGATGTGCATGCCGCGGTACGGCGCTGCAGCTTTCGCAAACCATTGGAGCTCCTCTCGCTGCTCCTGTTCGGAGAACACGGAGGGTTGAAACTCGTCGAGCCAATTCTCTATGGCTTGATTCGTCTCCTCAGCGGTAGCCTCTCCTCCTTCCTTTTGACCTTCGCCGAAAAGGGCGGAAGGGACGGCAAGAAGCGCGACTGCGATAAGCAGTACTAGAAATCTCTTCATAAACACTCTCCTTTTATAATTTTGATCCTGAGCGGAATACGTCCGGAGCAGGGGATATCGTACCGGCCCTCCATGTCCATCCGCCGCAGCGAAGCACTCGTTGTCTTAGCCCTGACGAGCGCTCACCGCAACGGGACGGCAGGAGGTGTCGGCCTCCATCCTCAACCCCATCTGAACTCCACAAAGAACCATAGTGCCGCGATTAATGCTGCAATCAGCAGAAAGTTCTGCCCGAAAAGCAGCACCCAGATGAGAAATATAGCGATGGTAGAGAGGATCCCGATAAAGAGTCGGTCTCCCCTCCCCGTCTCGATAGGAAAGAAGCCCTTTCGATCGACATTCGGACTGACCTTTCGATCGATAATACCCAGCAGAGCGATAGAGCCGAAAATCGCTATAAAGAACAGCCCGCTCGGCAGGGTCCAGTGCATCCATCCGAAGGTATTTACAATCCAGTTTATCATTTTCTATACCCTTCCTAAGGCAAAGCCCTTTGCCATGTAGTTTCTTACGAAGTAGACGACGACTGCACCGGGGATAATGGTGAGCACGCCCGCAGCGGCGAGGAGCCCCCACTGCACACCTTCGGCGCCGATGCCCACGGTAAGCGTGACGACCACCGGTTTCGCCTCGGTAAGGGTCGCCGCCTTCGCGATTATCAGCTCTACCCACGAGAAGGTGAAGCTGAAGAAGGCGGTAACTCCGATTCCCGGCGCGATCAACGGAAGGAAAATCTTCCTGAAGAAGTGGGGAAAGCTGTATCCGTCGACAAAGGCCGTCTCGTCTATTTCCCTCGGTATGCCGGACATGAAACCCTCGAGGATCCAGATGGCGAGGGGTATGTTGAACAGACAGTGTCCGAGGGCCACGGCAAGGTGGGTGTCATGGATGTTCATGGTGTAGAACAACTCGGTAAAAGGAACAATGAAGATCGCCGGAGGCGCCATTCTGTTCGTCAGCAGCCAGAAGAAGAGGTGGCGGTCGCCGAGGAAGTTGTAGCGTGAGAAGGCGTAGGCACCCGGCACCGCAACTATCAGCACGATGACCACGTTCATGACCACGTACGTCAGCGAGTTGCGAAAGCTGCTCATCCACACGTCCGAAGTAAATATCTCCACGTAGTTCTTGAAGGTGAGCTCCTGAGGAATGAGGGAGACACCGCTGAGAATCTCCTGATCGTACTTGAGCGAGGTGTTCAACATCCAGTAGATCGGAATGAAAAGCAGTATGAAGTAGGCGATCAGGAATATGTACCGTTTTTGTAGTTTCTTTTTCTGTCTCATGATTTCTGATACTCCCCTTGTCCGAGTCTGGTGAGAAATTGGAAGAAGACGTAGCTGAGCACGATGACGATAAAGAGGTAGATTATCGACGCGGCTCCCGCATATCCGAGCTCATAGGATTGCGCCTTGCGCGCTACGAATAGACTCATGAAGGTGGTGGTATTGCCGGGTCCCCCGCCGGTGAGCAGCAGCGGCTCGGCGTAGATCTTGAAGGAGTCCATGAAGCGCAGCAGGAAGCCGAGTACCAGGACCGGCCGCAGCTTCGGCAGCGTCACGTAGCGGAAGGTCTTCCAGGCCGTGGCGCCGTCTATCTCGGCCGCCCGGTAGAAGGCGTCGGGAATGGACATTCGTCCCGCATAGGCGAGCAGTGCGATCAGCGGCGTCCAGTGCCACACATCCAGGGCGAATATCGTCAGCGGCGCATCTATCGGATCCAGGCTGACGTTGTAGTTATAGCCGAACCACCCGAGGAACTCGGCGAGCACGCCGATGTCCGACTGAGAGAAGAGTCGCCACACGATGCCGACTACGTTGTAGGGAATCAGCAGCGGTATGCCGAGCAGCACCAGCGAGATGGCGACGCCGACTCCCTTCTTCGGCATGGAGAGGGCAATGGCGATTCCGAGGGGAATTTCCACCGCCAATATAGCGATGCTGAAGAGCAGCTGCCGCCCGAGTGCCCCCTGGAAGGCGGAGTCCCGCATGACCTGCACGAAATTTTCCAATCCCACGTATTCCGGGATAGAACCTGAAAAAATATAGTGTAACGAATAATTTACTACCGTCATGAGCGGTATGAAGGCACTCAGTGCCATTACCGCAAGTGCTGGAACCAGAAAGAACCAGGCCCGATTGTCATATCTCATACTTTACCTCCGCACCTCATGCTTTACGCCTTACAGGACCTTTTTCCCGTCTTTGAAAAAATGGAGGGCATCTGTGGGAAAGGAGAGCCACACGGTCTCTCCTACATTCACATTCGTCTCCTCAGATGCCCGCGTTCGAATGTCGGTACCGTTTACTGTAACGGTGACGATCTTGTATGCACCGGTGCTTTCCACCAGTTTTACCTCGGCCGGCAGCCAATTCTTTTTCTGTTCCAGCCTGAGCTTCACGAATTCGGGACGAATGCCGAAGGTGAACTCGCTTCCCTGCTCGAGGAGCTTCTTCGCCTTCGACTCGTCTATTACGTACTGCGTCCCTGAGAACTTCATAGTCCCATCAGGCTCTATACTGCACTCGGCCATGTTCATTCCCGGACTGCCGATGAAGTAGCCCACGAAGGTACTCTGCGGGTCTTCGTGCAGCTCCTGCGGGCTGCCCACTTGGTCGATGGTGCCGACCTGCATGACCGTCACGTTATCGGCAAAGGTAAGAGCCTCGTGTTGATCATGCGTCACGTAGATCATGGTGAAGTTGAGCTCCCGCTGAACCTCCTTCAGCTTACGTCGGAGTCCCCACTGCGCCTTCGGGTCGATGACCGTCAGCGGTTCGTCGAGCAGCACAGCTGCGGTGTTCGGCCGCACGATACCGCGGCCGAGCGATACGCGCTGTTTGTCCGCAGGATTCAGCTTTCCCGCCGGAACCCGAAGAATATCAGTGATCTCCATGATCTCGGCAACCTCTTCCACTCTCTTGCGTATCTCCGCATCCGGTTTCTTGTCGTTTACCAGGGGGAAGGCGAGATTACCGTAGACGTTCATCGAGTCGTAGACTACGGGGAACTGGAAGACCTGTGCGATGTGCCGCTCTTTCGCATCCATCGTGGTCACATCTTTTCCGTCGAAGAAGACACTCCCCTGGGTGGGTTTGGTGAGCCCGGAGATGATCTTCAGCAGGGTCGTTTTGCCGCAGCCGGAGGGACCGAGCAGGGCGTTTGCGGAGCCGTTCTCGTAGGCCACGTTGATGTTCTCTACCGCCCACTGGTAATTCTCGGTCTT
The DNA here is from genome assembly GCA_964346645.1 of uncultured Spirochaetaceae bacterium. Taxonomy (GTDB): domain Bacteria; phylum Spirochaetota; class Spirochaetia; order DSM-16054; family Sediminispirochaetaceae; genus CAYFVU01. The sequence goes on along the minus strand of CAYFVU010000048.1, from coordinate 16,293 downwards.
TCCCTCTTCCCAATCGTAACTGTGCGAAATGTCTCTTAATTCAATCCTAGCCATATATTATCCTTCCACCCACTTATTCCGTCATGGTTTTTGCGCACAACTCGTGCGTGTCTGTATCGAATACGTAGAACCGCTCGGGATTGACGTAGAAGGTTACCTCGCTCCCTATTTCGTACTTAACGATGTCCTGCATCAGCACGATAAGCGTGTGTCCCCTATGATTCACATGGACCTCGGTATCGGAACCGACGGCTTCGGTCAGCTCCACCTCACCGCTCAACGGCAGCATCTCCTTCTGTTCCTTCTCGAAGCTCACCGCATGTGCATGGGTACCGATGTAGTACTTCTCCTTCTTGAGCCGCTCACCTATCTTACTTGCATCGATCTTGAAGTCGTCGGTGACCTTCAAATAGAGCTTACCGTTCTCCTCTACCTTGTCGGCCTCGAAGATGTTCATGGTCGGATAGGAGAAGTACTCGCCAACCTCCACGTACTTGGGGTTGTGGTATACCTCTTCCACCGGTCCGTACTGCATGATCTTTCCCTGGTGCATGAAACCGACGTGGCTCGCCATACCGAGCGCATCGATCGGTTCGGGCGTCGCGTAAACCATTGCACCGCCCATCTCGCGGAAGATTATCTTCAGCTCGCTTCTCAGCTCCTCGCGCAGCTTGTAATCGAGGTTGGCCAGAGGTTCGTCGAAGAAGACATACTTCGTGCCCTTCGCGAGGGCCCGCGCGATCGCCGTGCGCTGCTGCTGTCCGCCGCTGACCTCTTCGGGCAGGTGATCGAGCACCTGGCTTATGCCGAGCAGTTCGGCATTCGAGCGCACCTTCTTGTCTATCTCCGCCTCCGAAATCTTCTGTTTGGACACGCGAAGAGGAGAGGCGATGTTCTCGTAGATGGTCATGGAGGGATAGTTTACGAACTGCTGATACACCATCGCGATGTGCCTCTTCTGCACGGAGAGAGGAGTGACATCCTTTCCGTCGAAGTAGATCTTGCCGCTGGTCGGTTTCTCGATCCCTGCAAGCAACCGCAGCAGTGTGGTCTTTCCCGATCCCGTGGGAGCGAGAAGGACGGAAAAATCACCATCGTGTACCTCGAGATTCACATTCTCGAGCTTGGTGATTCCTCCTACCTTCATTGTGACATTCTCGACTGTTATTCCCATGCCGTACCGTCCTCATGGTTGTTTGAATTTCCTTGAAATATCTACTACATAGTAGCATTGTTTGAGGAGCTGTCAAGAAAAAAACGATAAAATTCGTTCATTTCACAGAGAAAATAATATTTAAAAGTTCACAAACATTCAGAACTATAACTTAGAATTTTACTTTTTTTGTAAGGGGTATTTTTGCCGAAAGCTCAATTTTTTTGTTCAATACATTCCAAAAGCTAAAAATATCGCAGTGCTTCGCGAGCCGTACCGCGTTTCGATTATTCTATTCAATACTGTAGACGAGCTTTGCATACATAAAAACGCAAGAAAAACGGAGGAGTTTTTGGAGGTTCTCAATCCTTCTTCGCTTAAGGGCGAGAGACAACCGGCGGCGATGCAGACCGAAGAGGCCGTAAGGAGAGAAGAGACTGCCCTTTTCATCAAAAATTGATATTCTGGCAAGAATACATTTTTGAAAGAATCTCACTATGGGGGGTCGCAAGTTTAATTACATATCACATAAACAATTAAACTTGCTAAAAGCCCTGACAATTTCAGAAATCATTGCTTTTTGAATTCCCTGATTTGATTACTTTTGAATCTTTGCTTACTTTTTCTTTCAAAACAAACCAGGAACTCTTTCATTTAGCCCTCCTATCTTGTACACTGTACAAAAATATAGGTTTTAGGATGGCCATGAGTACACTTGAATCGAACGGGGTCTACGATGTCGCAATAATAGGAGCCGGGGTGAGCGGCGCAGCCATCGCCCGGAGACTCTCCTCCTACGACATCAGCATTGCACTGTTGGAAAAGGAGACCGACGTCTCCTTCGGCACCTCGAAAGCGAACTCGGGAATAATCCACGGCGGTTTTCACCACGAGAGCAGCACACTCAAGACCCGCCTCGAGATCCAGGGGAGCCTCATGTTCGACCAATTGCAGAGGGAGCTCCAATTTCCCTTCTCCCGCTGCGGCATCCTCGTCGCGGCGATGAACGAGGAGGAGATGAAGACCGTGCAGTACCTCTACCAGCGGGGTCGAAGGAACGGCGCCATAGGAATAGAGCTATGCTCGCGAGAGAGAATCCTCGATCTCGAGCCCAAGCTCACCAGCGACGTCGTCGGAGGTCTCTACGCTCCCGGCGGCGGCATCATCGAACCGTACCGTTTCGTCTTCGCACTGGTGGAATCGGCACAGGAGAACGGAGTGCGAATCTTCACCGACTTCGAGGTCTTTGAGGCAGAGCAGGGGGAGGAGCGGTACACGATAAGGGCAGGAGACGGCCGAACCATATCCGCCCGATACGTGATCAATGCCGCCGGAGTCCATGCCGACACAATCTCCAAGATATTCGGCGCCGAAGCGTACGAGATCACTCCCCGCAAAGGCGAGTACTACCTCCTCGACCGCATGACCAAGGCCTGCCCGAGCAAGGTGCTCTTTCCCGTTCCCAACAGCGTGTCAAAAGGCATGCTGGTCATTCCCACGGTCGAGGGAACCGTGTTGATCGGCCCCACCGCCGAAGAGATGCGCGAGAAGGACGATCTCTCCACCACCACGGAGAAACTGAAGCAGATATTCGACTCCGCCAGGCAGATGCTTCCGAAGGTATCCACCTCGGACGTCATTACCGCATTTTCGGGTCTGCGGCCGGCGCTCCCGGACGGAGACTTCTACATAGAGGCGAGCAAGAAGAAGCCTCGCTTCGTTCACGTCGCAGGCATCCAGTCGCCCGGGCTCACGGCCGCCCCCGCCATCGGAGAGTACGTGAAGGACATCCTCAAGGAGGAGGGTCTCCTGCTGCAGGAGCGCAGCGATTACGAGCCGAAGGTGGACACGGTGCCCCGCATCCGCAACAAGTCCGTCTACGAAATCGACGAATTGATAGGAGAGAACTCCGCCTACGGCAACATCGTCTGCCGCTGCGAGAACATATCGGAAGCCGAAATAGTGGAGGCCATACGCCGCGGCCACGACACCCTCGACGGGGTTAAATTCTTTACCCGCGCGCAGATGGGCCGCTGCCAGGGCGGATTCTGCACCGGAAAGATCATCAACATCATCATGCGCGAGACGGGTAAGAGCTACAGCGAGGTGACGAAACGGGGACCGAAGAGTCCGGTACTTTGGAGCGAGTTATGAGAGTAGTAGAGATAGATACGCTGGTTATAGGGGGAGGCGCCGCCGGACTCGCGGCGGCGCACACCGTCCACGAGAAGGGCTACGAGGTCGCCCTCGTCGAACGCGAAGACGAGCTCGGCGGGGTGCTGCTTCAGTGCATCCACAACGGTTTCGGCCTGCAAGAGTTCAAGGAGGAACTGACCGGACCGGAGTACGCCGAACGGTGGATCCGTGCGGTGGAAGCTACGGATATACAGCTTTTTACCGGCACCACGGTCATGGAGCTGCAGCGAACCGAAGACGGGAGGAAGGAGTGCATCGGCTACTCTCCGAAGGAGGGAGCGATTCGCTTCATTACCTCCTCCGTAGTCCTGGCCATGGGCTGCCGCGAACGCAATCGCGGCAACATTATGATACCCGGTACCCGTCCGGCTGGGGTCTACACTGCGGGCCTTGCACAGCGCCTCGTGAACATCGACGGCTACATTCCGGGAAAAAATGTGGTTATCGTCGGCTCCGGCGATATCGGCCTCATCATGGCGCGTCGCATGACCTGGGTGGGCAGCACGGTGCATGGGGTCATCGAAATCCAGCCCTATCCCAGCGGACTGACCCGCAACATATCCCAGTGTCTTCATGACTTCGACATTCCCCTGTACCTCAGCCATATCGTCTCGAAGATTTACGGGAAGCACCGCATGGAGGGAGTGGACATCACCCCCCTCGACGACGGAGTACCGAACTACGACAAGACCTTCTATATCTCATGCGACACCCTCCTGCTCTCTGTGGGCCTCATCCCTGAAAACGAGCTCTCAAAGCAGGTAGGCATCCCCCTCAGCAGCCTCACCGGCGGTCCGACGGTCAACAGTATGCTGATGACCGAGGAGGAGGGCGTATTTGCCGCGGGCAACGTATTACATGTGCACGACCTCGTGGACTTCGTCTCCGAGGAGGCGAGGAGTGCCGGCGAGCGGGTGGCCGCCTACCTCGAGGGCAAGCGGCCGGAGCGGGAGATCGAGGTGAAACCGGGGGCGAACATCCGCTACGTCAATCCGGGGCGCATCGACCCGAACGAGACCTCGACCCTCTTCATGCGCCCCCTTGTCGTAGAGAACAACGCAGTCATCTCCCTAAAGGTCAACGGCGAGGAGGTGAAGAAATTTCGCAAGCCTCACATTCAACCGAGCGAGATGATCCAGCTGAAACTGAAGCCCGCAATTTTCAAAGACATCCCCGAGGAAGGGTCGGTTACGATGGAGGTGAGTGTAAGCAATGGCTAAATCCGCAGAAACCCAGACGGCAGAAGATACGCGCGAGATGGTCTGCATCGTCTGCCCCATCGGCTGCAGGCTGAAGGTAGACCTCTTTCCCCCAAAGAAACCCGAGCAGGACGACACTCCGCAGGTAAAGGTGACGGGAAACAAATGTCCCCGCGGAGAGGCCTACGCTCGAGAAGAGGTACTTGCCCCCAAACGGACGGTCACCGCCACCTGCCGCATAGAGGGAGCTGTGCACACCCGCCGCATTCCGGTAAAGACCACCGCGGCGTTGCCGGTTGAGCATATAGACGATCTCCTCCGGCATCTCTACGGGCTGCGGCTGAAGGCCCCCGTCTCCATCGGCGAGACCATCGTCGACGACGTGGCCGGCACCGGCATAAAGGTGGTGGCCGGCCGCAGCGTGGAGTAGCGCTGAACATGCGACGCTGAGCCCGAGGCGCCGCTTCCGAGCTTCAATATAGCCGGTAATCGAACTCCTCTACCACACCCCGTTCCAGCGACTCTCCTTGTTTCTGCGCCTCACCTTGCCTGCCGGCGCTGCCCTCCAAACCGCTCGCTCCCGCTACGCCGACCGTACCGGCATCGTTGAATGCGGAGGGCAACCTCGCCACACCGAGGGCGAGCGCATCCCGGCCGGAAAGCCCGAAGCCGCGGGCGCCGTAGCCGCCGGGTGTTCTACGCAGACCATAGCCGCTGTACTCGCCTGATAAGCCTGGCGCAGCGCCGCCGGCAGAGCCATACCCACCACGCGCCGGCCGGTGCACTCTCACCCGTACACCGCTCCAGGGGAGTTCATATCCGCGCTGCTCCCACGTGTGGCGCAGCTCGCCGTTCTCGTAGACAAAGGAGAGCCGCAGGAAGGCCCCGTCGCGGAACCCGAAGCCCTCGCCGGCATCCTCGTAGAGCCGGCCTTCGGCTCGGCCATCCGCATCGGGATAGAGCTCGAGCAGGAGCGGCCCCCGGCGCTTCTCGGAGGTCGAGAGACGTGCAGGTTCGCGCGGCACGATGGAGCCGGCCCTCACGAAGAGTGGGAGCCGTTCCAGGGGCGCCGGCGCCAGTACATCCTGCTCCCCTTCAAAGTAGACATCGTCCCAGAAGTCGTACCAGCCGCCGGGAGGCAGGTAGAGGTGACGAACTACGCAGTCGGGGCCCGTCACCGGCGCCGCCAGCAGCGCTGAGCCGAAGAGGTAGCTGTCCCCCACGCGCCGCAGCCTCTCGGCCTCCGGCCACTCGAAGAATAGCGGCTTCATGAGGGGCTCCCCGCTGCGCGCGCTCTCCTCGAAGGCGGTGTAGATGTAGGGCAGCAGGGCATAACGAAGGCGGAGGTAGTGACGGGCGATGTCGAGCACCTTTCCGCCGAAGCTCCACGGCTCGTGCGGGAGGGTGTCGTCGGCCGAGTGGGCGCGGAAGAAGGGGGTAAAGGCGGAAAAGGCGATCCACCGGGCGTAGAGCTCCGGGGAGGCGTTCTCCTGGAATCCGCCCACATCGGTGCCCACGAAAGGGACGCCGGAGAGGTTCAATCCGAGCAGCATCGGCACGGCTGCAGCAAGGTGCTCCCACCAGCTGCAGTTGTCGCCGGTCCAGACCGCCGCATACCGCTGTACCCCGGCATATCCGGATCTGGAGAGCACGAAGCCGCGGTCCTCGGGGCGTTTGGTACGAAAGGCCTCGCGGGTAGCAATGTTCATCCCGTTTGCATAGAGGTTGTGAAATCTGCGGAAGTCCACCGGCTCGCCGTCGTTCTCCGCCACGAGACGGTTCGGCACCGTGAAGTCGGGCCGGTGCAGCTCGTCTCCGGTAAAGTCGGCCGGCTCGTTCATGTCGTTCCAGATGCCGTCGATACCCCGGCCGAGAAGGTGCTCGTGCTTTTCAGCCCACCACCGGCGCACCTCCTCCCTCGAGAAGTCGGGATAGACCGCCGGACCGGGCCAGACAGCCCCCTCATAGACCCTTCCGTCGGGGAGCCGGCAGAAGTAGCCCTTCTCCGTTCCTTCGTCGTACATGTGGTAGCCGTCTTCTATCTTTATACCCGGGTCGACGATGGTTATGAGCCTGAAACCCCGCGCCTCCAGTTTCCGTGCGAGCTCCGCCGGATCGGGAAAGCGCTTCCCATTCCAGGTGAAGATCTTGTAGCTCTCCATGTAGTCGATGTCGAGGTGTATGACGTCGGCGGGCAGGCCGTGCTCGCGAAAACTGCAGGCCAACTCCTCCACCCTGTCCTCCGGAAAGTAGCTGTAGCGGCTCTGGTGGAATCCGAGAGCCCAGCGCGGCGGCAGCGGCTGGCTGCCGGTCAACCGCGTGTACTTTGCGAGCAGTTCGCGGGGATTCGGAGCGGTAAAGAGGTAGGCGTCCACGTACTCGTCCTCGACATCTACACGTATAGTGCCGCCCTCGGAGAAGCCCGTATCCCAGTACTGCCTTCCCGGCACGTCGACGAAGAGGCCGTACCAGCCGGCGGAGGCGCCGATGATGGCGAAGGGCACCGACACGTAGAGCGGATCGCGGCTCGGAAGATGCTCCGGCTCGTCGGTGTTCCACATGTCCCACACACGGCCCGAGCGCTCGAGCCGGCCCATCCGTTCACCGAGCCCGTATACCGACGACTCGGCACCTATCTCCACCGAGAACCGGACCGCCTCGGGATGCTCCATCCATCGGCGAACCCGTATCTCGCCGAACTCGAGCATGCCCTCGTCGCTCCAGGTCCACGGGGGGAGTTTATCCCCGCCGTCCGTACCGGCATCATCACCGCCCGGGCAGGCCGGACCTGCCGAACCGGCGGGCCTGTTTACCCCGGCCGAATCTGCCTCCGCCGGCCTGTCCACCACCGCCCAGGACTTCGGTATTCTCCTCATCGGGTCGTGTACGGGTCCCTCGGCAGAGCGCAGAGCGCACAGGCGCAGGTATCCACCCTCCAGAGACCGGCACTCGAAGCTCCAGGTGCCGCTATCCTTCGGCACCAGGGGCCGGAAATCCCTCGCGGGCGGTTTTATCCGGAGTCCCGGCTTTTCCGGCGCCGCAGACCGGTCGGGCGGATCCGGCCGATCCGGATCTTTCCGCCCGGGTGCGGGGTGCCCGGGCGGATCCTCCGAGGCATGCTCGGATGCGGATCCGGGCGCAGTCCGCCGGCGGGTGTTTTGCAGGTTTTCATCCATGGCAGTACTCCTCGTCTATTTGATCGCGTCCTTACCGATACGAGGGCTACCGCCGCGCCCTGCAGATCCCGAACGAGGACAGGCGCTACAGCCGTTTCCCTATGGTCTTCTCGTATTCGGGAAAATACCGGCCGATTACCGGCAGCTCGAAGCGACCGAGAATAGACTCCTTCGACTCGCGCTCCAGGAGAAACTCGAAGGATCTCTCGATGAGGGTCTCCTTGTCGACCTTTCCGCCGCTCAACTTTTGGTAGTAGTCGTCGGTAAGCGTAACGGTGTGGCTGGAGGATCCGCCGCCCTCCGAGACCTTTACTAAGAACGTGTTCTCATCCTGTTTTTGTACTTCGATCATGCACTCCTCCTCTGTTTCCGGCGATGAGTGTCTCAGCTCCTCATAGAGCCGCTTCACCTCTTCGGCGCGTTCTTTCGGCACCTCAACATGGCCCCAGCCGTGCTGCATCTGATAGATGCCGTTGAAGGCGCTGTCGTGGTAGGAGATGAAGACGTGGGGAATATCCCTGTCCTTCAACACCTCTTCCAGGAACTTCGCCTCGAGCTCGGTTTCGATGGGGATGACGTTCTCTCTCGGTTTTACCGGAAACATTATAGCTCCTCGTATATCGTTCTATTCCATTATACATCTCGTGCGTCGGTTTTTCAAAACCCCGCGCTGTGCTCGTCTGCGGATTCACCGCATTCTGTCTCGGGCCGTCAGGTCTTGAAGGTGTCGACCTCCTCGACTACCTTCTCGATGCTCGAGCTGATCTGCTGAGAGATCTGTTCGACGTGCGCCATCGCCTCGGCGATCTCGGAGGTGCCCGTCTCTATCTCCTTTATCCCCGTCTTGACCGTGGTGGAGATGTTGTTCACTTTGCCGGCGGCGCTTTTCACGATGCCGACCGAGTTCTTCATCTCTTCGGCACTCTCCTTGACCTGTGTAGCCACGTTGTTCAGCTCGCCGATAGCCTCGAGTATCTGCTTGCTTCCCTGAGAAAGCTCCTCGGTGCTCGAGTAGATCTCGTTGAAGGCGTCGACCGTCTCCTTCGTCTCCTTGGTAATGAGCGTGAAGGTATCGGAGCTGCTCTTGGCCGCCTTCGAGGCGACGTCCACCGATTCGAGAATCTCCTCTATCGAAGTAGTGATCTCCTTGGAGTTGGTCTGGCTCGTCTCTGCGAGCTTACGGATCTCGTCGGCTACGACGGCAAAACCCTTTCCCGCCTCGCCTGCGTGGGCAGCCTCGATCGCCGCATTCATCGCCAAGAGGTTGGTCTGACTAGCTACTCCGCTGATGACCTCCGATATCTCGGATATCCTGCCGGCGAGCTGGACGATCTTCTCCGTCGCTTCGCGACTCTGCTCGACAACCTTTCCTCCCTCCTCGATGGTATCGGAGAGGTTCTGCGCGCTCTCCTGCTTGCTGCGCACGGTGCCGGCAACGCTGTCGAGGCTTGCCATCATCTGCTCTATGGAGGAGGTGGACTGCGCGACCGCGGAGGCTTGTGTCTCCGTGTTGTCCTGCAGCATGTCCACCGTCCTGGTGAGCTCCTCGACCGCGGAAGAGACGTTCTGCACCTCGTTGTCGAGGCTGTCGATCTCCCCATTGATGTTGCGCACGTTCGCGCTTATCTCGTTGGAGGCCGAGGCGGTCTCCTCGGTGTTCGACACCAGCTCGTTGCGCTGCTGTTTCATCTCGTCGGCATCGCCCTTGATGCGGTCGATCACTTCCCGGAGACTGTCGACGAAGTTGTTGAACGACCCCGCGAGCTTCCCGATCTCGTCCTTTGTCAGCACCTTCATGGAGACGGTCAAATCCCTATCGCCCTGCGCAATCTCCTCGAGGTTTCTCGTGGTCACCTGCACCGCCCGAATAATCATCCTGTTTATGACGATAAAGGCGATGACGAGGATACCGAGGATGAGCAGGGTGGTGGTGGCCGTAGACTTCATGACGGGTCCATAGATCTGTCGGTTTATCTCGCTGTAGGGGTAACCTACGGCGACGGCCCATGGGATCTCCGGTACCTCGGTATGGGCCACGAGGCTCCGTCTGAAGCCCCCCTCATTGCCAGGTTCGAGGGTAACGAGTCCCCCTTCCGCCGAGAGGAGTTCCCCTCGCAACTCCTCGCCGTTGTGCACGTTTCCGTTGGAGAAGTACTCCTCCACCGTCACGGTCAGGGGCTCGGAGCCTTTCGCGAATATGAGGGAGCCGGAAAGCCGATCTACCAGATAGACCTCGCCGACCGTATCCGCAGATGCCTCCTCGAGCATGGCAATAATCTGATTGAGGGTCATGTCGAGAGCAACCACTCCTAGTTCCCTACCCCCGGCGCTTACCGGCATGGAGGCGCTGAGGATAACATCTCCCTCATCGGTGGATTGATCCACATAGGGCTCGGTAACGGCGAAACCACCCACTTCCTGTGCACGAGTGTACCAAGGCCGCTCTCGTCCATCGTAGCCCTCGGGAAGATCTATCCAGCGATTTGCCAGAGCATTGAAACTCTGCGGGGCGGAGGCGTAGATGAGCCCCACTTTCGGATCAGAAGCAAAGGACTTTGCTACATCGAGATAGATCTCATACTCTGGGATCTCCCTGTAATCCTCTATATCATTCGAGGCGGGCATCTTGCGCATCATATCTCGTACGACCGAAAGGCGGGAGAAATCCTCAAGAATCTGCCTCTGTTGGGTCATAATCCCCTCGATCTTTGCCGAGAGCATTTGCGCCCGTGCGAGACTTCTCGTACCCACCTCTTCGGTCAGCATGGTCTTTTGCAGGTTGAATGATAAAAACCCAGCTCCAATAAGCAGAACCAACGGCAGGAGAATGAGCGAGATGAATAGCTTTATATTTAAACGCATCATCGCCTCCTTAACCCTTAAACATGATAAAAACACTAGCTTAAAGCAAATACTTTTTACAAATTAAGCGATAATGCTAAAAATGTCAATTATTCTATAAACTCAATAACAGAAAACTAACAGTTAGCCGCCACGCCCAAGTCCCTCTCCCTTTTTCTCGAGAGCAGACTCAAGGCGGTCTCTGCCGAATGGCCTTCCGTGCCCCGGATAGAAGGTCTTTGCGCCCCGGTCGAGGAGGAGGCGCCAGTGAGAGGCGAGCAACTCAGGATTATCGGCAAAGGGCGGCATTACCGTGCCGGGAAAGATGTTGAAGAGGATGTCTCCGGGAAAACAGGATCCGTCGTCGCAGAGCAGAGAGATGGATCCGGGCGAGTGGCTCGGCGTGTGGATGGCCTCGCCGGGAAAACCGTGCTCGTGCAGGTCGAAGCTGTCCGTAGGCTCGGAGGCGGCGGCAACTGATACACCGGCAGCACCGGGCGCACCGAGCACGATCTCCGGCTCCACCGGCTCGAAGGAGGCTCCGCCCAACCCCAATCTTCGTACCAGAGAGACGATGAACCTCCCCCCGGGCGTCGCACCGGAGGGGATGGTCGAATACCCGTCGCGCAGCATTTGCGCCTCCGCCGCGTGCACCGCCACCGGCGCGCCGCTCATCCTCTTGCAGGCCGCCAGATTGCCCGTGTGGTCATAGTGGGTGTGGGTGAGCACCACCAGCGAGATCTCCGTGCAGTCGTGCCCCATCTGCGCGAGACTGCGTTTGATCTTCTTGTACTTTCCCTTCGGCCCCGTGTCGACGATAATGACCCGCCCTTCGTTCCTCAGAACGTAGCCGTTTCCCTGTCCGAATGGTATTGGTCTTATCTCCATATCGATACCCTAAAAAGTGATGATCTCGAATCCCTTACTCGTGTAGCGCTCCATGCTCGGGTGTCCGGACATGTCGTCGCAGAGAGGAAGCCCCTTCTCCTCGGCCTTCTTCAGCACGCCCATCTGATGCGAACAGGCCCGGCAGACGCAGTCGAGAAGGCCCCGGTCGATGCACTTCTGAAAGAGTTCGGCAAACGGCACATCGGGCTTCTCGAAGTGCTCGATCAACTTGGTCGACTCACCCTCCATTATGATCTTTGCCTCGTAGCCCTTGTCCGTATAATCCATCGCATTCAAGAGGACGTGGACGAAACACATGGCCCCGCCGTTGAAAGAGAAAAGGGCGAATTTTCTGGACATATATTGCTCCTTTGTTGCGGTGTTGTATCTATAGATGTATTCTAATACC
>CAYFVU010000048.1:0-4331 GCA_964346645.1 uncultured Spirochaetaceae bacterium | reverse complement strand
GGACATATATTGCTCCTTTGTTGCGGTGTTGTATCTATAGATGTATTCTAATACCAGGTGCCGCCTCACTGCAAACGGATTTATTTTGGCCCATGTGCTGAAGCCAACAGTAGGCAGAACGGCGGATGCCGGCCCGAAACGGGCGCAGCGCAACAGAACTGCTAACGCCGCGAAATCTCGCGAGAGGAGCTCTACATGAAACGCATCGGTGCACATTCCTACTCCGCCGCTGAACGAACCACAGCCGCTGAGGGCAATTCCGCCGGCCGCCCTTTCTCCGTCGGCAATCCTTTGACCGGTGCCGGGGGTAGGCTTCTCTATTTTCTCCCGCTTATCCTCACATTTATCTTTCTCTGGTCTGCGCCTTCTCTCTCCGCCCAGACTGAAGAAGAGGAGAGGCCGGCCTATGTACGTATCGTTTCCCGCGAGCAGATAATGTCCTCGGGCGCACGGTCGCTCGTCGCCGTGCTCGAGGAGGTGGCGGGGGTGACCTTCCATTCAAAAGGGGGTCCGGAGCGAGCACGAATCGACATGCGCGGATTCGGGCAAAAGAGTGTCAGACGTGTCTCGGTAATGGTCGACGGACGACGTCTCAACACTCACGACGGAGGCGGCATGCAGTGGCTCTCCATCCCCCTCGAGTCGATAGAGCGGATAGAGCTGACAGGCGGAGGCGCGAGCGCCCGCTACGGAAACAACGCTGTGGCAGGGGTCGTACACATCATCACCAGGGACAGCGAAGGGGAAGCCGAGTTCTCCTCGACCATCGACTTCGGCTCCCACTACTCCGACAATCTCTCCAACGGCATTTTCTCCGACCAGAGAATCCGCTTCGGCGCCTCGCAGGGCCCGACGGACGGGGCCATCACCTTTACCCACTCCACCGCCGAAGGATTTCGCGACAGATCGGCTGTTCGTTCGGTAAACACCCATGCCGACGGAGGCTGGGACGCCACCGACATCATCCGTGGTGAGCTCGACCTCATCTACAACTGGACAGACTATGAGATGCCGGGCGGTCTTGCCGAAATTCAGTATGAAGAGAACCCTTCTGCCTCCAGCTTCGATGAAAACGAGGCTGAGGAGCATCGACTTGCCACCCTCTTCGGCCTGGAGTGGTACCCCTTCTATGACACCGAGATACGGCTCGACGCCGGCTACACCTACCAGGCCACCCTGACCGACATCGAGTCGGATTCTAACTACCGGAGCCGCAGCTATCACGGCTTCGAAGTCTCGCCCGAGTTCGTCCTGCTCGGCGAATCCGGGCCGCTACCCTGGCGCCTCAGCACGGGAGCCGACATCTACCTCTCGAACTCGGAAACCGTGCAGTTTTCCGACAGCAGCCGCGACACCAAAGAGTACTCTGCCGACTTCGGATTCGACCACTACGGCGCCTATCTCGAGCCCCGCATAGAACTCAGCCGGGAGCTCATCTTCGACGGAGCGATCCGCTTCGAGCAGGCGATGCTCGAGGCAAAGAAACCCGAGGCCGACATCGAGGACAGCGACATACACCACGCCTTCGTCTACGAGGGAACGCTGACCTACCGGCCTTCCGAGGAGGTCTCGCTATACACGAGGGGCGGCAGCCTCTTTCGCTACCCCTTTGCCGACGAGCAGGCGACCGTCTCGGAGGGGCTCGGCGATTTCAACGGCGGTCTGGACCCCGAAACGGGCTACCATGCAGAGATCGGCGGCAGTCTTTCAGTGAGCAACGGGATAGACCTCGCGGCAGAGGGATACGTGCTCGAGATGCGGGACGAGATCGCCTGGAACAGCGACGGCGATGCCCACGTGAACGTCGACGGCAGCAGACGCTGGGGTGCAGACCTCGAGGCAAATGCCGTTCTGCACCGCCGCGCCGAGCTGCGTGCCTCCTACGGATATGTGTACTCGAGCTTTATCGACGGCCCTCACAAGGGAGAGCTGATTCCCCTCGTGCCGCAGCACTCCCTCGACACCGCCATCGACCTCTCTCCTCTGAACAGCCTCATCATCTCTCCGGCTTTCAGCCTGCGCAGCGGCACCTTCAAGGCAGGAGACGAGGAGAACGAGGATGGCCGCACGGATGCCTACTACCTGGTAGATCTCTCCCTCATCTACCGCCCGGAGCTCGGAGCCGGCAACATGGAGCTGCGCTTCGAGATCGAGAATCTCCTCGACAGCCTCTACACGACCTACGCCGAGGTCGACCCCACCGGCGGTACGCTCTACTATCCGGCTCCGGGGAGGAGCATCAGGCTGCTCGTTTCGTACAGTTACTGAGGAGTTCCGCCGCCGCAAGACCTCTCACCACCGAACCAACAAGGACTTAAAAGTCCGATTCACACATTGCCAAATCAACTAGACCATGATACCATAGCGCAACATACGCATATCAAACGGAAGGGGGTGAAAATCCTCCGCGAGCCCGTCACTGTGTTCGGAAATGCGGCTGCGTTGCCACTGGGAAACCGGGAAGGTGCAGCCGATGATATCCGTCAGCCAGGAGACGTTGATGTGTGTAAAACCATTTAGACTTCGCGGAACGAGTCGGAATGGACGACCGATTGAAGACAACCTGCCTGCCGTGTTCTTCAGCATCGATTCGTCACTCTCCGTCTTCTTCTGCCACTAGGAGAAGAACATGCAACACACATGCAATCGAAAGGCCCGGGAAGCCTCCAATTCCTCTAATAGCTTCAGTGCGCTCGAAGCACCTCGCGTTTTCAGGAAAACCAAACACAAGACACGCCGAGTGCTCAGATCCGCCGCCGTCCTGCTCACCGCCATCTTCCTCTTTACCGGCCTCGCCGGCTGCGACATGTTCGGCGTGGGCCCGGGAACTGTCAGCGAGCCCGAGTCTATCGAGGTGAAAGGGGTGTGGATATTAGAAGGACAGTCCGGGGACGAGAAATACATCATTACAGATTCTTCGATAGTACGGCAAAGTGATTATACGGGAAGTGGTTATTCGACCGAGTATGAAGCAGAAATAGTGAAATTCTCAAACGATGGGCTCAATGCAGGAGATACCTCTATTACTACTCCGAGCGGGTCAACCCAGGGACTCGGATATGCGGTAATCAAATATACCGAGGTAAACAATGCAGGAACCGGAGAAGTTGGAAAATATAACGTGTTCCGTTGGGCAACAAATCAGAGTGACTCCTCAAAACGTGATTTTACTCAGGGCTCGAAAGATACTGACACCAGTGACGATGATTACATAAATGATGTATTCGATACCGCCGATGCAGCGGAAACCGGTGCAACAAACGACAACGGCTATTTTGGTTTTGCATCCGCTGGATTCGTAAAACAATAGCATGCGAAACTCGCACGGCAATTCGGCCGGCATCGGCTGGTCTGCGCGAGACGCGGGTCAGCCTGCGGCGTATTTTTTCAGCCTCCGGGCGGCGGCGAAAAGCCGCCGGGCAGGCCCCGGGTATCTTTATAAGGATGATATATTTCAATGAATAGGTTGGTTTTTATCATATTCACTACTTTCGCAATCTTCGCTTCGTTCTCCTCATGCAATATGGGCGCAGGCAATTCTTCGAGTTCGGGCAATAACTCTGCCGATCCGGCCTACATCTCCGAGGTCTTCGAGTATCGCTACGGTCCGGGACAGCACGCCGGTACTATCGGCAGCGAAAGTGAAGAGATGAAGAAGTTCCTCGGCACGAACTCGGACTACGTCATGCTCGGCGGCTGGGGAGGCTACATCGTCGCAGGCTTTGACCATAACGTGCAGAACCTGAGCGGGTACGACTTTGCCGTTTTCACCCAGCCGGGTGTCGGCAGTGAGCCGGGAGTAGTGTATGTGATGCCGGATGACAACGGCAATGGCCTGCCGGATGCCGAAGAAACCTGGTACGAGATCGCGGGCAGCGAAACCGGAGAGGATTACGGCGACGGCGACGAATACATACGCAACTACGTGGTTACCTATTCCAAGCCCGGCGGTAGCGATGAAAACATCACCTGGAGCGACAACCAGGACCCGCAGGGCAGCGGCGAGCTCGTCCCCGGCTACCCGGACGGCGCCGACTCATCCGACTGGTGGTGGGATGGCTACGGATCGGTGACGGAGGTCACCTTCTCCGGTGTCAAGTTGCCACATGCGAAATACGAGGAGGACGGCTCATGGAAGGATCACCAGGACCGCTTTGCAAGCGGTTACGCCGAGAACTACGGGGCAGATGACATTGCCTCCCTATCCTTCGGCGGCAGGCAGAGGAGCGCCAACCGTTTCGACATAGACGATGCAGTTGATTCGAGCGGCAATTCAGTGTCTCTCGATTCGATCCGCTTCATAAAGGTACAGACCGGCGTTTTCCAGATCG
>CAYFVU010000047.1:19892-26257 GCA_964346645.1 uncultured Spirochaetaceae bacterium | reverse complement strand
GTATCTTGTACCCAATCTTTGAACCATTATTAACAGGAAGAAAGCCTTCTCCGAGGAGGCCCTCGTGGAACTCGGCACCGCAGTGATACTCCACGAGGCGGCGGAGAACTTCAAAGACCTGGGAGAGAAGATATGCTACGGCATTCGAGACCACCACGAGGTCGATGACGGCAGCGGATACCCGGAGAAGCTCGAGGGGGAGGAGATAAGCGAGATCGCAAAGTCGATTCGCACCTTCTGCGCCTTCGACACCCTAAACCACAAATTCTATAAGGATGTGAGGCCGGAGTTCGATTTACGGGACCCGAAGATTCGGGGGATATCCCTCTTCTATTTCCTCCTCGAGTTTTCCCATCTCTACAGCATAGGCAAATACAAGCACTCTTCGGTGGAGAAGCTGCTCAAACTCTACAACCTGCAGGAATTATCGGCGAACCCCCTGCTGTTAGAGGATCTGCGAAAGATTCCCAGGCTCTGTCCGGGGGGATACTCCACTGCGGTGGTCGATTTTACTCCCGGAAAAAGACCGACGGTTGTCCGATGTCTCGATGCGTTTATAGAATGCAATGTGGCTCAAAAAATGGGCTATAGCATGAAGGATTCGAGGAGTAATCATGGGATCTATCGCTGAAAAGAGTTCTACCGCTGCGTTCCCCTAACAAAATTCTCAACGATGTCTACGATTCGAAGTAGGGCCTGAGCACTTCCGGTGAGGTTTACTCGCCGAAAGTGAAAAAGAAGCGGATTCTATAAATTTTTTTTAATCTCTTTTGTATTGACCAAGCTTTCCTTATATTCTAATATTAGAATAGTAGGAAAGAAAATGACGCACAGCGAGGTAATTATACTAAGACTTTTGACGACGAAGGATCGCTATGGGTACGAGCTCGACCGTCTGATCGAAGAGAACAAGATGCGGCAGTGGGCGAACATAGGATTCTCCTCCATCTATCATGTGCTCAACAAGATGGAAAAACACTCCCTGTTGAGCTCTTACTCCGTAAAGGAGGAGGGTAGTCCGAAACGCAAGGTCTATCGTATCAGCGATGGGGGAAGAGCTGCCCTGAAAGAGGAGGTTATTCGAATGCTGAGTTCGCCGATCGAGCATCAGGACGATTTTACCGTGGGGCTCGTCACCTCCGATGTGTTGAACGACGATGAGTTCCGGCAATGTCTTTCGGCATATCGAGATTACCTCTCGAAGAGGCTCGAGTTCTATCAGCAGGAGATTCCGAAAAGGACGAGGGAGAAGGAGCGTGTCGCACTGGCGTTGCAGAGACATGCGGCTCTAGTTGAAGCGGAGATGAGGTGGCTCGAGAGTGTGTAACATCCACAAGATTTGAACCAATTTTTTTTAAAAAATCTATTCTAATATTAGAATAATATATAACCAGGAGGAAACACATGAAAACTACACTGTACTATTTTACCGGAAGCGGCAACTCATTAGTGAATGCACGGCGTATTGCCGAAGGGCTGGAGCAAAATGAGGATGAGACTGGAATCCAGTAATCTGCTCACGAACCTGATAGGCGGCTTACTCAATCCTCTGGCAATAAGGACACTCAAAACGATGGCGGAGAACTTCTGGGCTACCGAGGCCTGTAGCGGCTGCAGCATCTGCGTCCGGATATGTCCACGAGACAACATCCGCATGGAAAACGGCAGACCGGTGTGGGGCGACGACTGCGAGATGTGTCATGCCTGCATCCAGTGGTGCCCGAGCGAGGCCGTGCAATTCAAGGATGTAACTTCCGAGAAACAGAGATATCGGAACTCGGAGGTAGAAGTGAGAGATATGCTTCTACGAAATTGATAGAGAGGTGATCCACTTCGGCGTGACAACAGTAAAAGCCCGTTGAATGAAATCGATCAGCGTTTGAGCTCGGGAAACTCGTAGTAGACCGTACCCTTGTCGTCGAATTCCATACGCACCCTGGTGCCGTCGGTCATCGCCTCCAGTATTTTTTCGGCTTCCTTCGGATCCAATCCGAGCTCGGTAACCACCTCCGAAACGGTGATCTCACCACCGCGTTGGGCAGCAAGGCGAAAGATCGATGTCTCCGTCGTACTGTGCGAGCCGCCGGAGAGTGCCTCATCTGTTCGGCTGCTGCCTCCCACATAGCGCTCTTCGTGTCTACTTCTGTCACGAGAGCCGAGAAAACGGCGCACGAGAAAGAATGCTCCTATACCAATCGCTATGAGGATGAAAGGACCTCGAAAGAAGCCCAAGAAGAATGGAAATCCCATGCCGTGCATCATGTACTAAATATAATCTCCCGCTATGGTCAAAATCAATCCGATTCAGCTGCTGCAGTGCAAAAAAACCGGCCGAGGCGATACAGTCCGGGGCTCCACTCCAGATACGAGTCTTAAGATATGAGCCGGAGGGGGGGCGCCGTCGGCCGGTGTGAACCATGAGCTACCGCTCGGGCGCCTACCAGCGGGACTGAGGTCCGCCCTGGTAGCTCGGATTACCCTGCCAACCGGTTCCTCCTCTTGTGGGACCCATGTGGCCGCGCATTCCTGGGCCGTAGCCGCCTCTCATGCCGTGGCGGCCGTATCCGGGACCGAAGCGGGAGGCCGGTTCGTACTCCTCGCCGTTCAGGATGACCGATTCCACCTTTAGGTACTTCTCTCCCTCGTCCCACTCCCATCGCGGACCGGGAACCACGAAGCCCTCGACCGAGATGCGGTCTCCGGTTTCCACCTCTATGTCCTCGGCGAGAGAATATGGGTACATCAGTCTGTAGACCTCGCCCTCCTTCGTGGTCAACTCGGGACGGTCGGCACTCAACTCGATGGTCCCTTCCACTCCTATGCTCTCGAACTGTTCGTAGGCTAAGGTTCGGGGGTCTCGGGCCGACTCTTCGCTTCCCTCTTGTACGCCCTCCGCCAAGAGCGATGCGGTCGACAGGAGTCCGACTGCCATTACCATCATACCAACTGCTATTTTTCGTCTCATAAAAACCCTCCTTACGGGTAGTGTGTGTATGGCTATAAGATAGGGCAGAGATGTGAACGAGATGTGAACGAAGTATAGGGAATTCGTGTATCATATACCCGGTTTTACCTACAGGTAATGGGAGCAGTACGCTATAACAAGTACATCCAGGCACGAGGAGGACGTGCTGGGAGTCTTCAATGTGAATACCGGCGGCCCGCCGCGCTCGCCGTGGAAGAGTCGGTAAAAAAGATGATCGAGACAACAGCGATTCTAAATGTGAAGTGTATGTACATACACTTCACATTTAGAATGCTCACAAACCCTTAGAAAATGGAAAAATGGCTAAAGCTTTGGAGGCAATTCTCGGCTTGATCTCGATACGCCGAACTACATAGAGTATCAGGGCGAAGAGATGGCGTATTGAGTCGCTGTATCAGCGTATCTCTCCGCTCGGGTAGCCGTTGCCCTCGCCGAGGACGAATACTCTGCCTGGAGCCGTCGTGTCGACTCGCATAAGCTGCGGCTGCGAGGTGCGACGGCTGAGCTTCCGCAGCTCCACGGGGGTAAAGCCCCGGAGAATGGAGAGCGCCCCGTCATAAGCGGCGAAGCCGTGATGGAGAAAGAGTGCGGAAAAGATCCGGTAACCGATGTAGGGCCACTTCGCACGTCTCAAATCGTTCATGAGAAAGCGATTTCTCGTCTTTCTGCCTACGGCCTCGAGCAGCGCAGCCGCCTCATCGTAGTCGAAGTGGTGAAGTAGGTGGTTGCTGAAGATGAAGTCGTAGTCTTCGAGCCGCTCGAGGTCGAATGCGGAGAAGCGCAGGCTCTCGATTTCATCCTGCTCCTGAGTTCTGCGCCGTGAGAACTCTACGATCCTCGGATCGCTGTCTATGCGAATGCCGAGGGAAAAGGACGGTGTGTGGTCCTGTTCACTTACCCTTTTCCATTCTACTGCGCTCTCGCATGGCATCTTTTACCACTTTTTCGCTCACGAAGCCCTTTCGTACCGCGATTCTGCCAAAGGCCTCGTAGTCGTCCTCCTCCAGTTGCGCCTGCTCAGCGGCTACCTCCTGCTCTTCCTCTATCGACAGGACCCCGCGGGAGACGAGGAATTTGCCTATTGGGATTCGCTTCTTCTTCATATTCCGCTCCTTTTTTTCTTTTATCGGTACCTGTCTGCAGAAACATGAGTTCGCACCGACTCCGGCTCTCTCCGGTCAAGCCGGGGAGGTTCAATGGACAGGTTTAGAGAAAAAATTGTTTCGGCTGTGAAAAATCTGTATTAGTATGAATCATCGAGGAGTACGTCATGGCAAAGATTGTAGTAGTCGGAGATTTCAATGTGGACCTCGTCCTCTACTTCGAGCGCCTTCCCCGGGAGGGTGAGACGCTCAATGCGGATCGCTTCTTCGAGGGTCCGGGAGGAAAGGGCTCTAACCAGGCGGTCGCCTCGGCGAGGCTCGGTGCGGATGTAAGCTTCTTCGGCGCAATAGGCACGGACCAATACGGAGAGCTCGCCCTCGAAACGTGGCGAAGCGCGGGTGTGGACACGAGCGCCGTTATGCAAAAGGAAAAATACCGCTCAGGCGTGGCAATGATTTACGTCGATCGCGAGGGACACAATATGATCGGTGTGAGTCAGGGGGCGAACCTTGCGATTACTCAGGAGGATCTCGGTATAGTGGAGGCGGCCATTGCCGATGCCGACCTGCTCATGTGCACCCTCGGCGTGCCTCTGGATATAGTCGAACGGGCGCTGAACATCGCGAAGCAGAACGGGACGATCACCGTGCTCAACACGGCACCGGCTGCGCAGCTGTCCCCTTCGCTCATCGAAGCGGCCGACTACCTCTCGCCGAACGAGACCGAATTGTCCGTCATCCTCGGCGAGGAGGTCACCGGCGAAAACCTCATCGAAGCCTCGTGTCGGCTCATCAATCGAGGTGATCAGACCCTGATTGTCACCCTAGGCGGCGAGGGAGCACGCTGGATCACATCTGATGCGACCGGGCTCGTTCCCGCCTTCGATGTGGAGGCGGTCGACACCGTGGGCGCCGGCGACGCCTTCAATGCCGGCTTCTCGGTGGCGCTGGCCGAGGGACGATCTCTCACCGAGGCTGTTCGCTTCGCCGCAGCAGCAGCCGCGATTTCCGTGACCAGAAACGGCGCGGTCGCGAGTTTGCCCATGCGGGAGGAGTGCGAGGAGTTTCTCTCCCTTGCACAGCGAAACGGAATTTTCTAATCTTATAGTGAGAGAATGGCTTTAGGTGGAGTGTATATGGCGAGAGCCGGTGACGAGATGTCAGATACAGAGCAAAAGAAAAGGAATCGGGCTCGCAGATGGCCCGACTGGTATGCCTCCTTGCGAGCCTTTAGAAGCCGTAGCAGCTGGAAAGCCGGGTGGCAGGTGGCCAACACGCTCGTACCCTATTTTGTGCTCTGGGCGATCATGATCGTGCTCATAAAACGGGGCTTCCCGCTCTGGATGCCACTGGTTTTGATGCCGGTTGCCGCATTGCTGTTGGTACGTATCTTCGTTCTATTCCATGACTGTGTGCACGGCTCGCTGTTTCCCCTAAAGGGGGCCAATACCGTATTCGGCTACCTGTTGGGCCTGTTGGTGTTTACCCCCTTCGAGGACTGGCGCTTTAGTCACCTCCGCCATCACGCCACCTATGCCGACCTCGACACCCGCGGCTTCGGCGATATTTGGACCATGACCTTCGCAGAATATCAAGAGGCAAATAAGAGAAGGCGTGTATCCTATCGGCTCTACCGCAATCCCTTCATCCTCCTTGGTTTGGGGGCCGTGTTCAGCTTCCTTCTCCGCTTCCGACTTCCCTCTTACATGGCGAAGCGCAAGGCGCGAACGAACGTCCTCGTCACCAATATTCTCATTGCGGGAATAATAGTGACCGCAGGTCTGACTATGGGCTTTGGTACCTATGTTCTCATTCAGTTGCCGATTATCTGGCTTGCAGGAGCAATGGGAATCTGGCTTTTCTATGTGCAGCACCAGTTCGAGGGGGTGTATTGGGCGCGAGCGAAGGATTGGGACCCTCTCCGGGCCGCAATGGAAGGCAGCTCCTTCTACGAGCTGCCGGAAATGCTGCGTTGGTTCTCTGCAAACATCGGATACCACCATGTTCACCACCTAAGCCCGCGTATTCCGAATTATCGGCTCAAACAGTGTTACAACGCGGTGCCGGAACTCGCAGATAACCCGGCCCTCACCCTTCGAAAGAGCCTCTCCTGCATCCGACTGAAACTGTGGGATGAGAAAGAGCAGCGGATGGTCGGTTTCCCCGCGTAAATCTCCATAGAGATCAAGCACCTGCTCGGATTCGGTATTCCTCTTTCGCATCCGCAGAGCCAAAGAGTACGTTCGCCGCTACACAGCGGCGATAGTTACTCTCCA
>CAYFVU010000047.1:0-19792 GCA_964346645.1 uncultured Spirochaetaceae bacterium | reverse complement strand
TCCGCAGAGCCAAAGAGTACGTTCGCCGCTACACAGCGGCGATAGTTACTCTCCAAGAGGTATGAGTATCCGTATCTCCTTGCTCTCGGAGAAAACGTAGTCTATCTCTCCGTCGAATTGATCCACGATTTAGCGTACGAGCGCTTTCGGCTCACGAAGCTATGGCTCGGAGCCTATCGCCGGATCGGAGCTCGTGCCGGTCTCTGAGCCTTTCGCCCCGCGCTCGGCCAGAAAATCGTGCAGTGCCCGCGCGGTGTAGGACTCCTCCTGTTGCCGCGCCGCCTCCGATGGTCTCCCCATTGCAACGAGCCGACCCCCTCCTTCGCCGCCTTCCGGACCGAGGTCGACGATGTGGTCGGCCTCCGCGATTACGTCGAGGTTGTGCTCTATGATGACTACGGTGTTTCCCGCATCGGAGAGCCTGCGCAGGACCCGCACGAGGTTCTCCACGTCGGCCATGTGGAGCCCGACGGTCGGCTCGTCCAGGATGTAGAGGGTGGGCTTTGAGGTGTAGGCGACCTCCTCTCCGCTGCGCTTTGCCTTGGAGAGTTCGGTGACAAGTTTGAGCCGCTGTGCCTCGCCCCCGCTGAGAGTTGGGCTCTGCTGGCCGAGGGTGAGGTAGCCGAGGCCTATTTCCTCGAGCAGTGCGAGGGGACGGTACACCGAGGGGACCGCGCGGAAGAAGCGCACAGCCTCGGCAATGTTCATCTGCAGAACCTCGGCGATGTTCTTGCCCTTGTACTCCACCTCGAGGGTCTCCTTGTTGAAGCGGTCCCCGCCGCAGACTTCACAGGGAACCCTCACGTCGGGGAGGAAGCTCATCTCTATGCGCTTTATGCCCTGGCCGCCACACTCCTCGCAGCGGCCGCCTGCGACATTGAAGGAGAATCGGCTCGGGCCGTAGCCGCGAACCTTCGCCTCGTTGGTTTCGGCGAAGAGGCCTCGGACCTTGTCCCAGAATCCGACGTAGGTAGCCGGGCAGGAGCGCGGCGTCTTGCCGATGGGAGTCTGATCCACCTCCAGGGCGCGGGAGATCTGCTCCCAGCCCTCGATCGAGCTGCAGCCGCGGAGGGGGGTATTCGCTTCGTTTCCTTCACCTTCTACGGCACCCCGGCCGGATCTCTTCCGACGAAAGCTCTTCTTCTCCGCGAGCAAAGTCCTGATGTTCCGGTAGAGCACCTCGCGGGCCAGACTGCTCTTTCCGCTGCCGCTCACGCCGGTCACGCAGATGAGTGCCCCGAGAGGCATCTCCACGTCGATGTCCTTGAGGTTGTGGAGAGAGGCCCCCCGTACCAGGAGCCTCTCCGAGGCTTTGCTGCTGCCCTGTGCTGCGACCATCGGGTGGGGGAGGGGTTCGCGCAGGAGCCGTCCGGTTGCCGAGTTCTGATCCTCGAGGAGCTCCGGCAGGGTGCCGGAGAAGACGATCTCTCCCCCTTCTACTCCTCCGCCTGGGCCTATATCGATGATGCGTTCGGCAGCGCGTATCATCTCCTCGTCGTGCTCGACCACCAGCACGGTGTTGCCCTTCTCTTTCAGCCCTTTGAGGGTGCGCATGAGCATTCGGTTGTCCCGGTGGTGCAGGCCGATGGTCGGCTCGTCCAAAATATACACGACCCCACGCAGGTTCGATCCGAGCTGACCGGCGAGCCGAATGCGCTGCGCCTCTCCGCCGCTGAGTGTGGGGGCGGAGCGGTCGAGGGTGAGGTAGGAGAGCCCCACCTCCTCGAGAAATGCGAGGCGCGACCTGAGTTCGCTCACTACGTCGCGAGCGATCGCCCCCTCGCGGCCGGCGGGTGTGTAGTCGGCAAAATAGCCGGCCGCCTCCTCTACGCTCATCGCGCTGTAGCGGGCCACAGGCTGTCCGTCGAAACGGACCGCCCGTGCCTCGGGACGCAGCCGTGTACCTTCGCAGGCGGGACAGCGCTCCTCCTCGTCCTCGGTAATCGCCGCGGCCCCCGCCTCCGGCTCCTCCTCTTCCTCCGCTCGGTGTCCGGTTCCTTTGCAGACGGGGCACCATCCGTGCGGAGAGTTGTAGGAGAAGAGCCGCGGGTCGAGCTCCTCGAAGCTCCGGCCGCACTGCGGGCAGGAGCGGACTGTGGAGTAGATGGCGGCCTCGTCACGCGCCCCGGGGTTCGATGGACCCGCTTCTCGGTCGACCGGAATCACGTGGATCGTCTTCCCGCCGAGCCGCAGCGCCTCGGCGAGCAGGCCGTCGAGCTCCTTCTCCCTCTCCGGTGCGACCTCCATGTGTGCCACCGGAAGGAGAATGGTGTGCTCGCGGTATCTGTCGAGCTTCGGCCAGGCATCTGTCGGCTTCAGCTCTCCGTCGACTCGAAGCCTGGGATAGCCCTTCTTCGCGGCCCAGGCGGCGAGCTCCTTGTAGATGCCCTTGCGTGCGCTTATGAGCGGGGCGGACAATTCTACTCTGTGCCCGCGATAGTCGCGCAGGATGGAGGAGAGGATCTGCTCCCTCGTCTGGGGGGTGATGGGGACGTCGCAGTCGGGACAGTACTGCACGCCCAGTCGGACGAAGAGGAGGCGGAGGAAGTGGTGGATCTCCGTGACCGTGGCGACGGTGCTCTTCCATCCGCCGCGGCTGGTGCGCTGCTCTATGGCCACCGTCGGCGGCAGGCCGGTTACGCCGTCCACCTCCGGACGCGAGGCCGGCTGGACGAACTGTCTCGCATAGGCATTCAGGGACTCCAGGTAGCGGCGCTGCCCCTCGGCGAAGAGGATGTCGAAGGCGACGGTGCTCTTCCCGCTCCCGCTGACGCCGGTGATGACGGTGAAGCTCCCGCGAGGAATGCTGAGGTCGATGTTGCGCAGGTTGTGCTCCCGTGCCCCGCGAACGGATATCTCCCTACCGTTCCGGTAGGCCGGCGCCGCCTCTGCGGCACCCTCATCGCCACTCCTCCCGCCGGCCTCTGCGGCCGCCTCCGCTTGCCGGTCGCCGGAATCGGTCGCCCGCTCATATATATCACCGCTCCTGCGCAGCGCCTCGGCGGTGTGACCGATGCCGCGCTCCCTGAGCTCGGCCGGGCTGCCGGAGAAGATGAGCCTGCCGCCGGCCTCTCCGCCCTCGGGACCGAGGTCGATGATGTGGTCGGAGGCGTGAATCACATCGAGGTTGTGTTCGATCACGACGACCGAGTGGCCGGCGTCGATAAGCGACCTGAGTGCCCGCAGGAGCACGGCGATGTCGTCGAAGTGGAGCCCCGTGGTCGGCTCGTCGAAGAGGAAGAGCTGGTGCCCCGAAGACTTCCTCCGGCGCTTCCTGCTTTCGGCGAGGTAGCCGGCGAGCTTGAGGCGTTGCGCCTCCCCACCACTGAGGGTGGGCAGCGGCTGGCCGAGCTCGATATAACCGAGGCCTACATCGACGAGCGGGGCGAGGGAGAGGAGGACCTCGGGATTGCCGCCGAAGAAGCGCAGAGCCTCGTCAACGCTCAGCTCCAGGACCTCGGCGATGTTCTTCGCCTCCATCTCTCCGACGACCTCCGGATTCGTGGGGTCGAGGCGGACCTCCAGTATTTCGGGCTTATAGCGGCTCCCGTTGCAGTCGGGGCAGCGGAGATAGACGTCGCTGAGGAACTGCATCTCCACGTGCTCGAAGCCGCTGCCGCCGCAGGTGGGACAGCGGCCCTTCGGCGAGTTGAAGCTGAAGTTGCCGGCGCTGTAGCCCCGCGCCGCCGCGAGGGGCTCCTTGCCGAAGAGCTTGCGTATCGTGTCGAAGGCGCCCACGTAGCTCGCCGGGTTCGAACGGGTGGTCTTGCCGATGGGGGACTGGTCCACCATCACCACCTCGTCGATGTTCCCGTAGTCGATGATCTCCTCGTGCTCCCCGGGCTGCTCGACCGGTTTTCCGAGGAGCTTGCGCAGACCGTAGTAGCATACATCCTGCACGAGGGTGGACTTGCCCGACCCGCTGACGCCGGTCACACAGACGAGGGCGCCGAGGGGGATGTCCACATCGATGCGGGCGAGGTTGTGCGCTGCCGCACCGAGGATGCGCAGCGTGCCGTTGCCGCCGCCCTCCCGGGCCGTGCTTTCCGGCCGGCTCGAGCGATCAGGCCGCCCCGGGCGATCCGGGCGCCCCGACCGGTCCGGCGAGGGCAGCACCTGCTTCTCTCCCCGAAGGTACTCGCCGGTCAGGGAGCCTCCGGAGCGCACGAGCTGTGTCGGCGAGCCGTAGAAGACGATCTCGCCGCCGCGCTCTCCCGCCTTCGGGCCGAGGTCCAGGACCAGGTCGGCTGCCCGGATCACCTCCGGGTCGTGCTCCACCACCAGGAGGGTGTTGCCGGCATCCCGCAGGCGGTGGAGGATGCCGATGAGCCTGCCGATGTCACGTGAGTGGAGGCCGATGCTCGGCTCATCCAACACAAAGAGGGTGTTTACAAGAGAGGTGCCGAGGGCGGTGGTGAGGTTTATCCGCTGCACCTCGCCGCCGCTGAGGCTCCGCGATTGGCGGTCGAGACTGAGGTAGCCGAGTCCCACCTCGTCGAGGTACTGCAGACGGCTGCGAATCTCTTCGAGGACCACGCTCGTCGCCTCGTCGAGGGGAGCGGGGAGCACGAGCCGGTCGAAGAATCCGCGGACCTCGGAGAGCGGCATGGTCATGATCTCGCGCAGGTTCTTACCAGGCAGACGCTGCGGAGAAGAAATGACCTCTTTCTCTCCGATAATTGCCGCTCCGTTTCCAAGTACCGCCGCCTCATCGGAGGAGGAGACGATGCGCCAGAGCAGCGGTTCGGGAGCCAGCCGGGCGCCGCCGCAGTCGGGGCATATACGGTAGGCGCGGTAGCGCGAGAGGAGGACGCGGATGTGCATCTTGTAGCTCTTCGTCTCGAGCCAGCGGAAGAAGCGCTCGATGCCGTACCACTCGCCGTCCTCCCACTCGCCTTCGCCCTCGATGATCCACTCTTTGGCCCACTCCGGGAGATTCCTCCACGGCACGTCGGTGGGCACTCCCTTCTGCCGGGCGAAGTAGAGGAGCTCGCGCTGGGCCACGTCGTAGCTCTTCGTCTGCCAGGGTTTTACCGCCCCCTCGGCGAGGCTCTTGCTCTTGTCGGGGATGACGAGGTCGTAGTCGATGCCGATGGTTCGGCCGAAGCCGCGACATGTCGGGCAGGCCCCCATCGGGCTGTTGAAGGAGAAGAGGTTCGGCGAGGGGTCGCTGTAGTGAATGTCGCAGCGGGCGCAGTGCAGGTCGCGGGAGAAGTAGAGGTGGGTCTGCTCGCCCCCCTCCTTGTCGACCACCCGGACGGTGAGCTTGCCGCTGCCGTGGTGGAAGGCCGCCTCGAGGTCCTCGACGATCCTGCCGCGGCGTTTCTCGCTGAAGGTGGTGCGGTCCTGGATCACCTCTATCCGCTCCTCCGTCTCTTCGTAGTAACGGAGGTATCCCTGAGCGGTGAGGGCCTCCTTTATCTCCTCGGCGCTGAAGTTGTGGGGGATGGGTACGGTAAAGGTGATCATGAGCCGTCCGTGGCGGCGCACGGCCGGGTCGGCTGCGAGGCTGTCCCAGACCGAATCGGGGCTGTCGCGCCGCACCTCCTCCCCGCAGCTGCTGCAGAAGAGTCGGGCCGCCTTGGCGAAGAGGAGCTTGAGGTGGTCGTTGAGCTCGGTCATGGTGCCGACGGTGGACCGGGAGGTGCGCACCGGATTGTTCTGGTCGATCGCGATGGCAGGCGGGATCCCCTCGATTTTCTCCACCTGCGGCTTGTCCATCCGCTCGAGGAACTGCCGCGTGTAGGCGGAAAAGGTCTCGAAGTAGCGCCGCTGCCCCTCGGAGTAGACAGTGTCGAAGGCGAGGCTCGACTTCCCGGAGCCGCTCACCCCCGTGACCACCGTCAGCTTTCCCAGCGGAATCGAGAGGCTGAGCTCCTTCAGGTTGTTCTGCCGGGCGCCCTCTATGTATATATGTTCATCCGGGTATATATGTTCATCCGAATCGGCATGGATTTGTTTCATCTGCCTGTGTGCTCCCCGGAACTCGGTGCTCCGTTGTCTAAAGATAGTAAATGGAGCGGCTCCGGGCAAGCGTGCAGGCTCAGCTCATGCCGGTCAAGACTCGAGCTCTTCGCACTCCTCCAGTATCTGTTCGGGCCGCTACTTCGTCCGTGGGCTCATGTCCGGCTCGGTGAAGGGATAGCATGTGAAAACGAAGAGTGGGCAAAAGCCGGCCCGAGAGGGGACGCTCGGACTGTTCGAGGGTGCCTGAGGACGTTCATTTCTTGAAATCGCCTTTACTTTTGATATTCTCCATCTTACACTACATACCATATGGGTATGTATCCGGTTTTTGCTGATATACGGGGAAGGCGAGTAGTCGTAGTAGGCGGGGGGAGAGTTGCCGCGCGTAAAGTGATTTCGCTAATCGAGGCCGAAGCGGATGTCACGGTTATAAGTCCCGAGATATGCGAAGAGATACACCGCTTGAACGTTGCGGGGAGCTGTCTGTTGCTTCGGCGTGCCTACGGAGAGGGGGATCTCAACGGGTGTGTACTCGCGTTTGCTGCAACGGACGATCCCCACGTCAATCAGAGGGTGGTCGAGGAGGCTGTGAGCAGCAACATCCTCGTGAACAGGGCAGATGCGCCGGCGGCGGATGAGCCGAGAGAAGGTACATTTACGGTACCGTCGGTCATTCGCAGGGGGTCTCTCAGCATTGCCGTCTCTACGGGAGGGATCCCGATCCTCACGAAGAAAATGAGCGCATATCTCGGGCGGAAATGCTATCCTGAAATAGAAGAAGAAATCGAAGAGCTCCGGCGGGAGCGCAAGAGGATCTATGATAAAACGACACAGATGCCGCAAGAAGATAGGGGCCGAGAGGTAGAGACGTACCTGAGCTCCAAAATAGACTCAATTCTCACGAAGATGGATAGACGTTGATCTGCGTAATCGGGCTCAGCCACACAACTGCAGCTCTCGAAACACGGGAGCAATTCTTCTTCGACGATGCCGATACCGTTGGTCTGCTGCACGAAATATTAGAAATGGAGCATGTCGAGGAGGCAGTGTTCATATCTACCTGCAACAGGAGCGAGGTCTACCTCTCGGTACGCAAGGGAGAGCTCGAAGATCTGCGTGTGCGTATTGTAGATTGTCTTCAGGCGAGGAGCACAGCATCGGAGGATGCGGGCGACTCCTTCTATGCATACCGCCACAGCCATGCGGTACAGCATCTGCTGCGCGTGGCGGCGGGACTCGATTCGATGGTGCTCGGCGAGAATCAGGTGCTCGGTCAGCTGAAAAATGCCTACCGTTTGAGCGCCACTCGCGGAATGACCGGCCGTGTGCTCGACAGGCTGTTTCACAAGGCTTTCGAGAACGGCAAGAGAGTGAGGACCGAGACGAATTTGAACAAGGGTGCTTCTTCGGTGAGCTCAAAGGCGGTGGAGCTCGCGGAAACCTCATTCGATACGCTCGAGAACAAGAGGGTGCTGCTCATAGGAGCGGGAGAGACGGGAAGTCTCGCGCTGCAGAGCCTCGTGGACCGGGGCTGTCGCAGCATAGATGTGAGCAATAGAGACTCGGATAAGGGTCGAGCGGTTGCGGATCTTCACGGAGTCGGGACCTGTCCATTCGAGGAGTGTGTGCAACGGCTGTACGAGTACGACATATTTCTCGTTTCGACCTCTTCTCCAGAGCCTGTTTTAAGTGCCGAAGCAATCACGGGTCTTGCATCGCCGGAGGGTAAAAAACGGCTGATACTGGACTTGTCGGTGCCGCGGAATGTGGAGCTACCGCCCGAGCTGCCGGAGCAGGTGCTCGTCTATAACGTGGACGATCTATCCTCTATGGCGGGGCATGCGAGAGAGATGAGGAGACATGAGGCGGAACGAGCCGAAGAGATCGTCCGCTCTCAACGCGATGAGTTCCTCAGCTGGCTCTCCTCGCTCGAGCTCTCGCCGACCATACGCAGCCTCACCGAGAAATCCCGGTCCCTGTACGAAAAAGATTTGGCTTCACTCAAGAAGAAGCTCTCGGAGGAGGAGTACTGCAGGGTAGAGGAGTTCACGAAATACTACGAGGGACGACTGCTCGGACTCGTCATACGGAATCTTCGGCGACTCACCGAGGGGGGAAAGCACCTGGCATACATCGAGATGATGCACGAACTGTTCGAGTTGGACGGCAGAAAAAATGACGAGCCGTGACACGATTTTCATAGGCACGAGGGGAAGCGCCCTTGCCCTGGCCCAGACGGCGGAAGTCACGGAGATCCTGCGGGGCGCGTTTCCGGGTCTCGATGTAGAGGTGGTGCCTATACGCACCCGAGGAGATAGAAACCAGGCTTCACCCATCTCCGAGCTCGGCGAAAGAGGAGTATTCGTAAGGGAGATCGAGAGAGCCCTGATGCAGGAGGAAATCGACATCGCCGTCCACAGTCTGAAGGATCTGCCCTCTTCGCTTCCCCGAGGATTGTGTATTGCAGGCGTGCCCGAACGGGCCGATCCGCGGGATGTCCTCGTGAGCCGTTCCTCGACGGGTATAGACGGGCTCGAAGCCGGTGCGAGAATCGGTACCTCGAGTCTCCGTAGGGCCGCGCAGGTTAGCCGTTACCGCAGCGACCTCCGGGTAGTCCCCGTGCGGGGAAAGGTCGAGACGCGCCTGCAAAAACTCGACGAGGGCGAATGCGACGCGCTCATACTTGCGGCTGCAGGTATACTGCGTTTAGACTTGGGGGAGCGTATTGATGAGTACCTTCCTGCCGAGGAGTTCGTTCCGTCCGGCGGACAGGGGATCATTGCAATGGAAGTGCGTTGTGGGGATGCGGAGATGCATCATCTCGTGGAGGCGGTCAGCTGCCGAGAGAGTCTTGCATCGGCGATGGGGGAGAGGGAGTTTCTGCATGTGCTGCAGGCGGGCTGCCACACCCCCGTGGGCTGTCTTTCGACTTACACGTCGAGGGAAGAGTACGAGATACACGGGTTCGTCTCTGATCTCGAGGGACGAAAGTGGGTGCAGCGCAGCGTTCGTGCACAACGGGGAGAAGAGCAGAGGGCCGGCCGCGAGTGTGCGGAACAGATTATCGAGGCCGGAGGCGGAGAGATTTTAAAGAGCATACCGGGGGCGCATGGCGAATGAAGAATAGGAGCGGGGGGTTCGTGTCACTGGTGGGCGCGGGTCCCGGCGACGAAGGACTCATTACGGTAAGAGGTGTCGACCGGCTCGCGCGCGCCGATGCGGTAGTCTACGATTACCTCGCCAATCCCAAAATGCTCGACTACTGTGCACCGGACTGCGAAAAGATCTACGTGGGAAAAAGCGCAGGGGCACATACGGCGAGTCAGGAGGAGATACACGAGTTGCTCGTGAACCGTGCGAAAAGGGGGAAAAGAGTAGTTCGCCTCAAGGGGGGCGATCCCTTCATATTCGGCAGAGGGAGCGAAGAGGCATACGTGCTCGCCGGCGAGGGTATCCCTTTCGAGATCGTTCCGGGCATCACCGCCGGTGCGGCTGCGCCGGCATACGCCGGTATTCCCGTCACGCATCGCGGGACCGCGCGCGGAGTTACCTTCGTGACGGGACATGCGGCAGCGGGCCGTTCCGAAGAAATATATGCGGATGAGGAGTACTGGAGAGCTCTTGCCGAGAGTGGCAACACCCTCGTCGTTTACATGGGGGTAAAGAATCTTCCGTTCATTGTCGAGAAGCTCCTACACTACGGCAAGTCGCCGCAAACCCCAGCGGCGCTAATTTCATGGGGGACGCTGCCGGCGCAGAAAACGGTAACCGCTCAGCTTTCGCGTATCTCCGAAGAGGCGGAGAGGGAGGCAATTACCCCGCCGGCGGTTGCAGTTATCGGGTCTGTGGTGGATCTGCGAGAGACTATTCACTGGTTCGAAGAGCGTCCGCTTTTCGGCAGACGCATCTTGGTAACCCGGGGGGCAGAGAGCGCTGAGAGCTTGGCCGCACCTCTCAGAGATCTGGGAGCAGAGGTGTGTGAGCTCCCGACGATCGAAATAGTGCCGGTCGAGGACTTCTCCGAGCTCGATGCTGCGATTCGTGAGCTCTCCTCCTATGGATGGATCGTCTTCACCTCTGCGAACGGCGTGCGCCTATTCTTTTCCCGCCTCTTCGGCCTCGGCTTCGATTCTCGAAGCCTCGCTGACGTGCATGTCGCCTGTATCGGAACCGGTACCGCAGAACGCTTATCTGCCTACGGTATTTCCGCAGATCTCGTTCCCCGCATATTTACCTCGGAAGGACTCGCGCAGGAGTTCAATGCTCGCCGCGATTCGCTCGGGGCTGCGAGAGTACTCTTTCCCTGCTCCGATATAGCGAGGGATGTAGTCCCCGAAAGGCTCGAAGCTATGGGAGCGCAGCTGCGCAGGATCACGGTTTATTCCGCACATCGGCCCGACTACAGCGCCGAAAGGCTGGAAAGTAGCCTCGATCCAATTCCAGATGTGGTCACCCTCACCAGTTCATCTACGGCGAGTAATCTCGTGACTCTCTTGAGAGAGCACGGACTGGAGGATCGTCTCGGCAGTCTGCGGGCGGTAAGCATCGGACCCGTGACCACACGGACTGCACAAGAGCTGGGCTTGCAGGTTGTAGCCGAAGCCGAGGAGCATTCGATCGGGGGTCTCATCGATACGATACGGGACATGAAGGAACTACAAAAGGGAAACGAAAAGGAAGCATGAAGTGATAGGAATTTCGAAGCTCTACTGCGGAACCGTCGAGCCGTCGGATGTGCTGCGTTACGGCGGGAGGTCGGGAAGCCTCCCATCCCGTCTGCTCCAGTTCTCCAAAGACAAGCGACCGGTGGTAGTGTGGAACGCTACCAAACGCTGCAATCTCCACTGTCTTCACTGTTACTCCGGTTCGGACAATAGCGCATCCGAGGAGGAGCTGGATACGCGGGAGGCGGAGGCCATGATCGATGACCTCGCCGAGTACGGATCTCCGGTACTCCTCTTCTCAGGCGGCGAGCCGCTGATGCGTAAGGATCTTTTCGATCTCATAGGCCATGCCCGCAACAGGGGGATGCGTGCGGTGCTCTCGACCAACGGGACCCTCATCACGAGAGGCATCGCGGAGCGTCTCGAGGAGTATGGACTCTCCTACGTGGGGATCAGTGTGGACGGTGTTCCGGAGACTCACAACCGTTTTCGCGGTCGCAGCGACGCATACGAACGGGCGCTCGAAGGCTTGGAGCACTGCAGGAATGCGGGAATAAAGGTGGGCTTGCGCTTCACCATGAGCCGTTACAACGTGCAGGATCTATCAGGCGTGTTCGATCTGGTGGAGGAGCGTGCCATCCCCAGAATTTGCGTGTATCACCTGGTTCCTGCCGGCCGAGGCAGCGAACTCGCAGACGGCTGTATGCCGCACGAGCAGACGCGGGAAGCGCTGGACCTCATGATCAACAGAACCCGGCTGCTCCATGAGCGGGGACATGCACCGGAGGTGCTCACCGTAGACAATCACGCCGACGGGGTCTACCTCTATCTGCGCTTGCTGCGGGAAAATCCGGAGAGAGCCGAGCGGGTGTTCGAGCTGCTACGAATGAACGGGGGAAACAGCTCGGGAGTCGGAATCGGATGTGTGAGCTGGGACGGAACAGTCCATCCGGATCAGTTCTGGCGCCACTACCGCATAGGGAACGTGCGCGAGCGCCCCTTCAGTGAGCTCTGGGAGGATCGCAGCGATCCGCTCTTGGACATGTTGAAAGACAAGAGGGCTCATGTGAAGGGCAGATGTGCGGACTGTTCCTTTCTCGAACTCTGCGGGGGCAATTTCCGCGTGCGTGCGGAGGCCCTCACCGGCGATACCTGGGCGTCGGATCCGGCTTGCTATCTTCGGGATGACGAGATAGGCTTGAACGAGGGAGCCTAAAAAACGGTTGTGAGATCTGATATGCTGAGACCTTACAAGTATTGTACGTACACACAGGAGGAGCCGTGAATTTTCCTATAACAAGACTGAGACGATTGCGCCGCACAGAGACTCTGAGAGATATGGTGCGCGAGACATCGCTGCATGCGAGTGACTTCATCTATCCCCTTTTTGTCGTTCACGGCAAGGCTGTAAGGGAAGAGATCCCCTCGATGCCCGGCAACTACCAACTCTCGGTCGACGAGCTCGAGAAGGAGGCCGAAGAGATCCATAGGATGGGAATCCCGGCGGTACTCCTGTTCGGCGTGCCGGAACAAAAGGATGAAAAGGGGTCGGAGTCCTTTTCCGATGAGGGGATAGTACAGCAGGCGGTGCGTGCCTTAAAAGAGGCGGTTCCGGAGCTGGCGGTGATTACCGACGTATGCATGTGCGAATACACGAGTCATGGCCACTGCGGAATAGTGAGGGAAGGAGAGGTGCGGAACGATGAGACTATAGAGCTGCTCTCGAGACAGGCGGTGAGCCATGCAGAGGCGGGGGCCGATATGGTGGCGCCCTCGGACATGATGGACGGGAGGGTATCTGCGATTCGTCACGGACTCGACGAAGCGGGATACGAATCTCTCCCCATCATGGCCTATTCCGCGAAGTTCGCCTCCTCCCTCTACGGGCCGTTCCGAGATGCAGCCGAATGTGCTCCCCGTTTCGGCGATCGGAAGAGTTATCAGATGGATCCTGCGAACGGGTCCGAGGCACTGCGCGAGGTCGAGCTGGATGTCAGCGAGGGGGCGGATATCGTGATGGTAAAACCGGCATTGGCCTACCTCGACGTAATTCAGCGCGTAAAAAAGGAATTCGGCATGCCTACCGCGGCCTATCAGGTGAGCGGCGAGTACTCGATGATACAGGCGGCGGCCGAACGGGGCTGGTTAGACGGAGAGAAGGTGATGTGGGAGACCCTCGGTTCGATAAAACGGGCCGGCGCCGATCTCATCATCAGCTACTTCGCGAAGACGGCGGCGCAGCAGTTGACGAAAAACGGATAGAGATGAGCACACCGCCACTCCGTGTCCTTGCCTGGGAGATTACCCGGCGCTGTACGTTGAACTGCGCACATTGCAGAGCCGGTGCGATGGATCGACTCTATGAGAATGAGCTCTCTACGCAGGAGTGTTACCGGCTCCTCGATGCCGTAGCGGCCTTTTCCTCACCCATAGTCATCTTGACGGGAGGGGAGCCTATGGCCAGAGACGATTTTTTATCCATCGCGAAGTACGGTGCCTCAATCGGATTGAAAATGGCCGCCGCGCCCTGCGGCCCGATGGTTAACAGGAAGAGCGCGGCGGAGATGCGGGAAGCCGGGATACGGCGGATAAGCCTCAGCCTCGACGCTGCCGATGCAGAGACCCACGACTCATTCAGGGGGGTGGTTGGCTCCTTCCTCTCGGTACTCTCCGCCGCAGAGGCGGCGAGTGCGGAAGGGCTCGAGTTCCAGATAAACAGCACGTTCAGCGAGCACAATGCTCACCAGCTCGAGGATCTCGTCGATCTTGCCGAGCAGATCGGTGCTGCCGCTTTTCATCCCTTCTTTCTTGTTCCCACCGGCCGCGGAACATCATTAGCCGGGACCGAGCTCTCTCCCGCAACATATGAGGATAAGCTCCACCGCGTATACGAGCTGAGCCGCGAGCGTGAAATAGAGATAAAACCGACCTGCGCTCCCCACTATTACCGCATATTGAGAGAGAGGGAGGAGGCGGCAGGACGCCGTGTGACCATGCGAAGTCACGGGATGTCGGCGATGACCAAGGGCTGCCTCGGCGGTCAGGGCTTTCTCTTTCTCTCGCACACGGGGAAACTGCAGATCTGCGGTTTTCTCGATTTAGAGGCAGGCGATGTGAGAGAGGCCGGATTCGACATAGAATCCTTGTGGAGAGATGCGCCGCTCTTTCGGGATGTGCGTAGAACGAATGAGTACGGGGGAAAGTGCGGAGTGTGTGAGTATGTCGGTGTCTGCGGAGGATGCAGGGCAAGAGCCTATGCCGCGACGGGAGACTACATGGAAGCGGAGCCGCGCTGCTTGTACATGCCGACGGGTGAGCTCAATATGGCGGATTCGCCCACGCATTCCGATGGACTCGATGAAATAGATAGAAAGCTGCTCGATTTTGTACAGTCGGATCTGCCGGAGGAGAGAGAACCGTTTGCCGCAATCGCGGGCTCCTGCGGGCTCGAGCAGGCGGAAGCGGTAGAAAGGCTCGAGCGTCTTACGCGTCTAAACTATATACGTACGTTCAGCGCCTTACTCGACGGAAAGGCGCTCGGGTACCGGAGCACGCTGGTCGCGCTGCGTGTCCCAGAGGGCTCGATAGAGGAGACCGCCGGCCGCATAAGTGCGCATCCCGGTGTCAGCCACAATTACAAGAGAGACGGCGAGTTCAATCTTTGGTTTACCATCGCGGTTCCACCTCATCGCGAGCTTCGAGCGGAGGTGGAAGGCCTGCTTCAGGGGACGGTCTATGACGATCTGATGCTCTTGCCCTCACTCACACGCTACAAGCTCCGGGTCAAGCTCGACCTCGGGGCCGGGGGAGGAGCTGTGAAAGGGGGTGCGGAGGCTGCCGTCGGAGGGGTATCGGAGCGATTCAGACCCGATGCAACCGACATTCGGCTGCTCAGCGAATTGCAGAAGCCGATTCCCTTCGTCATTCGCCCATGGGATGAGCTGGCCATGCGGACCGGCAGGTCCCGGGATGAGTTTTTTGCGAGAATCCGTCGGCTGAAAGATCGGGGAGTGCTGCGGCGCATATCGGCGGCGCTGCAGCACAGGAATGTGGGGTATGAGGGCAACGGCATGGCATGTCTACAGGTAGAGAAGGGGAGGGAAGACGAGGCCGGTCGGACCGCTGCCGCTTTTCCCGAGGTTTCCCACTGCTATCTCAGGGATGTCCCCCAGAGATGGCCGTTTTCGCTGTTTGCGATGATCCATGCGCGGGATGCTCGGAGCTGCAGAGAAAGGGCGGCGAAGATAGCGGAAGCCGCCGGCGTTCGAGATTACCTACTCCTCTTCAGTACGAAGGAGTACAAGAAGAGGCGGACGTACTTCGATTTGGAGGCATTATGAACGTAGAAGAAAAGACTGCGGAGAGCTTGGAGCTGTTTCAGGAAATGTGCAGCTACGTACCTGGCGGGGTGAACAGCCCGGCGAGGGCGGGATCATCGGTTGATCTCCACCCTATTTTCATGGAGCGGGGTGAGGGGTCGAAGATCTACGATGCCGACGGAAACGAGTACATCGACTACGTGGGATCGTGGGGGCCTCTGATTCTGGGACATGCGCATCCTCGGGTAATGGATGCAGTGGAAAAGAGCGTACGTAGGGGTACCAGTTTCGGGACCAATACACGCATCGAGCTGGATTTTGCCCGCCTCATCGTAGAGACCTTTCCCTCCATAGAGCAGGTGCGCATGGTAAACTCCGGAACCGAGGCGACGATGAGTGCGCTCCGATTGGCTCGAGGCTATACGGGGCGTGAGAAGGTAATCAAGTGTGCGGGGTGTTACCACGGGCACGGAGACAGCTTTCTCATCGATGCCGGATCCGGCTTGATGACATTGGGAATACCCGGCAGTCCGGGGGTCACCAAGGCTGCCGCCTCGCATACACTCACCGCGCTGTTCAATGATATCGATTCGGTGCGACGGCTCGTAGAAGCCCACCGCGGCGAGATAGCCGCGGTTATTCTCGAGCCGGTTATGGGCAACGCCGGCGTCATACCGCCGAAACCCGGCTTCCTCGAAAAGCTGCGGGAGATCACCCGCGAGGAGGGCATCCTGCTCATCTTCGACGAGGTAATTACCGGTTTCCGCGTTTCCCTCAGCGGCGCCCAGGGGTACTACGATATCGAGCCCGACCTCACCTGTCTCGGAAAGATCATCGGGGGTGGATTTCCGGTGGGAGCTTTCGGCGGCAAGGAAAAGATTATGGCTCATCTCGCCCCGTCCGGTACGGTCTATCAGGCGGGGACGTTGTCGGGAAATCCCGTGGCCATGGCGGCGGGATTCGAAACCGTTTCGATACTACGCGAGGAGGCGGTGCACGAGAGACTCGAGGAGAAGGCTGCGCGGCTCGAAGAGGGGACGAGGAGAAACATCAAACGACTCTCACTGCCATATACGGTCAATAGAGTCGGTTCCATGCTCTGTCTCTTCTTTACCGAAGGCGTGGTAAGCCGGCACGAAGAGGCGAAGATGTCAGACACAGGGAGCTTCTCCGTCTATTTCAGGGGGATGATCTCGAGGGGTGTGTACATCGCGCCTTCTCAGTTCGAGACTTTCTTCGTCTCCGATGCGCACGGCGATGACGACATAGAAAAAACGCTGCAGGCGCAGTACGAGAGTCTGGTAGAGGTTGCGCGTCGCAGGAGCGGGTAAATGAGCAGCAGGAAGGGCCGCAGTGCGGACTGGAGTGAGAGCCGAAGTATGAGCCGGAGAGTGGAGGCGGACAGAATCATTCTTCTGGCGCACGGAAGCAGAGCCGATTCGTGGAAGGAGCCCTTCGAGAATCTGCTGAATCGATTGAGGGAAGACGGAGAGCACGGGCACGTGCGCCTGGCTTATATGGAGTTCAGCGAGCCTACGCTCGAACAGCAGCTCGACGAGGCTCGGGAGGAGGGGATGTACCGGGTTACCGTGCTGCCTCTTCTCATTGCCGCCGGAAAGCATCTGAGTCGCGATATACCCCTCATGATCGAGCGGTACAGCTCTCTGCACAGCGATATGGATATCGAGTTGTTGCCTCCGCTCGGGGCGGACGAAGATTTTCTCGATCTACTGGTCGAATATCTACACGGAAGAGTTTGACACTCGAAAGAGGACCCCTCTCGGATATGTAGAGCTGAAAAAACGAGAGCTCGAAGGCCCAGAGGTAGAAGAGGAGGAGATAGCCGTAGAACATAGACGAGAGCCGCATCTCGTCGGTCTGCACAACGCCGCCCGCGGAGATCATCGAAAAACATATGACGACGGGGGCGCACAGCTTGTCGAGGCCGTTCGTCATTAACCTGAACAGTGCAGCTCTGACTGCTTCCTCCATCTCGGTTGCAGCCGGTTGTAATTTCATCTCGATCTCCATTCATTAAGGGACTATAAGGCTGTGGTGAGGTGAATGTCGACGGCAACAAGACCTGCGGCTAAGAAGCAACATGGGATGACTTCAAGCTATCTGTTGACAATTTGTAACCGTTAAGTTACAGTACTGTTATGTCGAATACCGGTTCTTCTAAGCAGCGGGACAAGGATCGCACCAAGGAGCGGCTTATCGAGGCGGTTATTTCCATAATCCGGGAGCAGGGATACGGGGAGGTCGGCGTGAATGCGGTAGCCGAGCGGGCCGGGGTGAGCAAGGTGCTGATCTATCGCTATTTCGGCGACCTCGACGGGCTCTACCGCGCGGCTGCCGAGCACCTGGATCCCCTCCAGGCCGAAGCTGCCGCGCAGCTGATGAGCCGGATGGAGTCAGAGTCCTTCGAAGACGGCAGTACGAGTCTTCACTCTATGGTTCGACGGACGATACTGGATTTGCACATGGCACTCAAGGACGACGAACTTACAAAGAATCTTCTCATCTGGGAGCTCGCGAACAGCAACTCTATTACCGAAGCCTTCTCACGGGCGAGGGAGGAGACCGGACTCCGGCTTACCGAGCAGTACCGTCAATGGCTCGAGGAACACGGAAGTGCGCCCACAGGCGACCTGAATGCCCTTATGGCTCTCGTGACCGCCGGCGTCTTCTACCTCACACTTCGCAGCGACACCGTGTCCGAGTACAACGGGGTGGACATAGGCTCGGAAGAGGGATGGAAGCGGATCGCCGATGCCTTCGCAGACCTCGTAGCGCGGCGGCCGGAGTAGCCGGCGGTCCGAAACGGCCCGGACTCCCGCATACGGTACTCCTCCATTACACATTACCCTCTTACACATCAAAAATTTCATCAGCTAAACGAATTTGATAAAAAGGACGCATCACCCCTTGACTGTTTAGTAACTAACAAGTAACTTATATCCATATTAGTAACTATTTGGTAACATAATAAGATTAAAGAGGAGTATACAATGTCTGTAACCGCACTTATGAAAATGAAAAAGAGAGAAAACGTCATCATTCGGTTCTCGTTGGTTTTGGTCTTCTGTGTTTCGACCCTCTTGCCCCTGTGGGCGGGAGGGTCTCAGGAAGGACCTATCCGCACATCACCGGATGTCGTGACCAAAGCACAGTCCGGGAACAACGGCGTCGTCGAAGAATCCGGCGGTATTCCCGTGGTGCTCGAGGTCGAGGAGGGAGAACACTTCATGCACAAGATGAAGCTGATGCTGTTTATCAAGGTGAAGAATCACCCGCAGATGGCCGCCTGGTGTGAAACCCCGGACGGTGAGTTTCTCTCTACCCTGTTCATCACCCGCAGAGCCGGCACGCAGAGCTGGCGGGGGGCCCCGGGGGACCCGACCCCGAAGGAGGAGATCCGGCGCAAGGAATCGCTGCCGGTCTGGGCTCATCGACACGGAAAAACCTATGCCGACGGCCTGCACCTCCCGACCAAGGAGCAGCCCATGCCGGATGCGGTCTCCTCCGCAACTCCGAAGGCCGGTTTCTCCATCGAGACCCGTCTTCCGGAGGGACACGAAGAGGTCTGGGTCTACTTCGAGGTGAACAACTCAACCGACTTCAACGACACGTACGGGAAGGATGCGAAAGTGGACTCCGAGTTCTACTCGGGAGGCCCCTGGGGAAGTGGACAACCGGCGCTCGTCTACGGTGCGCGGGTAGAACTATCGGAATTGATTGGAGCGCAGGGTGAGGATACCGCTCGGCCAGTCACCCTGAATCTGATAGGCCACTCGAGTCCTGACGGCAGCACCGGCAAGATCTACCGGGAGACCGATGGGCTCACCACGGCGCTCGATATTATCGATGAGATCGAGCTCAGGGTTTGTTTATGACGGCTCTCCACCTGACAGATGTCGGGCGAGCTCCTTTCGGGCCGCTGAGCCGGTCACATGGCCCCGCTCGAGCAGGCGAATCTGCTCGGGACGGTAGATGCCTGACTGCCGTTCGAGACGAATGAACTGGTCGTAGCGGGCCATGCAGGCATGAACGTTGGCGTTGCTCCTTTGCGCAAAGTTCTGCTCGAAGTTTATCGCTTCCCGTATACGGCGGAAATTTTCCTCGCTGCGTACTGAGTCCGCCAGCAGTTTTGTATAGACGGTATCCGAGAAGAGGTGATCGGGAGCGGCGCCTGCGAAGATCGGCAGGTACTCGTTGCAGCTGTCGAAGTAGCTGTGATGCAGGTTGGTGATCCACCCGCCGAGCGACATGCCCGCGCAGGCGATCTGTTCTATACCGAGAAATCTCAGGTACCGGACGAGCTCCTCGGTGAGCCGCACCGAGGAAGTCGAGTTCGAGCTCCCGGATCATCTCCGAGACGTGCGGGCTCTCGCAGCCTTCCCGGAAGAACTTCATCCGGTCGCCATACATGTCGCCGGCGGCGGCGAGTATGTCCGTCAGTACATGTAGGTTCATGCTCTTTTACCTCCAGTGTATGTAAAACACTATGATAGAGTCGAGTCTATTAATGTCAATGGAGTTGTGGAATCGTGTAAACTACCTAAATTACCCACACTTGTTTAGATAAGTAGAATTACCTAAAGCATCCGGGCGATGGAGGCCATTCTCACTACAATATGATTATTCTGCAAAGGCTTGTCGATACTCATCTGTCCGAGAAAGACCGGCCGCGCAAAAAAAAGATATCGTGGAATGTTGTAGAGTAGAACAAGGGTATTCGGTTATCTATCGATGGCTGTGCTCGCTGCGGCAGCCATCCTCTTCGACCGGGCTTGTAGTAACGTGCACGGTTTTCTATGATACAGGCTATATGAGCGCAGG
>CAYFVU010000046.1:20608-26573 GCA_964346645.1 uncultured Spirochaetaceae bacterium | reverse complement strand
CGCCCTGAAGAAGCCGACGAGAAAACCGCTGACACCGTAACTGATCGGGAGGGCAGCCGAGGCGAGAGACTCCATCAAACCGAAAACGCGTCCCCTCGAATCGACCTCGACCCGGCGGTAGAGAGAAGTCGTCATGATCTGGTGTACAACCCCCAGCGAGAGTCCGGCCGCGAAGAGGGCGGGAAAGAGCACCACAGCCCGCGGCAGGATTCCAACCGCGAGCAGGAGCCCCGACAGCAGAAAGAGGGAAGCGAAGAGCAGCGGCGAGTTCCCCTTCAACTTCGGAGAGAAGAAGCCGTACAGCAGCGCACCGCTTCCGCCGCCGGCAAGGAGCAGCGCCATCGAGTAGCCGTAGGCTGCAGAGCCCAAACCGAGCACCTCGTCGATGAAGAACGGCAGCGCCACCACCACCGGCGGATACACCGCGTGTATCATCCCGTAAGTGAAGATTGCGCTGAGCGCACCTCCGTCGCTGCGCAGATACGCCATC
Organism: uncultured Spirochaetaceae bacterium; assembly: GCA_964346645.1. Classification (GTDB taxonomy): domain Bacteria; phylum Spirochaetota; class Spirochaetia; order DSM-16054; family Sediminispirochaetaceae; genus CAYFVU01. The sequence goes on along the minus strand of CAYFVU010000046.1, from coordinate 26,083 downwards.
GTCTCCCGAAGCCGGCCGCGCAGCTCGCCCGTCCTCAGCACCTCCGTGTCAGTCTCTTTCCCTCGTGCTTCCTGCGCTCCCTGTATCTGCCTCGGCCGCCGCGGTCGAAACCGTATAAAGCCCTCCTCGACGGCGGAGAGGAAAAACGAGATGCCGTTGAAGATAAAGATCGCCGCCGGGCCTATGAGCGCGAACAACACGCCTCCGAGAGATGTTCCGGCAAAGTTTGCACCGAGGAGCCCCGCCCCCCTTACACTGTTTCCCCGCTTGAGGAATACCGGATCGACTACCGAAGGAAAGACGGCATGGACCGCCGGCTGAAAGAAGGCGGTACCGATAGAGACGATAAAGGTTCCGGCCAAGAGGAGCCCGTAGCCGAGCATCTCCTTCCACAGCAGAAGCCCCATCAGCAGCATCGCCGCCGCCCTGAGCAGATCCGCCGCCACGAGGAGGCGCTTCGCATTGCACCCGTCCGCCGCTACTCCCCCGACCGGAGCGAGGAGTATAATGGGCAGATAGGCAACGAATTGAAAAATTCCTATACTGTAGGCTTGCCCGGTGAGCTCCTTGAGAAATAGAATTACTACTACGAGGTGAACGCTGGAGCCGAAGACTGAGACCATCTGGCCGGTCAAGAGGAGAAGATAGTCTCTTTTCCACGTCCGTCTCACATCTCTCTCCTTCGTCACGAGGAATTGCATGAGCACGAGCGACTACATCACCCGCTACTACGACTCCAACACGCGCCGCTTCCTCCGTTACGGACACGGCGGGAGCCAACGGGCCATCCACCGAGCCGTCTGGGCCGAGGGCGTAGGTTCCCGAGACGAGGCGATGCACTACGTCGACTCACGTGTCGCCGAAACGGCTCTTAGGACCGGCGCGGCACGCATCCTCGACATAGGCTGCGGGGTCGGCGGGAGCCTCCTCTACCTCGCATCGCTGACCGGCGCGGATGCCACAGGGGTGACCCTCAGTCCGGTGCAGGCCGAGATCGGTCGCCGGTTTCTGTCGGAGTCGGACTGCGCAGAACGCTGTCGCATCATCCGCGCCGACTTTCTCCATCCACAAACCGGCATCGAGCTCGGCGGACTCTTCGACCTCGCAATGGCGGTAGAATCACTGATACACATGCAGGATCCCGCCGCATTCTTCCGCTCCGCCTCAGACCTCCTGCGACCGGGGGGGAAACTCATCGTCTGCGACGACTTCCTGTCCCCGGGCGTACCGCATTCGGTTGCCGAGAAGCACCTTCTCGACCGCTTTGCAGACGGCTGGCACACCGCCGGCATACGCAGTTGTTCCGATGCCGTTGCCCTCGCCGAGGCCTCGGGCCTGGAGCTCGAATCCGAAGAGGACCTCTCGGATTGCCTCGAGCTCGGCAGACCGAGAGACAAGCTCATCCGTATCGCGGTTGCACTCACCTCGCCGATTCCGCTGCGCTCTCCATTCTGGAGCAACCTGAGGGGAGGAGATGCACTGCAGTCGCTCCTCCGCTCGGGGGCCGTCTCCTACCGTCTGCTCGTCTTCACCCTCCCTCCGCCACCGACATAAAGTGGGAAAGAAAACGCTCGATGCCGGGATAGTTCTCTCCTGCCGGCGGCCGAAGCCCCTCCACATAGCCGAAGCGGAGAAAGGGGTTAATCTTTTCACCCTCGGTAGAGAGAATGTGTATGGGCACCGCAAAAGAGGCCCCCTTCTCGCTTACGGGAAACGCCGGTTGATGATCGCCGACGAGCAGCACCACCTCGCCGTCGCGCAGCAGCCTCATGATGTAGCCGAAGGCACTCTCGAGGCTGTAGCGAATCGAGTGGGCATAGCCCTCGAAGCTCTCACTGCCCGCGATCCAGGACGTATCGTAATAGGTATTCCTGCTGCGGTCGTAATAGACACGCCCATTCGAGGGATAATTCCAATTTTGTAGGTAGGGAGGTATGTAATTCCATGGGACGTGGCTCGAGCAGAGCATATACTCGACGAACAGGGGCTTCTCCTCACGTGTAGACTCCGCTCCGTATACACTTTCCTCTGCTTCCTGCAGCGACACCTCGCTCAATTCCGTACTCGCCTCTTGCTCACTCAGCCCCAACTCCCTCGCCGCTCTGGCGAGTTGGTACTGATCCGGCATCCTTCCGTAGCTAAAGTAGGGTCCCTCGTATTCGAAATCCTCGTAGAGGAGGTAGCGGGTGAAGTCATAGAAGCGTTGGTACTTCTCGTCCATGTAGGAGGTACCCGGCGCCGAGAGCACCCGACTGTAGCCCTTATCCTCCAGGATGTGGAGGAGATTTCCGGTTCCCTCTTCCATGATCCTGTCGTACTTGTGTTGGGTATCGATCCTCAACCCGGTTATGAGCGAGGCATCTGCGAGCCACGAGGTGCCGCCGAAGGCGGTGGACTCATATGCCGAACTGAGGGTCATAAAACCTGCATCTTCGAGCCTACCATCCATCTCGCGGTAGAACGCACTCAAACGGGCATCCTGGTGCGGATTGCTGAAGACGGTCATGCCGTAGGACTCTACGATAAAGAGGTGAATGTCCGCATCCTCGAATCCCGGCAACCCATACCGGCTCACAGCGCTCTCCGCCGCAGCCGCCTCCACCTCAGCCGCCTCCACCTCAGTTGCCTCCACCTCAGTTGCCTCTGCCTCAGCGTCTCTTGACGAAGCCCCCTCCGCCGCAGCCGCCTCGAGAACCGCCTCTTCGTCGTGAGAGCTGACAGAGAGGTAGGAACCCACGTTCGTAAGCTCCTCCTCTCGTTCGAGCTGCGTCGCCAGCCGAACCGAGAGGTAGGGCTTGGTAGAAAACGCGAAGGAGCTGCCGATGAGCAGCGTCAGGATGAAAATCGGCCCAAGCGCTCCGGAGACGACAAAATGAGCGACGGAGCCAGAAGCAGGTGTAGAGGAGTGGACTGGTGTCGATGCGGTGGAGGGGCCGCCGGGATTCAATCGCAGGAACCGGAGCACTGCGGTCTCCCCCCTCAAGAGGAGGTACCACAGGAGTGCGCATATCGAGACGGCCGCCACCGAGGGAACGAGGAGAAAGAAGAGGCGGCTGAAGATCTCGGTGTCGAAGAGCATATTGAAGAAGTTCGAGGCGAGATGGAGGTTCGAAAGCAGCCTGAACGGACGTCGATAGAAGTGGAGAAAGAGCGCCTCTGCAACGGAAAAGAGGGAGAGTAATGTGAGTGAGAGCGAGAGGAGCACGAAGAAGAGCCTTCTCGATCTGCCGTTCCCGTAAACAGCGAAGAGGAGAAGTAACGATGTCAGGATCGATGCCTCCGGAACGGGAATGAACACTCTTCCCCACGAGTAATGGGGAAACCACTCGTGCACTCCCAGAAAGAGATTGCTGAGCAACGCAATGAGGTAGAGGAGCAGAGCGTGGCCGATGAAGCGCCCTCGCCACATAGAGCCCCGCGAAGAGCCGTTACCGTTCACGGATCAGCCTCCCGTAAATGTCCCCGGCCGCATCCCCGTCCTTCAATCCGCGTAAAAACGTGCGGACCTTCCCGTGGCCTATCGGCTGCGACTCCGTGTAGCGCATCGTCTCCCGAGAAGAGATGTAGTACTCATAACGGCCGAGCGACTCCAGCAGATCGAGGCAGCGCTCGGCCATTCCGGAGGCTTGGGGAAGGTATTCGAAAGAAAGTGCCCGCAGCGGACGTTCGAGCCCCTCGAGAACCTCCTTTTCAAAACCCTCTACGTCGATCTTGCAGAAGTCCGGCTCTCCGTACTTCCGAAAGAGCTCCTCCAAACCGACGACCTTTACTGTAATATGCTCACTCCACTCGATACCTCGGAATGCGCGGGTTCCGGCCATCTCCTCGATCCAGTCGCGGGAGATGCTCGCAAGGGTGGGATTTCTCGGATCGATCCTGAGTTCCGCCTCTCCGGAACCTCTCCCCGCCGCCAGAGGCAGAAGCGTCACCCCCTGCATAGTGCCGAACCGTCGCTCGAGATATTGAAAACAGGCGGGATTCGGCTCCAGAGCTACGACCTCCGCTTCCAAACTCCGCCACACCGGTATGCGGTTTCCGAGGTGAGAGCCGAGATCGAAAGCGAGGCTTCCGGGGCCGAGGTAGTCGGCATAGAGCCGTTTCATTCGCCGCCGCTTACCCGGTATCCCATAGTAGATGAGCCAGGAGCGGAGAAAACCGTGAGGGGGAAGTATAAAGACCAATCGCAATCTCAGCACCGCCTCCCAGATAAACGAAACTGCCAAGAGTATGAACGCCGTCGGCGGCAGCAGCTTCCGCATTGCGGGGGGCAGGAGCAGGAGAAATCCTCCGATCAGCAGTGCAACGCTTGCCGCACATGCGGTCTTGGAAAACCTCGTGAAGGCTCGGGGAAAACCCGGCGGACTCATATCCTTACTCCCGAGCTCGAGCGGCGTGTAGAGCAGCACGAAGCAGTAGCGCAGCGTGCCGGCGACAGGGACCCAGAGTCCCGATCCCGCTCGGGCATAGAGCAGATAGGCGATGATGAGGGTGAGCTGCGCATCCGCTTCCTCGTCCAAAAGAGCTCCCGAGCCGGAACTGCCGTACCGCTTCGCGAGTATTCCGTCGGCCGCATCGCTGAGCGCGAGCACCGCCATAACAGCCGTCACCGGGATCCAACTCGATTCGAGCTCCCACGGAAGCAGCAGCAGCGGTGCGGTTCCAACTATCCTGAGAGAGGTGAGCGCATTCGCCGCCGTCAGCAGCTCTTTTCCATAGATACGAAGCAACAGGGAGAAGAGAAGCAGAAAGTCGAAATACATGAGCAGCAGAGCAAGACCGGCGGGGCCCGAGGGCCATGCCGAGCCGACAGGCAGCAGAGTTCCCTCGAGCCGCGAGGAGACTTCCGTCAACGTGCGCCAGAACGGCGAAGCGGTTCCGATACCGAGTGCAGCGGTGAGGAGTGTGCCGGTAAAGAGAAGGGCGAGCACCGCATGTGCCCTCTTCCACAACATGAGCTCGGGACTCGTATCGGGTCTCACCGTCCCTCGCTCCCCTCCACTGCTTCCCTCAAGCGTTTCGCAGTATCCTCCCACGACGGGAGTAATTCGGCGCTTCGCACGGCAGCCGATGAAAGGCGTATCCGCTCTTCAGGGCTCTTTGCCAGGCGCCGGAAGGCGTTCTTCCACTCCTCGGGCTCCTGTGGGTCACAGAGTATGCCGTTTTCCCCATCCTTTATGAGCTCGGCAGTCCCCTGATTTCTCCCCGCGATCACCACGCATCCCGCCGCCATCGCCTCGGCAATGCTCATGCCATAACTCTCCATGAGGGAGGGGTGGAGAAATATATCGGCCGTGCGCGTGAGCCGGGCGACCTCCGCAACAGGTTGTGTAGCGAGAAGCTCGATACGCCCATCGATCCCCAGCTCTCCTGCACGATGCATAAAGCTCCCGCATAACAGCTCCCCATCATCACACTTCCCGACGATACGCCAACGCCATTTCCATTCCCCGTGCGCTTCGGCCTCCAAAGCTTCGG
>CAYFVU010000046.1:0-20508 GCA_964346645.1 uncultured Spirochaetaceae bacterium | reverse complement strand
ACGATACGCCAACGCCATTTCCATTCCCCGTGCGCTTCGGCCTCCAAAGCTTCGGTCTTCGAAGCTTCTGCCTCTGAAGCTGCAAACTCCGAGAGGATGCTCAACATAGCCGCATGGTTCTTCAAAGGAGTCCAATTTGCCACCGTGAGCAGCTGCAGTTCACTGCGTGATGCACGCTCCTCGCTCCCACGCTCGGGAAAGAAGAGCCGGCGATCCAGCCCGGGGGAGGCGACCGCACAGGAACCGAAGGGGAGGCCCATTCTGTACAGGGCCCGTTCGGTCGCCTTCCCCGTAACCACGACCCCTTCGCAGATAGAGAGGCATCGCCGCTCCCGCCTGATCCATGCATCAGTCTCCTGATCCGTTAAGGTCGGATCCGAGGAGGGGAGACAGTGAATGAGCATCCGGACGTGACCATCATAGCTCTCGACGAGGCGTTCTACCGCCTCGGGATGATGAAAGAAGAGGCTGTCGACGAGTACGGTGTCACCGGAGCCCAGATGGAGCTGTTTCGGCAGTCGGTAGAGCTGCTCGGGTGTATCGATGTAACGGTAATCGAAACGCTCCTTCGAGAGCCGAGATGCGATGTATTCGTTGTAGAGGTATCCGCCGCTCGTCAATTCTCCCGGGGAGGGTGCCGCAAGTAGTATCATCTCTGGTATTCCTTTCATATATCATAGAAGCCCGATGTGGGATTGGCAATATTTAGTGGATGAAATCTGAACCTCTATTACGAAATAAGTGTTTGACTACTATGAAAGAACCGTATTAAGTTTAAACGGTAAGTGTATCTCATCATCCTACTCAATAAGGAGAGAAACCGGCTATGAAAAGAATATCGATTGCGGCACTTAGTGTGCTCGCCACCCTGCTGATATTCTCCTGTGCATCCGCGCCTGAAGAGGCACCGGAGGAGAAAGAGGCGGAACCCGAAAAAAAGGCCGTCGAAGAGCCCGAGGCTCCGACGCCGGATGCCAAGCGCGATGAGGCGGAGAACCTCAAACGCCTCGTCGAGAAGTACGAATTCCAAGAGTACGCCGAGGATGAGTACGCTGCTGCAGAGGCGGCTTACACGGCAGCAGAGGATGCATACGGATCCGACAACGATACAGCGGCTTCTCAATACGAGGAAGCCATCGAGGGCTACAACGAGGTGATTAGGTTGGGCGTTACCGCCTTGTACGATCAGTGGCAGTCCGAAGCAAAAGCAACAGTCGAAAAAGCCGAGGAAATAAAGACCTCCAGGGCGGTCCCCGAGAAGTACCAGAAATCTGAGAAGAAGCTCGAGGAGGCCCGTACAGCCTACAAAAACGAGAACTACAAGGAATCCTCCACCCTCTATTGGGAGGGAATCGAAATCCTTCGCGATGCAATCGAAGAGGCCGAGGCGAAAAAGGAACGCGCCGTGAAATCTCTCGAGCAGACAGAAACAAGCATCACTGAGACGGAAAAGCGTCTGCAGGACATGGAGCAGGACATGGAGAGCTTCGACGCCGAGGCTGAAGAGCTCGAAGACGGGCAGAACAACGGCGGAGAGTCGTAAGGAGAGGTGATAAAGATGAATTACAAAAGAATCACGCTACTGCTTTTTACCATTGGTATTGCTTTTTTGCTCACCGTCTCCGCCGGAGCACAGAACCTCCTAAAGGAAAACAAGTACTACGAGGAGGCACAGGAGCTCAAACGGCAGGCCGAACAGGCCCTCGAGAACGGCGAGTACGACCGAGCTACCGAGTTGTCGGAAGAGGCCCAGGAGCTCATGAAGCAGGCCGAGAGCTACGCGGAGAGGATGGTTCGCATATACAAGGCGAGGGGCTGGAAAAACCGAGCCGAAGACTATATGCAGTGGGCCGAAGGTATAGCCGCAGAGGATCGCTATCCGGACAAGTGGAAGAATGCCTCTAATGCGTTTAGCGAAGCGAAGAAGCTTTTCGAAGAGGAGAAGTGGGAGGAGAGCATCTCTTCCTCACGAAAGACCATCTCGATAATCGAAGAGATGGAGCCGAGAACCGCCTCGAAGCCTCGCTACTATGTGGTCAGAGAGTGGGAGAAAACCGGCGACTGCTTCTGGAATATCGCCGGATACGACTTCGTCTACGACGATCCGTGGCAGTGGCGAAAGCTCTACGAGGCGAACAAGCACAAGCTCCCGGAGCCCGATAATCCCGATCTCATCAATCCGGGGACAAAGCTGCGCATTCCGAGCATTTCTGACGAACCGAGGAGAGGCACCTGGCAACCGTAGAGCTCAATTGACCATGCTGCTGTCGGGGAGGTCCAGTTTTATCCGGTGAAAATCCGCTTCGATGTTTTCGAGAATATCGATCAGAGCCGGATCGAACTGGCGCCCCTTCTGCTTGATGATCTCCTCTATCGCATGCTCGTGGGACCAGGCATCCTTGTAGGGGCGCTTGGAGGTCAGCGCATCGTAGACATCGGAGACAGCCGATATACGGGCGCTCAGGGGGATATCCTCTCCCTTCAGCTTCTTCGGATAGCCGGTCCCGTCGTAGTGTTCGTGGTGCGAGAGGGCAATGCGCGAGGCGAGGGTCAGGAAGGACTGTTCTCCGAGCTCCTGATCCGCCTCCCGCAACAAATCCCATCCCCAGATGGTGTGCTTCTTCATTATGTCCCACTCCTGTTCGGAGAGGCTCTTCGGCTTGAGGAGGATCTGATCGGGGACTCCCACCTTGCCGATGTCGTGGAGCATACCCGAGAGGTAGATATCCTGCACGTACTCATCGGCGATGTGAAATGTGTAGGGCTGCGTCTCGCGCACCCGGCTGCTGAGAAGCCTGTTGAACTCGCATATACGGTGAAGGTGATTTCCCGTCTCCATGTCGCGGTACTCGGCGAGTTTCGCCAGGGATTTCATCGCGGTCGACTGTGTCTTCTGCAGCATGTGAGTGGTGGCCTTCAGTTTGTCGTTGAGGCTGCTGAGCTCTTCTACCTTCTCCTGCAGCTCTTCGTTCCAGTTCGTGTACGAGGTGATGTCGAAGAGAATTCCGAGGGTGTAGGCACCTATGAGGGTCGCAGAGTTCTTCACTATCCGAGACCGTCCGTCTCCGCACCGGACCTTCATGGTAATTCCCGGGGAAATGTCCTTCGAGAGAATGGTCTCCACACCCTTTCTCCATGTATCGTTGTCTAGAAAGAAGGGGTCCTCCTGATTCGCCTGATCGACCGATCCGAAGGAGAAATCCTGGAGAAACCGTCCGTTTACCGAGATGAAATCCCCACGCCGGTCGGATATGTACATGGGCAAGTCGAGCTTGTCCATGAAGCGGCTCATGAATTCGGGGGAGATGCCTCCAGCACTCTGTTCCTCCGTGCCGCTGCTCCCCTCTTCGTCCTTGAGCTTCTTCTTGAGGTTGGCGATCCTGAGAATGTCGCCGATTTTGGAGGCAACTATTTCGAGGGTACTGCTGTTCTTGTTGACGTAATTCTCCGGTTTCGTGCACTTCAGCAGGAGGGCACCGCTCATTTCCCCTCCCCGGCCTACAAAGGGATAGTACACGGTGACATCGTGGCGAAGCTTTTGGGGAAAGATCTCCTTCGGCACCGCCGAGTGGCCGTTCAAGAGAGCCGGCTTTGACGGGAACAGGTTGGAATTCGAGGCGCTGCAGAAATGAACGAAATCAGAGGTAGTGTCGTTCATACAGAGGGAGAAACAGAGAACCCGAAAGTCGATAACCTCCGGCAACTGGAGAAACCAGTGTCTGAGCCGTTCGAGTTTGTCTGCGGTACTCCCTCCACTATCTATCTGAAACATGAGAGCGGACAGCTGTTCATTCTTAATCATTTCTCGACTCTCTTAAAGTACTGATGTCCCGTTTTACTTATCGGCAGCCTCCCCGCTCAATAAAGGATCGAATTCGAAAAATAGGTCGATCGGCAGATCGGAGAGCTCTTCTATCACTCTCGTAAGCTCCCGATCGGGCGTTGCCCAGCGAGATATAAACTCTCCGGCCTCCTCCTCGGAAGCCTCGGCCTGCAGCCGGCACAGCTCCTCCAGGAGAGCCTCTACTGCCTCGCCGGCGGCCTCGGTGCAGACGAGGTATCCGCCGCTGCCACGCTCTATCACTCCCCGCTCGAGCATCCAGTTGTGCTCTATGACATTCGCCGCCCCGTGTGCCTCCTTCAGACCGAAGCGCATGGAACGGAGAAGGGCCGCCGTGTAGCTCCTCAATATCTGCTCGTCCGTGAACTCCGGAATACCCGAGCTCCCACCGTGCTGCAGAAGCAGGTGGAGACCGCCGGTGTCGGCCTTTGCCTCCTCGAGTATCGTGTAGTGTGGACCGAGGCTGTTGTCTACGCTCCGCCCGTCGGCGCGGTAGGCCGGTCCCAGTCCATGGCTCACCTCGTGGAGCAGTACATGGTAGAAATAGGGCTCGAAGGAGATACCGTTCGGGTCCGCGAGAACCCGACGCGCAATTGCGCTCGTCGCATGCCCGAACTTTGCCTGCATCACATTGTAGAGCATCACCTGCTTCCAACCTGCATGGCCCCTCACCCAAGGATCGTTCGGGAGGTTGAAGGCGGCGGGATAGATCGGCTGGGCCGCCTCTCCGGCGCCGTAGATTTCGTGGGCGACTATCATGGGAGCTATGCCGCCGACCGCCGGACTCGAACCTGCCGGAAGGGGAAAGTCCTCGGCGAGCCTGTCGAGGTTCTCCTCTACCTCCTTCAGGCGGCTGCAGCGCTCCCGGTCCACCACCAGCAGCATTCCTTCGTACATGGCCTTTCTCCCGAGAAGGGCGTCTGAGTAGACTTCGTAAGGACCTATCACCACCTCGAGAGGCACACCGGTCAATTCTACCCACTCCGAGTCCGCCTCGCGATACGTGCCGGAGACCAGGGACTCCGCACGGGTTCTGAGGTAACCGGCCAGGGCCTCTTCTCCTTCTTCTTCGAGGATGTCGGCAGCCTCATCGAGTCCGTCGAAGACCTCAGCGAGCCTCTCTGCATACGCCGAGTGGTAGGGGACTGCGGATAGTTTCCCCTCATCGTTCCTCCGGATGAGCGTGGTGGGGCTCTCGAAACGCTCGCGCTCCTCCTGCGGCATGTGTGTAACGTGGCCGCGAAACTCCTCGGCGCTCATGTCGGGGGGATAGAAGCTGCAGCGCGGATCACGGTCCGGGATTTCCGGATCGTAGCTGCGGAAGTCCTCTACGGGATACCAAGGTCCTTTGAAGCGGCGGTAAAACTCGCCGAGGAGATCCCCCTCCATACTCTTTTTGCGGATTCGCTCGGCGAGCTCCTCGCTCTGCTGTTCGAGGAAGATCTCATGAACCGCGTCCATAGACCGCACGATGGAGGGAAGCGCCTTCCGCACTCCTCGTGAGAGCTCTAGGCCCTCAGAGGAGAGTTTTGTAGGGAGATAGGATGAGAGGATGTGGTCGATCTTGCTTACGGGTATGTTCATGATGTCGGTTCCTTACTTCTCGAAGAAGAGCTCAACTTGTCGAAGGAGAGCTCACTCCTCGAGGAAGAGCTCTGCAACCTCCTCCGGACTGTCGGCCTTCAAGAGCATCTTGCAGAAGGCCTTGGACTGGGTAATTTTTGCGATCTCCGAGAGTGCCTCGATATGGGGACCCGATTGATTGGGAGGAGCAAGGAGGAGGAAGAATATCGTGCTGGGGTTTCCGTCCATCGCCTGAAAATCGACCCCGTCCGGGGCGATTCCTATGGCCACCGAGAGTCCGGAAACCGTTTCGGTCTTCGCATGCGGCACAGCGATACCCGCCTCGAGACCGGTGCTTCCCTTCTGCTCCCGCTCCAGGAGCGCCTGATATGCGGCATCGAAATCCTCGACCTTGCCTGAGTCTACGAGCACCTGCACCAACTCTCTCAGCACCCCCTCCTTTGATTTAGCCTCGAGGGGAATCTTGATGATGGAAGGCTCTACATGATCAATAAATGCCATAGTCTACCTCGCTTTTCTATAGGTCGGGCATCTCGTCGTAGAGGTCCCAGACGCGTTCTTCATCTTTTACCATGAGAACCGAACAGGGTACAAGACGCATCGCCCGTTCGGTCTCGTGGTAAAACTCGTCCCTTCGGCTCCGCACATGAGATATCTCGCCAATGATCAGGAGATCCGCGGGGAGCTCCTCTATCAATTTCTTGATCTCCTGGTGAACCGTCCCGCTCACCTTGTGGGTCTGCAGCTCGACTCCTTTACGGGAGGCGAGCTTCGAGACGTGGTTGAGATAGCGCTCCGCATCCGATTCGAGGTCATCTCGGTACTCATCCTGCTCAGAGGAGAGGAAGATGCGGGCCTTCACCAGGTCGTTCAGCGCCCTGGTGTTGACCACGTAGAGCGCATGCAGCTCTGCCCCCGTAGATCTCGACAGGCAGACGGCGTACTGCGCCGCAGTCACCGACTCCTCGCTCCCGTCAACATAGATAAGAATCTTACGAATCGGACCTTCCATATTCACTCTCCTTTTTCTTCTCGAGACGGTCCTTTACCATCTTCATGAGCACGAACATGTCCCGCTCGTTCTCCTCGAGTCTGCTCTGGATATAGCCCACCGACTCCTGGAGGTCGGGTATGGCGATCTTCTCCAGCGCATTGACCTTGCGTATCGTCTTCTTGACCTCGGTCGCCAGCCGCATGATGGAGACCTTCAGCTCGGCGAGCCGTCCCATGATCTCCAGCGCCTCGCGAAACTCCTTCAGCGCTCCGTCCGCCCAGAAGCTCGTGCGGGTGGGACTGTAGTACGGAGGATGCTCCTCGAACTCCGTCTCCACCACCGGGAGACTCACCCCCATGACCCTCCTCTGCTTGATGGAGATGCTCGTCTTTATGTTCACCGCACGGCTCAACTGCACCAGCTCGAGCTTGCCCATCTCGAGGGCGGCGTTCTGGAGGGCATCGAATGCCGATGCGAGCGCCTTGTCCACCCTGCTCTGGTAGTCCTGGGCCTGGTCGACGAGATTGAGGAGCTCGAGGATGAGGATGTTCCGCTTCTGGTCGAGCAGGTCGTAGCCGAGTCTGGCGAACTTGAGCTCGTCCTTCAGCTTGAGGAGATTGGTTTTCGTCGGCGCCACGTTGCGCATACGTCACTGCTCCCCGGGCCGGAGAGCCGGCCCTGATCTCGCTTCAGCCTTCATAGTAGGTCTCGATCTCCTCGTCGGTGACCCTGTGCAGCTCGTCCGTCGGCAGATTGCGCAAGACCTGCCAGCCGAGACCCAGGGTCTCCTCTATGGTCCTGTCCTCGTTCTGTCCCTGCGAGACGTAGTTCCGCTCGAAGGCCTCGCCGAACTCCATGTACTTGTGGTCGAGCGGCGTCAGCTCCTCCTCGCCGATGACCGAGGCGAGGTTGCGCACATCCTTTACGTAGCTGTAGGCGGCGAATAACTGGCTCGCCAGGTGCGGGTGGTCCTCCCGCGTCATCCCCTCGCCGATGCCGTCCTTCATCAGCCTGCTGAGAGAGGGGAGCCCCGCCACCGGCGGGTAGATGTTGCGGCCGTACATCTCCCGCTCGAAGACGATCTGCCCCTCGGTAATGTAGCCGGTGAGGTCGGGAATCGGATGCGAGATGTCGTCGTTCGGCATCGTGAGGATCGGCAGCTGGGTGATCGATCCCGGGTAGCCCTTTACCATTCCCGAACGCTCGTATATCTCGGCGAGGTCGGAGTAGAGGTAGCCGGGGTAGCCCTTTCTCGACGGAATCTCGCCGCGGAGAGTCGAGATCTCGCGAAGCGACTCGCAGTAGTTCGCCATGTCGGTGAGAATGACCAGCACGTGCATGTCGCGTTCGAATGCGAGGTGCTCGGCGAGGGTGAGTGCCGAGCGCGGGGTCATGAGCCGCTCGATGGAGGGGTCGTCCGCCAGGGAGAGAAAGAGAGCCACGTTTTCGAGAACGCCGCTGCTCTCGAAGGACTGGGTAAAGAAGCGCGCCACATCGTGCTTAACGCCCATGGCGGCGAAGACGATGGCGAAGTTGCTCTCCCCCCCGCGTATCTTCGCCTGCCGGGTTATCTGAGCGGCCAGCTCGTTGTGCGGGAGACCGTTGCCGGAGAATATCGGCAGCTTCTGTCCGCGTATGAGGGTGTTCATCCCATCGATGACCGAAATGCCGGTCTGTATAAAGTCCCGGGGATACTCGCGGCTGGTGGGATTGACCGCCAGTCCATTGATGTCCTTCTCGTCGCGGCCTACCGGAGGCGGTCCATCGTCTATCGGCATACCGAGGCCGTTGAAGACCCGGCCGAGCATTCCTTCGGACACCTCGAGAGTAAGAGGCTCGCCGCGGAAGCGGATGCGCGTGTTCGGCATCGTCAGCTCGGTGGTTCCCTCGAAGACCTGCACCACCACCACGGTCTCGGAGGTGTCGAGCACCATTCCCAGGCGGGTCCGGCCCTGTCCGTCGTCCACCTCCACCAGCTCGCGATAGCCGACCGGATGGGTCTTGCGGACGAAGATCAGCGGGCCGTCTATCTGGTCGACGCCGACGTACTCGCGTCCCGCCAAAAGGCTTCGGTCGTGGTCGGTTTTAGGCATAGAGTGACTCCATTTGATCGAAAGAGCGTTCGAGACGGGCCTGCAGCTTCTCGAGCTGCTTCTCGTCGTCGTTGGGAATGGTGAACTTCATCTTTACCAGATCCTGCATCACCTTCATCTTGCGCAGGCGCACGAGCGTCGCCCCCTCCTTGATGGCATCGCGCCCGCGGCGCCAGTAGGTTACGATGAGCTCGAGCATCTTCGCCTGCTTCTCCACCGTCGAGTAGCGGTCGATCTCGTCGAAGGCGTTCTGCTGAAGGAAGGCGTTCTTGAAGAGGCTGCAGACCTCGATGATGAAGCGTTGACTGTCGGGCAGGGCGTCCGGGCCGACCAGCTTGACTACCTGCTGCAGACGCACCTCCCGCTGGAGCAGGTCCATGATCTCGCGCCGGTTCTCCATCCACTCCTCTCCCGCGCGCTCCTGCCACCAGTCCACGATGTCGTCGAGGTACTCGGAGTAGCTCTCGAGCCAGCCGATGGCCGGATAGTGGCGGGCATTGGCCAGCTGACGGTCGAGGGCCCAGAAGCAGCGGACGAAGCGCTTGGTGTGCTGGGTCACCGGCTCCGAGAAGTCGCCCCCCGGAGGCGAGACGGCCCCGATGATGGAGACCGACCCATCCTTTTCCGATAGGGTCTCCATGTAGCCTGCCCTCTCGTAGAACTCGGCGATTCGTGTCGGCAGATAGGCGGGAAACCCCTCCTCGGCGGGCATCTCCTCCATGCGCCCGGAGAGCTCGCGCAGTGCCTCGGCCCAGCGGCTGGTGGAGTCGGCCATGATGGCCACGTGGTAGCCCTGGTCGCGATAGTACTCGGCCAGAGTCACGCCGGTGTATATGCTCGCCTCGCGGGCGGAAACCGGCATGTTCGAGGTGTTTGCGATGAGGATGGTCCGCTCCATCAGGCTCGTGCCGGTACGAGGGTCTACGAGCTCGGGGAATTCGGTCAGCACGTCGGTCATCTCGTTGCCTCGCTCTCCGCAGCCGACGTATATGATGATGTCGGCGTCGCACCACTTGGCCACCGCGTGCTGGGTCATCGTCTTTCCGGTGCCGAAGCCGCCGGGTATGGCCACCGTCCCCCCTTTCGCGAGGGGAAAGAGGGTGTCGATTACCCGCTGGCCGGTGATGAGCGGAATGTCGAGGGGACGCCGCTCGCGAACCGGCCGCGGAACGCGGATCGGCCAGCGCTGCAGCATGGTGACCTCTACCGTGGAGGCATCCGCGGTGTTTTTCTCCCCTCCCTTGCCGCCGGGGGTAATCTCAGCGACCGTCTCGTCGACGCGGTATTCACCCTGCGAAGCAATTTTCGCGACGGTGCCGGAGACGCCCTTCGGGCAGAGAATTCGGTGCTCGACCCGCTCACTCTCCCGAACCGTGCCGAGTATCTGCCCATGAGAGATCTCATCGCCATCGGAGACGGCGGGTACGAACTCCCAACGTTTCTCCCGCGAAAGGGCCGGCAACTCTATACCGCTCTCTATGTAGACGCCGGAGCTCTCACGGATTTTTTCGAGGGGCCGCTGTATTCCGTCATATATCTCCCCCATCAAACCAGGACCGAGCTCCACTGAGAGCGGCATGCCGGAGCCGTAAACGGGATCCCCCGGGGCGATGCCGGTGGTATCTTCGTACACCTGCACGATCGCCCTCGCCTCTACCAGCTTCACCAACTCGCCCACGAGCCGGGACTCGCCCACGTGAACGAGTTCCATCATCATCGCATCGTCTATATCGGCAACCTCTATTACCGGCCCGTTCACTCTGCGGACCTTTCCGACTATTCGCTCCTTCATTCCCTAATTCGGCTCCTCTTGTATCTCTTCGTAGATCATCCTCCGCACCTCCGCGCTGTAGCGCTGCAGCCGCGCCTCGACCGTGTTGTTGTAGGCAAGCCTGCCGCCGGCTTCCTCCACCACTACTCCCTGCCCTGTGATCGGCGATTTTTCGGAAAGACTGAGCCGCGTCTCCCCTCCGTGCTCCCGCAGCTCCTCCTCGGCGGCGCGCAGAAGCTCTTCGGAGACGAGCTCCCTCTCGCGGGAAGCAGCATTCACCTCGGCCTCATCGACACCGAGGCCGAGGGCTGCCTCTACGATCCAGCCCCGGAGGATGTGGGGGTATTCGTCGGATCGGCGCAGCTGCTCGAGCTTTTCGTGGATCTTCTCAAGAGCCCGATCGAAGAGCCTCTCCTCTGCCTTCAGCCGCAGTCGTCGACGCTCTGCTTCGATGTTCTGCTCGTTCTTCGAGCGAATCACGCGGGCCTGCTCTTCCCCACGCTGTTCGGCCTCATCGAGTATACTCTTCGCCCGCTTCTCGGCCCCGGCCACTATTTCGGCAGCCTGCTGCTCGGCCTCATCTCTGATTTTCTTCGCTTCCTGCTGCGCCTCTTCGGCGATTCCCTCGAGCAGCTTGTCGCCTTCGCCGCTTTCTCCGCTCATGTACGCTCCTACTCCTACCGTAAAACAGATCCTATAAATTGATGCCTATCGCCCGGTTTACGAGCTCCTTCAATTCGGGGCGTCCCTCCTTCGGGCCGTCCCGATCGGGAACTTCCACGATAAGAGGAAAACTCCTCGAGAATATGTAGGCATCGACCTTGGAGCGGATCAGATCCGCCGCAGGTTCGGTGATGATGATGATGCCGACCTCCTTGTCCTCGAGCGCCTCCCCGAAGGCACGGTCGGCCTCATCGCTCGATGAGACGGTGCGCCCCTCGACGCCGACCATACCGAAACCGAGCACCGCATCCTCTCCGCCGATGACGAAATACTTCATCTCCTCTGCATTCTCCTATATCTTTCCGAGGATCATCAACGCGGTAATGAAGCCGAAGACCACGAGCCCCTCAGCCAGGGCAATGAAGATAAGGGCCTGGCTCGCGAGCTCCGGTTTCTCCCCTATCGTCCCCATCGCGGCGGAACCTACGTTTGCGATCGCAATCCCGGCGCCGATCGCTCCGAGTCCGAAGGCGATAGCCGCGGCAATCAGACCGAACTTCTGCACCCCGGCACGCTCTGCCGTCAACACCTGCTCCTCTTGAGCCGGCTCTTCGGCCTCTTGAGCGGCCGCGTTCGTAGCGAACACGAGTCCCGCAAACAACATGAGCACGAGCATCACCACGATGCTCACCCGTACACGCGATGCAAACCATCTCTTCTCATTCTCCATATAGTCACTCCTTGTAGTATGTAGAGCTAGCGCTATCCCTCGCTCCTCAGCGATATAGGTGCGTACGCCTTTCCGGTACCCGAAAAGTACTTCGAGAAAAATTCGTAGTAATTGAGCCTCAGCGACTGAATAGCCGCCGACAGTCCCTCGAGCCCGATGACCAACACATTACCCAGCAGGAGGATGAGGTAGGACCAGAGTGTGTAGGTTCCCCCGGCCGTGGCGGCCATGTCGGCAATCTGGAAGAAGGCGACCATGAGGCTCACATGGGCAATGCCGAGGCCTGCGACACGCATGAAGGAGAGGGTGTTCGACAGGTAGCCCGAGAAGATCTCGAGCACCTCGACCAGCCACTCCATGACCATATCCACCGGATTCGCCTTCGCCGCCGCCTCCTCTGCGCCGTTCCCCGTTTCGACGGCATGGTGGCGCCGATGCTCGAGGTAGGGCTTTGCGGCAAGCAGGAGCACCGGCACTCCGACGAGGAAGAAGAGGGCGGTGGTATCGGGCAGCTGTCGATAGTCGTGTTCGACGAAGTAGAAGGCGCAATAGGTCCCGGCCGCATAGATCCAGCCGACGATGAGCCCGCCGTTCTCCCATACGAGTCCGAACCAGTCCCTGGTTCGAATCCTGTTGATCCAGTTGAGCAGGAGCCCCACCGAGATGACGGTGATGCCGAAGTAGATCGTAATAAGAAGAATGTCGGTCAGCGACTCGACGGCGCCGGTTCCGCCGTGGCCCACCACGATGCCGTGATAGTCGAACCAGATCGGAGGGAGAAGGGACATGCCGAAGTAGGAGCCGAAGAGGGCGCCGGCGACCATCGCCGCGCCCCCGCACCAGGCCAGCAAGGGGAAGAGCATAGAGCTCTTTCCCCGTCTCCTCGCCGCCGCAGCCCCGAGAAGCCCCACGAGGGTGACCACCGCTCCGTGTCCCACGTCGCCGAACATGAGGCCGAACATGGCGAGGTAGAAGACCGCCACAAACGGAGTCGGATCCACAGCACCGTAGCTGGGCACCGCATAGTTCTCTACGAGCATCTGAAAGGGCTTGAGCGCCTTCGGATTGTGCATCTGTACCGGAGCTTTCCGCGAGACCTCGGGGTCGGTTCCGTCGGTCGGGTCGTGCCACTCCAGATGGCACCTGCCGCCGCAGGCCTCCATAAGCGCCTCGGTTACCGCCGTCTGCTTCTCCTTCGGAATCCATCCTGAGACGAGATAGGTCTGCTCGGTCTTGCGGTAGAACTGCTCTATCTTGGAGCTGAGCTCGCGCACCCGGAGCCCTGCCCAGAGCTCACTCAGCTCCTCCACACGATCCTCGACGACCGACTTCGCCTTCTTCTCCAACTGTTCCTGGCGCCCACGGAGCTCGGTAATCTTCTCCTTCAGCTTCTCACTCGAGAGCACACCCACTCCCTCCGCCTGTGCCGCCTGGATACCGGCGGGGACTTCTCGGCGTCGCCATCCGTACCTCTCGAGTATTTCGGATATCTTCGTGTCGTCGCGGCGGAGGGTCAGGAGAAAATCGACGCGCTCCTCCTGCGCACCGTCGCCGTGTATGTACACCGAGGGATACGCGGCGAGTTCCCGTTCGAAAGCCGCCCGCGAATCTTCATCCACCGTACCGAATCGTACGCGGAGGTAGGAGTGCTCTCCCTCGAGTCGACTATGATCGACTCCATGCGAAGGTATTCGTCTCTCGATCTCCTGCAGACGTAGCACCTCCTCCTGTGCCTGCCGCTGCTCATCGCGGATACGGCGGATTCTGGAGGCGATCTCCTCCACCTGCTCTTCCGCCTTCTCTATCTCGGGTTGCTTTCGAAAACCCTGTTCGACCCGTACGATACGCGATGGGTCCACCCCGGCGGTACGAAAGAATCCTTCGAGCCGCCGGCGCAGCTCCTTCGCCTTGCCTTCACCGGCGGTGGGACGATGCTCCTTCAGCCGTCCGCCCCACTCCACGGGGAGCTCCCGAATGTCGATGAAGTGGATGACCCCGGCCTCGAGAAGTGCTCGGGTAACCGCATCCTTGTCCTGCTCGAGGACGGCGGCGTACATCTGCCGCATGGAAGTAGTGGTGATCATAGGGCTTCCCGTATCCGCTCTTCGGAGAGTCCGTACTGCTTCGCGTTCAGCAGCCGCACCACCGAGCGAACCTCCTTACGCTTGAGAAAGATGTAGGCGAGCACCGTACCGACTGTAAAGGGATAGCCCCACAAAAGGCTCTTCACCTCGTCGTAGAGTATCCGACGGAGCAGGTCCTCCACCATCTGCAAACGAACGAATGGGTTGCTCTTGCGTTGTTCGGCAAAGGAACGGTATTCGCCGTACTTGTCGGAAAGGAGCGTAATGAGCGCCTCCTCCGCCTCCTCCTGTGCATAGGCCTTCTTCAGAGTCTGTTCGTCGATTCTCCCGCCGGGCAGGAACAGATCCCAGCGATTACGCTCCTCTTTTCGGTAGTAGGAGACGAACCTGACGATTCTGTCTATGTTGAGGAGGTCCACCTCCACTCCGATGACTCTCAGGGCGATCTCACGATCCTTCTGCGGGAGGGATTCCGCCTTTTCTACGAGATGTGAAAAGTAAAAGCAGTCGAGGCCGATCTCGAGGGGAAAGAGGTGGCCCTCGGATTCGATCTCCGAGATATGCGCATCCACCACCTCCGCATACGGGGTTCCCTGCAGAACATCCCGTACGGCAGCGGGCGAATCAGCATCTACCACCGCATCGTAGGGGACATCGTTGACTATCCTTTCGCTGTAGAGGTAGGAGGAGCCGCCGGAGATATTCCTCCCGCGCATGTAGCGTTCGAACCAGAGGCGAAGGGCGTTCTTTACCATGTCCACCTCGTAGCGCAGAAGGAGGCTTTCCGTGAAACTGCCGGCCTTGCCCGGAAGGTCCTTCACGATATCGCGGAGGACATGCATCTCGTGCACGGTGAGCGCGAACTCCACGGCTCGCACGTCTCCGGTCACGGCGTAGGCGGAGAGCTCCTCCGCATACGCACTCTCGGCAAGCACCTGTACCGCCTCGTCTGCGCTCGCCGCCTTCAGCATATCGGTGAAATCTTTTTCACTGAGTAGCTCCGAGAGTCTCGAACGGATCTTCGCATTGATGTAGCCGTACGTCTTGAGCCTTCCCGGCACCTCTATCTCTCCTGCCGATGTACGGGGGTGGTGAGAAAACGAACAACCCGTTCCGCCACTTTCTCGAGTTGTGAGCCGCGCTCCTCCTCGAGCCTTCGGGCCTGCTCCCGCGCTTCCTCGCGTGCCTGTTGCAGCTCCCGTTCAGCTTCCTCACGGGCATCCTGCTGCATCTTCTCTATACGCTCGTTCGACTCTTTCTTCGCCTCTTCGGTGATGCGTGAGGCCTCGCTCTCCGCCTCCCTCACCTTCTTCGATGCCTCTTCCCGTGCATTCCGGACGAGCTCTCGGGCACGCTCCTCCTCTTGCAGCACCTTTTCGACGGTCTCTCTCATACTTTAGTTATATCATGAGGAAAACAAAGAAAAAACCTCTCTAGTGGATGAAAGCTTGCATATAGCCGATAGACTAAACCTGCCATACTGCTCCAATGACGCTGAACTGAATCCTCATCCTCTTTTAATGGTATGCATCACTGCTCTAGTTGTCAAATCGACCTCTTTGCCCCACAATAGAGAACCACAATCCTTAGAATTAGGAGGTCATTGCATGCAATCTCCCATCGGAAAAGTCTTTCTATTCGGAATAAGTATCTTTCTCCTCTCTCTTCCGCTCTACGCGGATAACCACGGCGGCAATATCGATCCGTCTAATATCGCCCCCTCCGACATCGATCCCGCCGAGGTGGATCTCTCCGAGGCGGAGCTCTTCTTCCAGGGACCCATGGAGCTCTACATATCCAACGTGCAGTACGGAGATGCCTCGTACGCCGCCGTCCTCGACTACGACGGGGCATCCGGCCTCGAAATCAAGGTACCGGAACAGATCACTCGCAAGGAAAAACCGGTATCAGTAGATCTCTCCGAAGTCTCCTTCTCCCTCGAAGAGGAGGGAGTCGTGGTTGAGGGACTCAAGCTCAACGGCTGCATCTACAGCGGCACCTTTACCTACAACACCGAGCAAAATGAGTTCCGACTCGGCTCGGTCAACAAAACGGGTCGGGAGCCGGAAGACAAGAGACTCGCCTCTCTGGATAAGGTGATCGAACAGCAGGAGAGGCAGATCGAAAAGCTCGAAGAAGAGCTCGAAAAGAAAGACTCCGCGATCATCGACCTGAACAGTAAGCTACGGAAGATGCGCAACGGCAACGGGGAGAGCCTCGAGACGGTCAAGCAGCGTCTTTCTACTCCCATTCACTCGGGTTTCGAATCCGACTCCGACTATACTTGGGGCAGTTGGGAGCTGAGAGGCGGAGAGCTGAGGCAGTCCAACCCGGAGAACTACTTCGCCAAGTACTCCATTCCTCTCCTGCAGAGCAAGAGCGAATATCTCTACACTTTCCGCGCGTCGGGTCCACAGGAGGGCTGGGTCGGGTACGGACTCCACCTGCTCGTCTCCGATGTAGAGGAGGCGGACAAGTACGAGTTCGGCAACTCCTATCTCGTCTGGGTAACGAGGGATTACCGACACAACCACAGCGACAAGACCTACATAGAGCTCTACCGCTCGAACGGAGGAGGAAAGATGATCCGGCTGGTAAGCAAGGCGGTCTACGAGAACCTGTCCGAGTCGCCTGCCATCTCGGTGCACAGCAATACGAATGAGAATTTGATCACCGTCTATGCCGAGGGCGAACAGATATTCAGCTTCGAGGACCGCAACATGTTTAGCGAAGGCGGCATGGTGAGCCTGCGGTCCCTCGGAGAGACTAGGTTTTCGCAATTCACCGTCTACGAGAAGTAGCTCCTAATGCGCTCGCGGGCGGCTTCCGCGGCATTATTCAGCTCCTTCCGCGATAGCGGGAGACTCCTCGGGGAGGGAAAACTCTGCTCGAACAGCCTATCGGAGAGTTCACCGTCGAATGCCTGCACAAAGAGCTCCTTGTAGGGAAAATCGCCCTGCTGCAGATAGCTCAAGAGCTCCTTCTGCTCGCTCGACTTGAAGTAGGGAAAGTTGATCTCGTTTTTTATCTCCTCGCAGCTCTGTTCGATGTACCGCCTCAAATCGTCCTTTCGGCTCTGGAGGGAGGCCAGTTTACGCTGCAGCCCCTGATCGAAGTAACTATCGTCTAACTCCCGCATGGTCTCCCACCCCATGTCCTCGAGGTGTCTCTTCCACACCTGCGGGAGGTAGCGCCTCTTCAGACTCTCGAAATAGTCGCCGCCCTGAGACGGCACGGTTACCACCTCCCATTCGGGGATCAGGAGCCCGGCGAGAAACCCGCCCTTGTAGCAGCCCTGGTCGAGCCCCCACACGTTGTTGCGTTTTCCCCGTATTACCTTCTCGGAGATCGTGTGACCGAAGACCACCGGCACCGGATACTTGATGTCGTCGTACCAGCTCCTCTTCGAGACGAGCCTCTTGCTGTCGGGACCGTTTCCCAGCAGCACGTCGGCGTCCTGCTGTTCGAGCGGCTTTGAGGGATCGAGACCGGCGTGGAGAATGAGCGCCTCCTCTATACGAATAAAGAGGGGCAGAGTGTGGATGAAATCCTGTATCTCCTCCACCTCCTTCTGCTTGAGGGTATATAGGGTTATAGCGAATGAGGAATCTACGAGCCAGTCGTACTGCTGCAGCTGGAACATCCGCTCGTGGTTGCCCATGACTGCCAAGGTCGAGGGGGTGTCCCGGAAGAAGCGTATCACCGACAGCGAATCGGGACCGCGGTTGATCATGTCTCCCACCGAGACGATTCGGTCCTTTCCTGGAGTAACGGAGGCAGCCTTCAAGAGGGCCTTGAACTCGCTGTAGCAACCGTGTATGTCACCGACGATGAGTGTTCTCATATCTGTTCCGGCCTAAATAGTGCCTGCCTCCTCCCGCCTTGTCAATCTTTCTCAGACACTATTGTTGTAAAACTATACGCAAGATCCATATACGGGCTCATCGATGTGAAGAGAGTCATGAGGCGCTGAGGGGCGAGCACGAATCGGGCGAAGGCACACAACTCAGAAGGTGCCGCCGCGCCACCCCCACATACTTCCCTTCGCAGAGGCGAACTCGATGTACACACGGTCTTTCGCTACACCGAGCTCCTCCTCGCAGAAGGAGCAGAGCGCCGCACTCAAACCTTCGGTCTGTGATTCACTCAGTCCTATGCTCTTACACTCGATGAAGGCAAGCGGCTCGGAGCTGCCTCCGAATGTCATCGGCACATGAGAATCGAGCGCAGTCATCACATAGTCCTCAGGCTTGCCGATCTCCCCGGCGGCCCTCTTAGAGAGTCGTGCAAGAAGATCCGAACTCGACTTTACCTCTGCATTGGTCTGGACTCGTACTAACGGCATGGTTATTCTCCTCTCGTAAGTCTCAGCTTCGAGTATACCGGATTATTCGCGCACATGCAAAATCCGCACGTACCGATTAATGCGTAGCGATAATATGACACCCCGGCAGCTTAGCGGCAGCCGTCACGGTCCACCCTGTCCGACTCTACGAGAATAATCAGCTGCTCGGGCAGTCCGTTGAGGAGGTTCTTCGGAATGGAGAAGTCGAACTCCTTCGAGAGCTCTATTATAAACTCCAGGTGATCGTAGTTCCAGGAGTGGAAATCGTCCCGTTCGCACTCGGCATTTATCGTGAGGGCCGTCTCTGCGAGCACCTCCGGGGCCTCCTCTTCTGTAAAACTGTCGAGAGTCTTATTGAAAATCGCCTCCGCATCATAATCGGATGGGAGCAGCTCTGCGAAGGTCTTCTCATCCAGATTTCGTGCCATTTTGTCGACCAGTTTATCTCTGTCTCTACTCATATCTTCCTCCTTCTACCAGTATATATTAAAAAATTACTAGTTTATTGCCGCACAAGCAAATATTCCGGCCGTTTTTTTACTTCATAAGCCTTCTTAAAAGCGAATTGCTGGGCCGAATAGGCACTTTCTTGACAGGTCAAAGCCGCAGGAGATATAAAAGAAGTAGGACGCAAAGCGAAGGGGGCCTTTATTATGAAAACCGGCGACAATATCAAGAGCATACGAGCTGAGAAGAGTATCGAAATAGAAGAGCTCGCGGATGCGATAGGAGCGGAACCCGAATATCTCGGAAGAGTCGAGGATAACGAGGAGGATGCACCTGTGTCCGTGCTGCTGAAAATCGCCTCCGCCTTGGGAACCGATCTCTCCGGGCTCATCTACGGCAAGGAGTTCAACGAAAAGTCGGTCATGGTCACCGACGTAAACTCGAGGATGAAGGTGGAGCGAAAGAAGGACTTCGACTACGAGAACCTCGCCCCCTACTACAGCGGCAAACACATTGAACCCTTTCTCGTCGATGTCTACCCGACCGCCGACAACAAGCTCGAATACTCCACCCACGAGGGTGAAGAGTTCCATTACGTAATGCACGGCAAGGTCAAGATCGTTGTAGACGGAAAGGAGCACGTGCTCGACGAAGGGGACTCGATCTACTTCGACTCCTCGCTGCCCCACGCCCTCTCCGCCGAGGGAGAGAAGGCGAAGGTACTCGCGGCCATCTACAACAGCATGTCGATGTCACTGCTCACCCGCAGCCGAAAGATGAACGAAATCATCGCCGCGGCCAAACATCTCGGCGGCATGAACGTGGTAGTCATCCTTCCCAACGACACGGCGATAGACGCGGTCAACCGGGCCATGGAGGAGCGGGTCATTCAAGAGGCGCTGCTCGTCGGTGCGAAGGAGGACATTCCCGAGTCCTACACGCGCAACAAAGACAAATACCGCATTTTCGAGATCCCTAAGGACGACGAAAATTACGAGATGAACTGCGCCCTAAAAGGTGCGGACCTCGTACGCGAGGGCGAGGCCCACATGTACATGAAGGGCAACATCAACACCGCCGTGCTGATGAAGGCGGTCCTCAACAAGGAACGCGGCATAGGAACCGGCCGTAGGCTCTCCCTGGTGGCCATATTCGAGCTGCCCGAGCTCAACCGTCTCGTTTTCCTCACCGACCCCGGCATCAATCCGGAGCTCACGGTAAAGAACGACATCGAGACGAGCAAGGACATCATCTACAACGCCATCGACGTGGCGAAGAGCATGGGCGTGAGCAAACCGAAGGTGGCCATCCTCGATGCGAACGAGAAGCCTTCGGAGAAAATCCCGACGAGCGTGTATGCACAGCAGCTCTCCGAGATGGACTGGGGGGAAGCGATCGTCTCCGGCCCGCTCTCCTACGATTTGGCACTGTACGAGGAGTCGGCCCACCACAAGGGAATCACCGACAACCCGGTGGCGGGAAAGGCGGACATACTCATCGTCCCGCACCTCTCCGGGGGCAACTTCCTCTACAAATCCTGGTCCATGACCATGGGCGCCGATGTGGCCAACATAGTCCTCGGCGCGCAGGTGCCGCTGATCATCACCAGCCGCAGCGACAGCGACATGAACAAGTTCCTCACTCTCTGCGCCAGCGCGGTCTACAGCGGATACCGGCTCGAGTAGCAATCGACGGTGTAAGCTACGACAAGGACGTGGTAATCGATTGAGAGGCCGCCGAGGGCGGCCCGAGGGATCAATCCGGCTCTATACCGCGCCAATGGGGAAACTCCTCCGTGCCGACCCCGAGCCTTGCAATCATCCTGCCGACCGTAGACTCGACGATATCGTCTACCGATTCCGGTTTGCCGTACATCGCGGGGGACGGAGGAAAGATGACCGCCCCCGCCTGTGCGGCGAGATCCATGATCCGGAGGTGCCCCCTGTGGAGCGGAGT
>CAYFVU010000045.1:23418-26937 GCA_964346645.1 uncultured Spirochaetaceae bacterium | reverse complement strand
GATTCCGAATCACCGACGGCTACATGCGCAGGAGAGAGGATCCGCTCGGCACCGGCGGTGTCTCGCCCCACTTTGCCGTCGACATAATCAACGTGAGCAACATCTCCTATGTGAACCACGCCGGAGAGATAATACGCGAGGGGAACGCCCCGGGAAAGGTAGTAGCCGCCCAGAACGGTACCGTTATAGAGAAGGACTTCGACGAACGCTACGGCTGGTATCTGGAGATCGCCCACAGCATCATCGATTCGGTGAGCAAGAGGTACCCCGATGTAAGCAAGTGGTCGACCTACTATGCCCATCTGGAGAACAAACCGGAGATCGAGGTCGGAGACCAGGTGGAGGCCGGCGACACGATAGGCCGCATAGGCGATTCGGGAAAGTCCACGGGCCCGCACCTCCACTTCGAGGTGAGGGTCTACCATCCGAGAGGGATGTACAGCAACATCAAAGGCGCCCGCTACGACAAGGTCAATCCCTATCCCCGCGAGAAAGAGCGCCCCTCGACCGCTTCGGCCGAATAGACAATAGTCCCCAGAACTCCGCATATATGAGGAGAACGAGCTATGCGGAAGTTCTATCTCACAAGCTTTGTAGCAGTCTTTAGTGCTTACGGTTCAGACCGTAGTCGAGGAGGTCTTCGAGAACGCGGTATGCCTCGGGATTGGTTTCCTGCAGCGACTCGATCTCGTTGCGGGCATCCCTCGAGAGTCCCTCGCAGGTGCGGATGATCTCGTCCCGCACACCGAGTTCCTCCACGAGGCTGCGCACATGCTCGATCTCCTCTTCGGTGGAGTCCTCGTTGCCGAAGATTCCGAGGAGCTTGTTCCGCTCCGCCTCCTCCACCCGCTCCATGAGAGAGAGGAAGAGGGGAGTCCGCTTTCCCTCGCGCACGTCGGAGCCAATCGGTTTGCCGAGGGCATCCTCGTCTCCGAAGAGTCCGAGCTCGTCGTCGCGCAGCTGGAACACCACTCCGAGGAGCTCGCCTATCTGCTCGAGCAGCTTCCTCTTCGAAGCATCCACCCCCGCGAGCAGGGCTCCCGCCGAGAGGGGGAGGGAGAAGGTGTAGCGACCGGTCTTGTAGCGGTAGAGTTCTAAGACGTCTGCTTCCTCTACCCTGTCGGCCCCGTTGCCCCACCGGACATCGAGCATCTGCGCCACCCCCACGTATGATAGCTCTTGAGAGGCGAAGGAAAAGAGGGGAGCGCAGTCGGCTCCCCGTTCGCCGGAGCCCACGCGGCCGAGTATCTCATAGGCGAGAAAGAAGGCGATGTCTCCGGCGCAGATGCCGAGAGACTCACCCATGTGCTCCGCATCGGGAAGCCCCTCCTCCTTTGCCGCCTCGGCGTACTGAGAGAAGACCGTAGCCACCCCCCTTCTGCGGGTATCGCGGTCCATTATGTCGTCGTGGATAAGGAAGGCGGATTGAAAGAGCTCCATGGCCGCACCTACGGCGACCACGTCCTCGGGCATGGAGGCTTCTTCGCTTGCCTCCCGGCCGCCTTCGGCATACAGTGCGTAGCCCAGGCCGACCATGCCCCCGCGCAGCATCTTTCCGCGGCCGGCGAAATCGAGTATCCTCTCGACCGCATCTCTGCCGAGCGGATGAACCTTCGAGAGCTCCTCCGCCTTCGCCTCGATGGTCCTCTTCAGATACTCGTGTATCTCCTCTTTTCTCGCCGCAAAAAACGCCTTCATGCTTTTCCCTTTACGGGGCCTATTTTTTGAGCTCTATGATGCTCGGATCGTAGTCATCGGGCGGCAGGTAGCCGAGCAGCTCTATTACCGTCGCCGCGATCGAGGAGATGCCGAGCCCCTTGCGGAGCTTCTCGCCGTAATCACCCTTGTTCTCCGGATCGAAGACGGTACAGGGTACCGAGTTTAAGGAGTGGCTCGTCTTCGCCTCCGGCTTGCCGTTCTTCTTGATCTTGATATTGCCCTTCTTGTCCCGGGCGTACATGTCGTCGGAGTTCCCGTGGTCCGCGCTGACGATCATCACCCCGCCGGCTTTTTCGACGGCCTTCTGTATCCGTCCGAGAGAGAGGTCGACCGCCTCCATGGCGCAGAGAACCGCCTCGTAGATGCCGGTGTGGCCGACCATGTCCCCGTTGGCGAAGTTGAGGCGGATGAAGTCGTACTCGCCGCTCTCGATTACCTCTATCACCTTGTCGGCGATCTCGGCGGCCTTCATCCACGGCCGCTGCTCGAAGGGTACTCTGTCCGAAGGCACCTCGAAGTAGGTCTCCGTGTTCTTGTCGAACTGGCCGGTGCGGTTGCCGTTGAAGAAGTAGGTCACGTGTCCGTACTTCTGAGTCTCGCTGATGGCGTACTGCTTGACGCCGGTGGCGGCGAGATACTCGCCCATCGTGCGTTGGATGGAAGGGGGAGGCACGAGATACTGCTTGGGCGCATGGAGGTCGCCGTCGTACTCCATCATGCCGGCGTACTCCACGTCGGGAATCCGCCCGCGGTCGAACTTGTCGAAGTCCTTGCCCGACTCGAAGGCGGAGGTTATCTCCAGGGCCCTGTCGCCGCGGAAGTTGAAGAGAATGAAGGAGTCTCCGTCCTCTACCCGGCCGACTGGCTCATCCCCCTCAGTAACGACGAAGGGAGGGATGTCCTGGTCGATGGCGCCGGTCTCCTCGCGGAGGGACTCTATCGCCTCGCGGGCGGAGGAGAAACCACGCCCCTCGCCGTGGACATGGGTCTTCCAGCCCTTCTCGACCATACCCCAGTCTGCCTCGTAACGGTCCATCGTGATCTTCATGCGGCCGCCCCCGGAGGCTATGCGGGCGTCGAAAGAGCCGTCGGAGAGCTCTGCGAGAAACTCTTCGAACGGATCGAAGTACTCGAGGGCCGAAGTCTCCCCCACGTCCCTTCCGTCGAGGAGGGCGTGTACGCGTACCTTTGAGACCCCCTCCTCCTTGGCCCGGCGGATCATGGCGCGCAGGTGCTCGATGTTCGAGTGGACGTTGCCGTCGGAGAGCAAGCCGAGGAAGTGGAGGCTCCCTCCGTTCTCCTTCACCCGGCTCGTCAGCTTCTTCCAGGTCTCGCCCTCGAAGATGGCGCCGTTGGCGATCGCCTCGTTTACCCGTTTGGCGCCCTGGGCGTAGACGCGGCCGCAGCCGATGGCGTTGTGGCCTACTTCGCTGTTGCCCATATCCCCGTCGGTGGGGAGTCCCACCGCGGTGCCGTGAGCCTTGAGCGGGGTGGTGGGCCAGTTCGCCTTCAGCTCGTCGAGATACTCGGTTCGGGCATCCGCAACCCCGTCGCCCTCGGGGGTGGAGCTTATGCCCACGCCGTCGAGAATTGCGAGGACCACCGGCCCCCGTCGTCTATTGAATGAAGGATTCTTCCGTAATGCTTCGACCATTTCTCACTCCTCACAGGTTCTGTCTTGTTTCTGCCTCAAAGGTATCGAACAAACGCCGCTTCCGCAAGACAGGGGGCGGCGATTCTTTCGTATTGTCCGGGCCGGCAGGTAGTGTCCGGACCATCGGCTATTGTCCGGGCCGGCAG
>CAYFVU010000045.1:5611-23318 GCA_964346645.1 uncultured Spirochaetaceae bacterium | reverse complement strand
TGTCCGGGCCGGCAGATATTCCCCTGGCCGTCGGAGGCTTCACTCGTCGAGATCCCGGTATGCGATGCCGTAGCGCTCGTGGTGCTCGCCCG
Organism: uncultured Spirochaetaceae bacterium; assembly: GCA_964346645.1. Lineage (GTDB taxonomy): Bacteria > Spirochaetota > Spirochaetia > DSM-16054 > Sediminispirochaetaceae > CAYFVU01. The sequence goes on along the minus strand of CAYFVU010000045.1, from coordinate 23,226 downwards.
CCCCGCGAGGCTCCACGTGGACATGTACGTCGTACACGTCCGGGACCTTCTCGTGTATCTTATGCTCGACTTCCATTGCCTTCCGATGCCCCTCTTCGACGCTCAGACCGCCGTCTACCTCCACGTCTAAATCCACGATGTAGCGCGTATTCGACTTGCGTATGCGCATCTTGTGGGGATTGTGGATGCCGCTGATCGTCAGCGCCGCATCGGCCACGGAATTGTAGATGGAGCGATCCTGCAGTCCATCCATGAGCTCGACGCTGGTGTCCATGAAAATGCCGAAGCCTATCCGCATTATCCACACGGAGACCGCAAAAGCGATGAGTGAGTCTACGATCACGAGGTCGTATTGTATGGTGACGAAGAGGCCGAGCAGCACCGAGAGGGATATGGCCACATCCATGCTCATGTTCTTCGCATCGGCGATGAGCATGGAGCTGTTCGCCTTTTTCCCAGCCCGGTATTTGACCAGAGCCAGTCCCATCTTGCCCAGCACAGACACTCCTGCGATAATGAGCGCGTAGGTCTCGGGCAACTGCCGCTCGACATCTCCGAAGAGGTGACGCAGGGAGGAAATGAGCAACTGTACTCCGGCAAAGAAAATGACGAAGGAGAGGGCTTTCGTGGCAATCGTTTCGGCCCTACCGTGTCCATAGGGATGCATCTTATCCGGCGGCTTATCCACTATCCTCGCGGTGTAGTAGGTGACCGTGGAGGTAACCACATCGGTAAACGAGTCTATGCCGTCGGCCATGAGGGCGAGGGATTGCCCTAAAAGCCCGCCCACGATCTTCGCCGCCGAGAGCAGCGCATTTCCCACGATGCCTACGAGGCTCGCCCTCTCTATGGTCTCCTTTCGCCTCTTTGCCGTTTCGTTCTCTTCTTTTGACATTGAGTTCCTTTCAACAAAAATGAGTTTATTTCAACTCGTAGCGCCGTCGAGCAGCGCTGCGGTCTTCTGTTCGAGCCAACGCCGGTCGGTCTCGCCGAGCTCCGGCGAAAGACTCTCGCGGACATGCCGGTGGTACGCATCTATCCACTCGATCTCCCTGCCGCCGAGCATTCGCGTGTCGATCAACTCCCGTTCGAAGGGACAGAGGGTAAGAGTCTCGAAGCCGAAGAAATTGCCGAAGGGAGTAGAGAAGGCCTCCTTGGTGAGCACGAGGTTCTCCAAGCGGATTCCGTACTGCCCCTCGCGGTAGAGCCCCGGCTCGTTGGAGTTGACCATCCCCGCCTCCAGCACCGCCTTTACGTAGCGATAGGATATCTTCTGCGGTCCCTCGTGCACGTTGAGGAAGAAGCCGACGCCGTGGCCGGTACCGTGGCCGTAGTTGAGGCCGAGGTCCCACATGGGCTTGCGCGCCACCGCATCTATTTGCATGCCGTTGCTCCCCTCGGGGAAGGTCATGCTCGCCAGCGCGATGTGCGCCTTGAGTACGGCGGTGTAATCGCTTCGCTGCTGCTCACTTACCTCTCCGAAAGGCAGCACCCGGGTAATGTCGGTGGTTCCCTCCAGGTAGTGCCCCCCGGAGTCGATCAGCAGCAGCCCCGGCCCCTCGATCCGGTAGGCGCTCTCCGGACTCGCGCTGTAGTGCATGACGGCCCCGTGGTCTCGGAAAGCGACGATGGAGCCGAAACTCTCGCCCATAAAGCCGGGCATCTGACTGCGGAAATCCCCAAGCTGCTCGCCGATGCTCAGCTCGTCCTCGCCTCCGCGCTCCCAGGCGTGGCCGAGCCAGGAGAGGAAGCGCACCATCGCGACTCCGTCCTTTCGCATCGCCTCGCGTATGCCGTTGCACTCTACCTCGTTCTTCCGCGCCTTGAGGAAGGTGGTCACATCCTCCTTCTCTATGATTCTGCAGCCCTCCGGTACGGCCGAAACCACGGCGCAGCTCGTCTTCTCCGGCGAGAGAACGATGGAGCTGCCCTCGGTCAGATGGGAGACGGTGGAGAGCAGCTCGTCGTAGGGACGGAGCTCCACTCCGTCGTCTGCGAGCAGGCTCGCGAGATCATCGGAGATCTTCTCCTCGTTCACGAAGAGCAGACTCTTCTCCGCCCCTACCATGGCGAAGGAGAGAAACAGCGGGTTGTAGGCGATGTCGTTGCCCCGCAGATTGAAGAGCCAGGCGATGTCGTCGAGGGAGGAGATGAGCTGAAAGGTCCCTCCCCTGCGGTTCAGCGCCTCGCGCACCAGCGAAAACTTAGCCTTACGGGAGAGTCCGGTGTAACTCACATCGTGCTGATAGATCCACTCATTCGGATATCCCGGACGATCTTCCCAAACCCTCTCTATGAGATCTTCGCTAGTCTTGAAGCGGATCCCGTTCTCGGCCAATTCGGTCTCCAGTTCGCGGCGGAAGGCGAGAGAGATTGTCCAAGCCGATGCGGCGGCGGTCTCTTCCGCCCCGAGCATGCTCGAGATGAGCGAAGAGAGGGTCGGCGAGTCGTGCAGCCCGTCCTTTACCAAGCGGAAAGGGGTCCCCTCGAGCTCTCGTCCTGCCTGCAGGTGGTAGCGTGGGTCGGTAAAGAGCACCGCATCCTCGGCGGTCACCACCAGCGTGCCTGCTGATCCGCTGAATCCGCTTAGCCACTCCCTGTCGCGCCAGCGGGGCGCCACATACTCGCTCAGATGTGGATCGGTGCCGAAGATGATATAGGCCTCGGCACCCTCCCTCTCCATCTCTCTTCTCAGCGCCTCGAGCCGTTCATCTATCTCCACTCTTCTCTCCTTTTCTTCGATCGGACTCTTCTCTCGCTCAACGTCGGTGCTGCTCCATCCAACGGACTGCGAAATCGACACAATCTCGAATACGAAAAAGACGGGCCTCCGCCAGTCCTATCTTTCCCGTCAGTATCTCACGGCGAAACTTCTTTTCAAAGGCCCTCCCGATCTCAGAGAAATCTTTCGAATCTATATCCACGTCCTCGAACCACTTCCACCGCCGGTGTCCGTCGACCATTACCGGCCCTCCGGTGTCGACCACCCTCTTGCGGGGATAGTCGGCCCGGTACTCGGCGAGGTGGAAGGAGGTGTTGACCGAATAGCCCACCCCGAGCAGAAGCACCCGGGCATCGGCATCGTAGAGCCTGCCGAGGGGGGATTCCTCACCCAGCGGATAGTCCAGGCTGTGCTCGCCGACGATCCCCATGCTGCCTTCGCCCCATGCGGCGAAGGATTGGTGCGGGTGCACGCTGCGCAGAACCTCGGTCTGAGAGCGGAAGGTCTCCGGGATCGCCCCCATTCCACTCGTAGGGGTGAGCTCGGGATCGAATGCGGGGAGCATCCGCCGGATAGGCTCCCACCACGACTCGGGGACGGGAGGATTTCGCCAGCCCGAAGGATCGGAGAGTTGTGAGGTGTGAGCGGGCATTACCAGGGTACCGAAGGGCCTGACTACCTCCTCGAGGGCGTAGATAACCGCCTGGGCTCCTCCGCAGACCCAGCCGAGAGAGCTGAGCGAAGAGTGGACGAGGATGGTGCTTCCGGGCTCCACACCGAGGCTCCTCAGCTCGTCCTCGATGCGTTCGAGTGTAACCGGACCACCGCCCGGCAGCCGGGCTTCGGTCGCCTCTATTATGTCGGCTTCTCCCATCCCAACCTCCCATCTCAGGTCTCGACACGTCTCAGGTGCCATCGCATCTCGAGAGTCAGCACGTCTCAAGAGTCAACGCATCTCAGGAGTCAGCGCTTCTCAAGAGACCTCCCCGACTCCCATCACCTGCACCTTTTGCGCCAGACCGATACCTATCACTGTCTTCGACCCGTAGATGTCGACTATCAGAGGTCCCCCGTTTTCATTTTTCCGTACCCTCAGCTTCTCCCCCGGAACTATCCCCAGGCCCATCAATTTCTCGCGAGCATGCCTGCCTCCACTGAGGGAGACTACACGAACCGTGGTGCCGGAAGGAACTGTATCAAGACTCTGTGCACTCATAGTTTTGGCTTCAAGAGATTCTCCGTTAAAAGGAGTCCGGTGTCAAGAAAGTTTCTCGCAGGGGTTCTGCGCCTATTGATAATTTAGGAGAAACTTATTAAATTAGGAATACCTAACAACGGAGATAAGTTATGCAGCACCAACACAGCGATATCTTGTGTTTATCCGCCGCCTGTGCTATTCTCGATATCGCTCACCACGATTCCCTTGCAGGAGTCGATGAACCAAGGAAACAGGCGGATATGCCCAAAGCGCTGAGCCTCTGCAGAGAGGGAGACAAGGTCTATATACATCGAATCGGCGGAAACGGAGCCTTCAAGAAGCGCTTGCATGACCTCGGTTTTCGGAGGGGAAAATCCCTCTCGGTGGTAAAATACGCCCCTCTGAAGGATCCGATGGAGGTCGAGCTCGGCGGAAACCACATCTCGCTGAGAGTAGAAGAGGCGGACCGCATAGAGGTCGACACGAGCGAGCCGACGCTCGCCTGACGCAGCAGGGCGTATGAAGCAGTACAGATTCGCCCTCACGGGCAACCCCAACTCCGGAAAGACATCCATCTTCAACGAAATCACCGGCGCTGCGCAGCACGTAGGCAACTGGGGCGGCGTGACCGTGGACATCAAGAGCGGGACCGTGAAACGGGGCGACCGCCGCATCGAGTTCACCGACATTCCCGGCACCTACTCCCTCAGTGCCTACACGATGGAGGAGATCGTCGCCCGCGACTTTATCATCGAGGAGGACGTGGACGCCATCGTAAACGTCGTGGACTCAACGAACCTCGAGAGGAACCTCTACCTCGCTATTCAGCTTCTGGAGCTCGGCAAACCGATGGTCTTGGCCTTCAACATGTACGATGAACTGACGAAGTCCGGCACGAGGGTGGACACGGAGCAGCTGAGCCGTCTTTTGGGCGTACCCATCCGATTTACCGTGGGCAGAACCGGCAAGGGGATATCCGAGCTGGTGGACTCAGCCGTCGAGGTGGCGGACCACACCAGCGCGGTGCAGCACTCGGTGCACGTAAACTACGGCCCCGACATCGAGAATGCCGTCTCCGAGCTCAGCGCGCTGCTCGAGGAGAGCGGCTTCGAGTACCGCGACATTCAGCCGCGCTGGTACGCCGTCAAGCTCCTCGAGGAGGACGAGGATCTGGACAAGAAGGTGCGGCAGGTCTCCGGCGCCGATCGGATTCTCGCCGCCAGGGATGCCGCGGTGCAGCAGATCCGGCAGATATATCAGGAAGATCCGTCGACCCTCATCAGCGAGAAGCGCTACGGCTTCATCCTCGGAGCCCTCGGCGAGACGGTTCACCGCCCCTCAGGCGACAGGATCGACATCTCCGAGAAGATCGACAACATCATGACCAACCGCTTTCTCGCCTACCCGATCTTCGCCCTCTTCATGTGGCTCCTCTTTCAGGCGACCTTTTCCCTCGGGGCCTACCCAATGGCCTGGATAGAAGAGGGGGTGGCGCTGCTGTCGAACGTGGTGACCGAGGTGATGGCCCCGTCACCTCTGCGCAGCCTCATAGTAGACGGAGTCCTCGGCGGTGTCGGCGGCGTGCTCGTGTTCCTGCCGAACATCCTGATCCTCTTTTTCGGCATCTCCATACTCGAGGACACCGGCTACATGGCCCGCATCGCCTTCATCATGGACAAGATGATGCACCGCATAGGGCTGCACGGGAAGAGCTTCATCCCGCTCATCATGGGCGTGGGCTGCAACGTGCCTGCCATCATGGCGGCGAGAACCCTCGAATCGAACCGGGACAGGGTCCTGACGATCCTCATCGCCCCCCTGATCACCTGCTCTGCCCGTCTGCCGGTCTACATCCTCTTCGCGGGGACCTTCTTTCCGAGGAACGCCGGAAACGTGATCTTCATCCTCTACTTCTTCAGCTTCTTCTTCGCCTTCCTCATGGGCTTGCTGTTCCGCAAGACTCTGTTCAAGGGGGAGGAGCACCCCTTCGTGATGGAACTGCCCCCCTACCGGATCCCCACGGCCAAGAGCTCGCTCATCCACATGTGGGAGAAGGCAAAACACTACCTCCAGAAGATGGGCGGGGTGGTGCTCGTATTCTCGATTATCATCTGGTTCCTCAGCAACTATCCCGTGAGCCCTCAACTCGAGAAGATGCACAGCGAAGAGGTGACGAGGATCGAGCGGAGCATCGAGGAGGCGGAGACCGCTGCGGATCGTCAACAAGCTTTGAACCAGCTGCAGACCGAGCGACAAGAATACCACCGACGGATGATGAAGAACACCTATATCGGCTACATGGGCCGCTCAATAGAGCCGGCGATCGAGCCCCTCGGCTTCGACTGGCGTATGGGGGTGAGCCTGATCACCGGCTTCGTGGCGAAGGAGGTCGTCGTCAGCACCCTCGGTGTGCTCTTTACCGTCGGAGAACAGGCCGATGCGAAGGACACGGAGCTGCAGGGCGCGCTTCGCCGGGCCTACAGCCCGCTCGCGGGTCTGGCCTTCCTCTTCTTCGTCATGCTCTACACCCCCTGTATCGTCGCCCTCGTGACGCTCATACGCGAAATACAGTCGTGGAAATGGTCGACTTTCTCCGTTGTTTACCAGATACTGCTTGCATGGCTCGCAGCTTTCCTCGTACGATGGGGAGGAATACTCATGGGTTTCGGCTCATCGATATGAATTTCATGAGTCGATAATTAGACGAGCGCTTATAGAGCCGATACTAGTGTTATCATGAATATGAACGCAAAGAGATGCTTCTTCACCCTCATCCTCCTTTTCGCCGCCGCGGCGGTATTCGGTCATCCCCACATGTTCATCGACAGCCGGATCACCTTCGAGCTCACCGACGAAGAGTTGAAGGGGTTCTGGATAGAGTGGGGCTTCGACGAAGTTTTTACCGCCATGATTACCCAGGACTACGACCGGGACGGCGACGGCTCCTTTTCCCCAAGCGAACAGGAGGCCATCCGGAAGGGAGCATTTTCGAATCTGAAGAACCACCGCTACTTCACCTACATCATTACCGGTGGTAAGAGGGTCCAGCCCGACAGGGTCGAATCCTTCAGCGCCTGGCTCGACGGACACCGGCTCTTCTACCGCTTCTTCGTCCCCTACCGCATGCAGGTGAGCAAGGAGCCCTCCAGCCTCCACGTGGCCATATACGACAAGAGCTTCTATTGCGACATCAAGGCCTTCGACACCAACCCAGTTAACACCGATGCACCGGAGGGGGTCCGCACCTCCTTCTCGCTGCAGAAGAACAAGGATCTCGAGATTACCTACTCTCCCCAAGGCGGGAGAAAACGCAGCGGTGAGACCTACACAGGCCTCGCCTACCCCGACCAGGTCGAGCTCACCTTTCGCTCCGCCGGCTCAACCCTCACCAAGAACTCCGCGGACGACTCGTAGTAAGGCGCATGGCCGACCTCGTTCGTCAGGCAGCTGCATCGGCGGCGGCACTTGTGCTCCTCATAGCCGCAGTTCTGTGGTATCCGACGGAAGCAGCCGCCCAGACCAATCCTTTCTTTTCCGGCGGCGGCGAAAGCACCGCAGAAGACGGGAGTGCCGAAGGCGGCGGGATTACCGACCCGCTCAGGGGGCTGCAGGCATCCAGGAACCGTTTTCTCGGGACCATCGTGTCTCTGCAGCGTGAAATTCACGGCCGCCTCGTCGAGCTCTTTCGCCGGCGGGGACTGTCCTCAGACCCACGACCCGGAGGGGGCGTCGCGGCAAAGGGCGGCACAGGAGGGGGCGGCGAGGCAGCGGGAATCGGAGCAGTTGAGGGCGGTGATGCGGGTGCGGGCCGGCCGGTAGTACCCTTGCTGCTCGGCTTTACACTGCTCTACGGCATGATCCACGCCCTCGGCCCGGGACACCGAAAAACGGTCCTCTTCTCCTACTTCATCTCTGCGGGTGGGAGGTGGTGGCACGGGATCGTCGCCGGTATCGGCCTCGCCGTGGTCCATGCGGGAAGCGCCTTGGTGGCGGTTTTCGCCATACACAGCATTCTGCAGACAACCTTCTCCGGCTCCCTGAACAACGTTCAACGCCTCATGGAAACGATCAGCTACCTTGCCATCACCGCAATGGGAGTCCTGCTACTCCTGCACGCAATCCGGGAGACCCGTGAACACGTGAGGCATAGGCACGGCGGTTGGAACGAGGCAGACGAAGGCAGTGTCTCGAAGAAAGAGCACTCGCAGGAGAGTCTGCGGCGAACCTCCCGCCGGAGATGGTCAACAGACCGTAGAAAACTCGAGCCCCTCTTTATCGTGCTTTCCGCCGGCATCGTTCCCTGTCCGGGAGCCGCAACACTGCTGATATTCGGCATCACCCTGCAGGCGGTGCCGCTCGCCATTGCAGGATTGCTCTCGATGTCGCTCGGCATGGGAATCACGTTGTCGGCAGTGGGGGTACTCACCCTGACGATGAAGGGGGGATTGCTGCAGCTTCTCGGAGGAGGAAGGAGGACCGAACGTGTCGCAACGGTGCTGGAGGTGGCCGGCGCCCTGTTCATTCTGCTGTTCGGGCTCTTTATGGGCCTGCCCCCGCTCCTCGCGGGGCTATGACCAACGGACCGGCGCTCATGCCGGGCTGCCTCAGCCTTTGACCACCTGTTCGACCGCCTTGCGGAGGGAATCGCTGCTGAAGGGTTTGGCTACGCGTCTGCACTCGATCTCGCCGTCGCTGTAGATCAGCTCGTCGGCATTCTCCTCGCCGGTCAACAGGAGTATGGGCGCGCGCACCCGGCTTCTTTTCGTCTGCATTTCCGAGAGGATGTGCTCGAGAGAAAAGCCTTCGAAGGCCTCGTCGATGATGACCAGATCGTAGTCGTTCCTGCCGATCAGGACGTAGGACTCGCTGCAGGAGTGGGCTAAATCGACCGTCATTTCATCCTGAGAGAGGATGAAACGAATGGACTGCCACTCCGCTGCGGAAGATCCCACTAGCAGAACTTTTCGGTTCATTTGCTCCCTTGTGAGAGTAAGATAATTCTCCTCACGGTCATCCGGTCTTTTAGATAACGTTTTCGAGCTCACGTATCACCGTATGAGAGCGCATCTTCACGATCGCCTTGTTCTGAATCTGTCGCACCCTTTCCCGGGTAATACCGAGTATCTTGCCGATCTCTTCGAGCGTGAGGGGGCTCTTGCCGCTGAGACCGAAGCGCAAACGGATGATCTTTCGCTCCCGCTCGCTCAGGTCCTCCAATGACCGGTCGAGGAGATCCTGCAGCGTGACGTTGAAGACGTTCTCGAATGGCTCGGTATATTCGTCGCTGAATATGAGGTCCGAGAGCGTGGTGACGTTCTCCTCGTCCACGGTCACATCGAGACTCGCCGTCTCGCCGGAGTACTTCATGATATTCTCTACCTGATCTACGGAGATGTTCATGTATTCGGCGATCTCTTCGTAGCTTGGCTCCCGGCCGAGCTCCTGTGTCAGGAATTTGGATACCGAGAAGCACTTGCGAATCACGTTCAGGACATGGATGGGAATGCGGATGGTCCGTCCCTTGTCCGCGAGCGCCTTGATGACGGCCTGCTGAATCCACCAGGTGCCGTAGGTGGAGAACTTGCACTTCTTGGTGTAGTCGAAACGCTCGACAGCCTCGATGAGTCCGATGTTTCCCTCGTCGATGAGATCGAGGAAGCTCAGTCCGCGATGTTGATACTTCTTCGCAATGGAAACCACGAGGCGCAGATTGCTGGTGATCATCTTGTTCCGGTAGTGGTTCAGATTGTTCTCCAGCCACTTCTTCTGTGCCACGTAATTCTCATGTTCGTACTCGCCGGCCTGGTACTGCTCTTCGAGCGCTTCCAGCTCCCGCTTGTAGTTCTGGATGTATTCACCTATCTCCAGCTCTTGCTCTTTTGAAAGCAACGGATAGGCCGAAATCTGCTTGAGATAGAGAGAAAGAGGATCGCTGTCGTAACCGAACTCGCTGTAGCCTGCTACCTCGAGCTCCTGATCGTGCTCATGAACTACTTCAGTAAAAATCTCGTCATTCATAGATTACCCCTTACCGTTAATGTTCCACTGTTACTATGTACCTTTGTAGAGTACAGAACAATAAGGGGTTCTTGAGACAGGCTATCGGGGGTTCCCCTATAGTATGGCGGGATACTCAGCTTTTCTCGCGGGGCACCACTACGAGGCTCATGTCGACCTTCTCCTCGCATGGATAGGAGGTCCCGTTGACCGTGCAATGGGAGAGAAAGGAGGGCACCTTGAGGAAGATGTTCCCCTCCTGCAGTACGCCGGAGGAGATGCGGAAATCGATCCGTCCCTCATCGAAACGGAACTCTTCGACTTCGCTCCCCGGCAGCGCCAGCCCGGTGGAACCGGCAACCGCATAGGGCTTCACATCGACTTCGAGGTAGAGGCGGCTCTCGTACGGCTCGAGCTGCACCGTCCCCCCGGAGAAGAATCCCTCTCCGAAGCCGTAGTAGAGCCCCTCCGGGACCTCCGCCTCCCGCCGTTTCCGCTCGAGGTTGTGGTAGAGCCGGTAGCTCTGCTGTCCGGCCTTGAAGAAAGCCTGCGATTCATCGGCCTGGAGAATCTCCGTTCGCCTCAGGGGAAACATAGAGAGGTAGAGCTTCCACGTCTCCTCGTCGTACTCCGCCGGGTTGTCGCTGGTGAAATGGAGTCTTCCGTAGACCAGATTCACGAGGAAGAGGGTCCTCCGCTGCTGCTCGGACATCTTCTGATCACGCTCCCGGAGGATGAATACATCCGGATCGTTGCCGAAGGCACGCCCGGAGAGCTGCCGGCGGCCGATGATGCTCCGGAGCGCATTGCGGGTCGACGTTCGTTCGCGGTACCCCGCCAAGGCGAGTTTTGCGTCCTCCCAGTAGGGGGCCGCGTCCGCAGCTATCCGGCAGTAGTCGAAGAGGCCGAAGGCGCTGCCGAGGGGCACGCCGCAGCCGAGACTCATTCTCTCTCCGGTAAACTCCCGCAGCATGCGCAGGGCCTCGAACATGATCCGTCCGCGGCTCTTACCCTCACGGGGAAGCAGTGCAGCGGCAAAGAGATAGTCGAGCTTTACGAAGCGGAAGCCCCACTCCTCGAAGATAGCAGCGAAGACTCTGCGCAGGTATTCGTAGACCTGAGGATAGAGGAAATCGAGGGCGTAGAAACGGCCTCTCCAGTGGAAAGGGTTGTAGCCGACAACCAGCGGATCGCCGGTTCCGTCATTGACGAACCAGTCGGGATGCTCGCGAAATAGCTGCGAGCTCTCCTCCGCTACGAAGGGCGCGATCCACAGCCCCGGCGTATAACCGGCGTCTTTGATCATCGATGCGATGGCGGCCATCCCCGAGGGAAACGATTCATCCACCTCCAGCCAGTCGCCGACGGAACGCTGCCACCCGTCGTCGATCTGGAATACGTCGAGGGGAACGCCGCGCGAACGGAAAGCCTCGAGGTTAATCCGCACGGCATCCTCGTCCACCTCGTTGTAGTATCTGTACCAGCTGCTCCACCCGGCCTTCGGCTCGGGATCTACCGGTTCGCCGAAGTGGGAGAAGTAGTGGTCGAAAGTCTCCGCCTCGCCGCCGCGCAGGATTCGCAGCGACAAGAGCAATTCTCCCCCCTCGAGAAGCTGCCCCTCACACTCCTTCTCCACCGTGAGTATGCCTCGTCTCCAATCCCACACGAAGCGTGTGTAGCCGCTGGTCTCGTCGAGGCTGCCCCAGAGCTCTATGCTGCGGCTCGTCTTCGGTTCCGCACCGGCGGCGGCCTCTCCTTTCACCGTATGTTCCTCCTGCCTCCGTAGGAAGTAGAAGAAGCTCCACCCGTGGGACATGCCTCTCTTCGCAGGATACGAGCTAAAGCGGTAATCGCCGAAGTGCTCGAGCCGGTAGCGGTGGGTGGCGGGATAGAGGAGAGGATTGAGGCCCCGCAGTCTCTCGTGCCGTTCGAGCTCTCTGCTCTCCGTCCATGACTGGAAGCCGTTGGCAAAGACCCGCTGTACGGTAGATGCGTCTATCGGGAAGGAGACGGAGAGAATAGAAGCTCGGAGGGGCTCCCTCGATTCGAGGACCGCATCGATGCGCTCGGCGGCCCGGGCGATGCTGCCTGTCGAACCGGTGGAGATCAGTCGGACCCGGGGCATCGGAGGAAGCTCCTCACCCTCGAGCTCGGAGGAGACGACGGAGACCCTCCGCTCCTCGAGCCCCTCGTAGGAACGGTAAAGAAAGTAGCCGGTCCAATGGTGCTGCACGCCTATTCTCCTCCCCGCTCGCTTTCCGCCTGTTCCAACTCCTCCTGCAGAGAGACGAAGAGCGTCTCTATGCTCTGCAACAGGCTCTCGCATTCGGAGAGGTCACCCCCGGCCGCCGATCTCTCCAGCTCGAAGGCGCGGTTGCCGACCCGGTCTATACGAAGATTGAAGGCGATCCCCTTCAAGCGGTGAGCATACTCTCTTACCCTCTCGGCATCTTCACTCTTTATTCCGCTCCTGATCGGTGAGAGGTACTCCTCCCGAGTCCTCGCGAGCTCCTTTGCCAGCTCGATTATGGTCGCAGCATCCAACGAGAGCTCGTGTTCCGCGCTTTCGATGTTCAAGACAGAGTATTTCTCTTTCCCCATTTATCACGTCCTAAGTGAGTGTACGCCCGCCTATTAATGCGTGTCAACACAGCAAAAGGTTTGGAGGCAGAATTGCTGGTGTCAACACAGCCGGCTGGATTTACTCGAGGGGAAGTTTTTATTATACTTTTTAATTATGGCAAATAAACTCACGGCTCTTTCGGTCGACGACGAACAGCTCAACCTCATTCTGATAGAGGAGATGGCGCAGAAGCTCGACCTGGAAGTAATCAGCTATACGGAACCGGTGAAAGCGCTGGAGTTCCTGCAAGAGAACAACATCGACCTCATCTTCATCGACTACATGATGCCGGTAATGGACGGCATCTCCTTCATCGAAGAGGCCCGAAAAACCTACTCCGACATTCCCATCATCATGATCACCGCGGTGAGCTCGGACAACGAGCTCAAACTGCGCGCGCTGAAGACCGGCGCGACCGATTTTCTCAACAAGCCGCTCAATCTCCCCGAGTTCAGCGCGCGGGTGCAGAACCTCAAACAGCTCAGACAGAGTCAGCTCCTCTACAAGAACTGGGCCGACCTCATGAGCGAGGAAGTAGAGAAGGCGACAAAAGAGATAAGAAAGCGCGAGCACGAGACGCTTCGCGTGCTCGGCAATGCTGCTGAATACAAGGATCCGGAGACGGGCGAACACATCCTGAGGGTTGCGCACTACTCGCGCATAATAGCCGAGGCAATGACCGACGACGAGGATATGCAGACCAGGCTCTTTCGCGCCTCTCCCCTCCACGACATAGGTAAGATCGGCATCCCCGACACGATCCTGCTCAAGCCTGCACGCCTGACCGAGCAGGAGTTCGAGATAATGAAGACCCACACGAGCAAAGGAGCAGAGATCATCTCCAACACCGAGAGCCCCTATCTCAAGACGGGAATGGAGATCGCACTCTCGCACCACGAGAAGTGGAACGGCAAGGGATATCCGCGGGGCCTGAAGGGTGAGGAGATTCCGCTGACCGGCCGCATTACCGCGGTGGTGGACGTGCTCGACGCCCTCACCTCGAAGCGGCCCTACAAGGAGCCGTGGAGCTTCGATGACTCCATCTCGCTCATACGAGACGAGAGAGAGGAGCACTTCGCTCCGGATGCGGTGGATGCCCTTATGAGCCGGCTCGACAAGATCCGGGAGATCTACCGAACCTACTCCGACCTCGAGGCCGAGCCTCAGTCCGAAAACTGAGCAGCGCTATCGCTTCGCGCGCCCCCGCCGGCCTCTCCACATCAGCAGCACCGCCCCTGCAAGGATCATGAGGGCGCAGAGGATCTGCCCGGTGGTGAAGTTCCAGAACGAGAGGAAGAGCGCCTGCGGCTCCGTGCGGACGGCGAGACTGATGGGATACCCGATGCCTGTGTCCGGCTCGCGGAGGTACTCGATGAAGAAGCGAACAAGACCGTACCCTATCAAATAGATACCGAGCAGCTGTCCCGAAAAACTCTTGCGCGGCCGGAAGACGAACCAGAGGAGAAGCCACAGGAAGATTCCCTCGAAGAAGGCCTCGTAGAGCTGCGAAGGGTGACGGGGAAGGTGAATGAAATCCCCGGCCTCGTAGTTCATACCCACCTCATCGGCCATCTCGCGTACCCACTCCTTGTTCGTGGAGAAGCGCGGCGCGTGGGGAAAGATCATCCCGATCGGGCTCGTCGTCACCCTGCCCCATAGCTCACCGTTGATGAAATTTCCCAGTCGGCCGAAGGTGTAGCCGAGGGGGATCCCCGCAACCGTGAGATCCGCTATTTGAAAGAAGTCGGCCTTCTTTACCCGGGAGAAGATGATGGCCCCGATGACTGCCCCGATGAGCCCCCCGTGGTAGCTCATGCCCTGAAATCCGGTAAAGTTCATCTGCTCGTCGAAGGGCCACAAGATCATCCACGGCTTCTCCAAATAGTAGCCGGTGGGATCGTAGACCAGCGTGGCGAAGACACGCGCTCCCAACAGCAGTCCGACGATGGCAAAGAAGAAGAGATCGGCGATATCGTCCGAACTGTAGTCGAGCTGCTCTTTCCTCACCTGATACCTGACCAGCAGGTAGGCGACGGCGAAGGCGACGAGATACATGAGGCCGTACCAGTGGAAGGGGAGGCCGGGGATGATGGAGGGGCGGATCCACGAGGGATATTGTAGGTATGCGGGCATGAAGTCTCCTTTCTTTTTTCGAGCCCCGGCGTTAAAAATCTGTGATTTTTGAAAGCGCCTGGGGGTTCTACTTTTCGAGCGGTTGCTCTTCGATTCTGCCCATTTCGGAGTTGAAGGTAAAGACCACCTTCTCCTTCGGAGCGCTGATCTCGAGAAAACGCCCGTGGCTCTCCATCACCACGCCCGGGTAGATCTTGCCGTGTACGGTAATGGACGAATCGAAGTGCTCCTCGTAGCGTTCGCGGAGGCTGAAGAGGTGCATGCTCCGCTTCTCGATGGTCTTCATGTACTTCAGCTTTTCGCGCCGTACCTGGTCGAGCTTCTTCCGCTCACCGGCCTTCTCGTAGCGGGTCATCGAGTTGTCGAGCTTGGTCACATAGTCCTTCAGCTTCTTCAGCTGCTTCTCGTGCTGCTGGATCTGATCGGCAACCAGGTAGTCCTGGCCGAAGCTGATAGTGGTCCTCGCGTTCTTCTCGTTGCCGATGTTATGCGCCTCGATGCCTCGGCGAGTGTTGATGCTGCCGCCGACCAGGTCGCCTCCGTCCTGCGCGAGCCTGAGGGTTCCGTTGCACTTCACGCTGCAGCGGAGGCATGAGTTCTTGAGCTTTATGTCGCCCACGGCGAGCATAGTGGCCTGCTCGGCAAAAGTCGTCTCTATATCCTGCTTCGCCCTGACCGCCGCCTTGTTGCCTCCCACGATCCCCTGCATGACCGTCACACTCTCTCCGGAGGAGACGAGGCAGGCCTCCAGCTGTCCAGCGATTTTTACATCGCCTCCGGCCATTATGTAGAAGCCCTCGTGTACATTTCCCTTCACCTGCACCTCGCCGGGAAAGTTGATGTTGCCGGTGTGCATATCCACGTTGCCGTCGACCGAGTGTACGGTGTGGACCTCCAGACGCTTCTGGTCGTAGTAGACCTCGCCGCTGTCCTCGGCGTAGAGGTAGATATCCCCGTTCTCCTGCTTCTCCTGACGAATATTTTGCCCTACCTCGATGGAGAGCGGCGGCGGCTCCTTCGCCTTCAGCGGCTTTCCCGTCACGTCCCACCCATCCTTCGGCTGTGTATCCGAAGAGATGATCTCGGCAATCAGCTGATCCTTCTCCACCGCGGTAATCCGGTCCTGATTCTTGTAGTCGACGCTGCCGTTCTCCTTCTTGGTGAAGCCCTTGCCGCTGGCCCTGCGGATGTGGAACTTGAGGCGGCTCTTTCCCGGATCGATGGGAGGTATGCCCTCTGCAACCGGTACCTTCTCGACCTTCTCTCCCCGTTTCGCCCTCTCGATCGACTCCGAAATTGCGTTGCTGTTCAGCCCCTTCTTTACTCCGTTCTCATCGAGTACCGTGTTCACCTTTTCGAGCGTGAGGGGATCTCCGGTGCCGCGCTCGGCGGTGAGGGTGAGAAAGGCCTTCATGTTGTCCTCTGCGAGCTGCACGTGGACCACGCAGTCCACGTGGAGGCGGATTCGGAGGTTCGTCTCCTCCTCGGCCTCCCCTTCGATGACGTCGAGAATGCCATCCTCGAGGGCGTAGAGCTGATCGTCCTTGAGCTGGATGTTCTCCTGCAGGGAGATGAGGGGATCGTTTCCCGGCATGCCTTCGATCTTGTTGCCGTAGACATCGACCCCGTCTTCGCCCTTCTTTCCCGAGCTTATCTGCCCGACCACCGAATCCTTGCGCACGTAGGCCATGCGGGTGACCGACTGCACCGGGTAATCTCCGAGCGACGGGTAGGCCTCCATGATCTCCTCGCCGCTCGGCACGACCGACTGCAACCTCTCGAGCTCATCCTCGTCGACGAAGCTGCAGGAGAACTCGAGCTTCCGGTCCTCGCCCCGGGTCGGCGCCTTGCCCTCGGCGAGCACATAGTCGCGCAGCTCCCGCTCCGGCCCCTTGTAGAAATCGAGCAGGTCCTGCTTGATCTGCTCGAAGTCCATCTTCTTGAAACCGCTCTTCTTGATCGCCGCGCCGACCTCCTTGAGCACCAGCTTCTTGCCGTTACCGGTTCCCTTGACCACCGTCAACAGCCCCTTGAGCTTGTCGTCCGAAGCCTCGACGGAAAAACGGCTGTCGCGGTCCTCGGAGAGAGAGACGTTCTTCAGCGGCGTAGAAGAGGATATTGCGTCATTTATTAGGGTTGAGATGGTCTCTACCGGAATGAGCTCCTCTTCTGGAAAGCCGAGCTCTATGGCCTTGGCCCGTATCTGACGGGCCGTCGGCGGGGTGGCGTCCTCGGCCCCCGGAATAAAGGTGAGCGTACAGGTGGCCTGATCCTTCGTCGGCTGCAGCTCCCACTCGTGACGCTGAAACGGAATGATCTCCGCCCAGCCGTTCCCACGGCGAAGGAATCCCGAGTGTTCGGCCACCACCTCCTTCTTGGTCACCTTGACCCCGCGACCGCCGAGCAGCTCCTCGTTCATGTCCTCCGAGGAGCTGACGGGAGTACCGTAGACAGAGGTTCCCATCTTGCCGGCCTTGCCATCTTTCCACTCGGCGAGGCCGGCCCCCTCTTCGACCCAGCCGGTCTGCAGCACCTTCGGGTCCACATTCACCGGCTCCTCCCACGTGCGGGTCTCCGTGGTCTCGACGAGCTCCTCCTTCGGTTTCCCTAAAGGAAGCTTCGGCTTCTTGGTGACCTTCTTCTTTACCTTCTCTTTCTTGGAGCGGGTTCGTGATATTTCGGGCGGCGGAGCGGTCTTGAGCACGCGCTCGGCATCGTCGGCTATCTCCTCGGGGATGGGAAACTCCCCCCACTCGAATTTTCCAGGCTCTCCCGGCTCGGGAGGCGTGCCGTTCGCAATGACTTTTTCGATTCTTTCCGCCTGCGGCGCTCCGCCGGAGGCGGGGCCGGAGCCGTCGGAGGAGGCTTCGGCCTCGCCGTCGGGCAGCTCCTCTATCGCCTTCTCGTCGATGCCCTCGACGATCCCCTTCTCTTCTAGGAGG
>CAYFVU010000045.1:0-5511 GCA_964346645.1 uncultured Spirochaetaceae bacterium | reverse complement strand
CTCCTCTATCGCCTTCTCGTCGATGCCCTCGACGATCCCCTTCTCTTCTAGGAGGTTGAGGAGCTTCGGTTTGTTCCAAACCTGCCCCTCGGGGTGGGGAAGAAAGACGAGTGAGGCGCGCAACTGTGACTCGTCGACTTTTACCTGAAGCTTGCCCTTGGCCTGCATCTACCTATACGCTGTACCCCTCGTTCATCGCTTTGAGCAGGCGATGTTTGAGAAGGTTGTTCTCCTTCTTGAGCGTTTGTATTTCGTACTGCTGCGCCTTGATCGTGTCGATGAGGTCGCCCTTTGAGAGGGCGCCGCTGTGCAGCAGGTCTTCGATATCCTTCGCCTTCATGTCGAAATCGATCTCCGCCTCCATCTCCGCTACCTGATAGCTCTGGTCGAGAGTCTCGATGTCGAGAAGGCTTCCGCCCGTGCCGGTCTCGTGCTTCTGTATGAGCTTGTCGGCAATACGGTATATTGCCTGGCTCAGGACGGAGTTCGGCTTGTATACGACCACGGGCAGCCGCGACCCGAGGGCCACCTCCTGTGCATGATCGTAATACATCACTCCGAGGTGTTCCATATCTACACCCAGATACTCGCTGCATGAGCGCCGAATTTTGTCGGCTTTTCCCGTATCCTTCGGATTCTCGAGGAGGTTGAGAACCAGCATCGGATGGAACTCCGCCATTCGGCTGCGGAACTTCTCGTAGCTCTCGGGGTCTTCCTGCTGTATCTTCTCCAGCAGCTTCGGGATGTAGACACGTTGCAGATGTGTCCCCTCCTTCTTCAGACTCTCCAGGTACGCTCCCGCCGCGCTCTTCTTGGGGAAGGAGGAGTTCATCAGACGGAATACGGCGTTCTTGATAAAGAGATAGGCGTTCAATGTTGCGGTGAGCATCGGAGCGGTCACGACGATGCCGTAGGCGGAGCTGAGGAAGAAATCGAGGGTGTTGAAGTTCGTCCCGGCTCCGAGGTCGGCCACCAGAAAATCGGCATCTACGCTGTAGAGGCGCTTTATGAGCTTGGACTTCTGTCCGCTCTTGAGATTGGCCATACCCGGGATTTCCGCATCTCCCGGAATGAAGCGGAGGTTCTCGTAATCGGTGGAGACGATGATGTCTTCGAAGGAGACCGATGAATTGGTGAGAAAGGTGCCGATACCGGTCCTGATCCCGCTCATACCGAGGGTGAGGTGGAGATTCGAAGCACCGAGGTCCAGATCCGCCAGGACGACCCGCTTTCCGCTCTGCGCTAACGCCACCGCCAGATTAGTCGCCACGAGAGATTTACCGACCCCCCCTTTACCGCTGGCAACGGGCAATATCTGCATTTACTCCTCCTCGTCGACGTCGGTATACTGCGCCTCGGGCAATACGTCCCCATTCACCTGCCGTTTTCTTCCCTTAGAACCGGTACGTATGCCGTAGAAGATGAGGAAAATGGCCGAGAGCAGATCTGCTCCCACGATAATGACGATCGTCGTCAGCGACGAGGCGAGTTGCGATCCCCCCTGCGCGGCAGCTGTGCCCCCTGAGAGCAGCGCGATGAGGAGGGGAATGATACCTCTGAGGTAGAGAATGAGCAGCACCCCGAAGAGCACCTGCAGGAGCTTTATCAGCACGACGAGCCGCGTGAAGAGGGCATACCGATCCGGATATGCGCCGATGAGCACCAGAGCCGCCAATGCGGCGAGAGACACGACGGAGATCCAGAGTAGGAAGAGACTCACCTCTCCGCTGAAACCGCGGTTCAGTTGGATGCTCATGATCAAGTACAGCAGAAAAAACCGGACGGCTTCCCAGCCGGCCGCGGAGAAAGGCACGATACGTCTCATAGGAAAAGTGTACGCGTGACGTTCCCTCGGGTCAATAGAAAAGAGTCGCAATGCGAATTACCGCAGCAAAGGTTTGGAGACAATTCCTGGAATTACCGGCACACACTTGAAAGCATACCTCCGTATGGACTACATTACAAAACAGAGGTGACCATGAAAAACAGAGACCGTGCAACGTGGATTGCCGTAACCGCCTTCCTGGCGGTATTTGCAGGTGGGGTAGCCCTCTCTCCCCACCTACTCTTTGCCCAACAACAGAGAGAAGATACCCAGCAGTACATCAACAGGCTGCAGTATGCTTTTGATTTCATACTCAACAACTACGTAGACCAGGTTCCTGCCGAGGATCTCTACGAGGGTGCCATGAAGGGTCTCTTCGAGAGCCTGGAAGACCCCTACTCCTACTATCTCACCGCCAGCGACATGGAAGACATAAGCGACACCACCACCGGCAAGTTCGGCGGCGTGGGTCTCTATATATCGCGTCCCATCAACGCGCGTCAGGAGAACGGAGAGGGAGAGGGTGATGATGAGAATAGTCTGAACGCCCGCCCCGCCGGTGAACGATCGAAGTACATCAAGGTGGTCGCCCCGATCGAGGACACCCCCGCCTATCGCGCGGGCATACACGCCGGCGACTACATCATGAAGGTGGAAGACGAGTCGACGGCGGAGCTGACCGTAGACGAAGTCGTCGACCGCCTGCGCGGTAATCCTGGCTCCGACGTCACCGTCACCATACTGCGCGGCAAGGACATCACCTTCGACGTCACCATCACCAGGGCCGTCATCGAGGTGCCCACCGTAAAGTACGAGATGATCGATGACGAGACAGGATACCTCAGGATCATACAGTTCACCCCCTACACCGACGACCGGGTGAAGGAGGCCCTGAACGACTTCGAGGAACAGGGCTACGAGAGCCTCATCATAGACGTGCGGGGTAATCCGGGCGGCCTGCTCGCCGCGGTGACCGACACGGTGGACCTCTTCTTCCCCTCCGGGGTCATCGTCAGCACCAAGAGCCGTATTCCGCAGGAGAACGAGGTGTTCCGTGCCGACTCCTCTACCCTGGTGCCGACCGATCTGCCGGTGGCCGTCCTCATCGACGAAGGATCGGCCTCCGCCTCGGAGATCCTCGCCGGCGCCTTCAAGGACACCGAGAGAGGCACCCTCATCGGTCGGACCAGTTTCGGCAAGGGATCGGTGCAGAAGATCATACCCTTCGGGCAGAGCGGTTTCAAGCTCACCATCAGCAGGTACTACACCCCGAGCGACACCAACATCGACAAGGTCGGCATAAAGCCGGATGTCGTGGTAAAGGATGAAGAGCTCACCGACGAGGACAACGATTCGCTCAAGCGCCTCTTCGAGAACACCTACATAAAGAACTTCGTCGACGAGCATCCCGATGCCTCGGAGGCGGAGAAGAGGAGGTTCATCAGCAGGCTCCAGGAAGAGGAGAACATATCACTCGAGACCAGAGTCCTGCGTAAACTGCTGAAAAACGAGTACCACCGCCGCATGGATTTTCCGCCTATTTACGACCTGGAGTACGACAAGGCACTGCAGAAGGCGGTCGATATGCTCGAGAACGGATCCATAGAGCCCGACTTCAGCCCGTATGCAGAACCGGGCAGAGAGAAAGGGGAGGTAAAGGCAAAGATATGACACACCACACGTTCAGGATTTCCACCAGGGACAAGACCTCCATGCAGGACATCACCCGCAAGGTCGAAGAGCTCGTCAACCGCAGCGGAGTCGGCGAAGGCATGTGCAACGTCTACATTCCCCACACCACCTGCGGGGTCACGATAAACGAGAACGCCGACCCATCGGTGCAGCACGACATCGACATGGAGATAAACAAGATCGTGCCCTTCAAGGACGAATACAAGCACATGGAGGGAAACTCCCCGGCACACATCAAGGCCTCGATTATGGGGGCGAACATCGCCGTCCCGATCTCCGAAGGCAGACTGATGCTCGGCACCTGGCAGGGGATCTATCTCTGCGAGTTCGACGGTCCCCGCTCCCGTTCTATAGTCGTCTCCGTAGGCGATTGATCGGAGCGAGGATGGCATGCGCACCTTCCTCCTCCCCGAAGACTTCTCTCCCCACAGTCCCCTCACCGTCACCGGCGACCGCTATCACTACCTCGCCAGAGTCCTCCGCCTCACCGAAGGGGACCGCATCTCCGGCACCGACAACGAGGGAAACCGCTACCTCCTGAAGATAAGAGAGCTGCACCGAGAGAGCCTCGTATTGGAGACGGAAGAGGCGCGCGGCCCTGCCCCGCACTCACCCCGCATCCACCTCTTCCAGGCCCTGCTGAAGGGCAAGAAGATGGACACGGTCATCCGCCAAGCCGTGGAAGCAGGGGTACAGCGGATAGTTCCCCTGACGAGCGAGCACGCCGTGCCGAGATACGAAGAGGGGCGCGAGGAGAAGAAGCGTCGCCGGTGGGAGGGGATAGTCCGCGAGGCGGTGCAGCAGAGCGGCAGCGGGGCGGTCAGCGAGGTCACGCCCCCGATCGAGATGAGCCGCATATCAGAATACTGGGACGGAGAGGGCCCGGGCCTCTTTTTTCATCAACAACCACTTGAACAGAGCGCCTTACACCGGTATCTTTCCCATTACCCGAGTGAGGTCGCGGTGGCAATAGGACCGGAGGGAGGCTTCTCGGATGCGGAGATCGAGCTGCTCAGAGCGGCCGGTTTTTCTCCCGTCTTCTTGCAGACCAACGTCTTGCGGGCCGAAACCGCCGCCGTGTATGCGCTCGGCGCGGTACAGACTATTCTAACGGAGCGAACATTTTGGAGCCCACAGTAGCACAGACTCCCAGAGACGAACGCAGACGGGAGCGGATCCGCATTCTCGGGGTACCCGTCGACGTCCTGCCGGAGGAGGAAATAGAAGATGCCGTGCGAGATCTGCTCGACGACGGGGGAAAACACCACATCGTCTTTCTCAACCTCCAAGACCTGTTGAAAGCGCGGGGAAACGGCGAGTTCGGCAAGACGGTAGCCCAGGCCAGCCTGGTCATTCCCACCTCCAAGAACATCGTCTCCGGAGCCAGATTTCTCGGCAAGAGCACGCCCGTGCGCTACATGCCCTTCAGCTTCGTCATCAGGCTGCTCGGCACCCTCGAGAAGTACAACCAGAGCCTCTACCTCGTCGGACAGAAGGCAAAGCCCCTCCAGACGATAGACGGCAATCTGCGCGACTCGTTTCCCGGGCTGAGGATCGTAGGCCGCTACATCGGCTACTTCGACGAGATGAAGGAGCAGGACGTGGTGACCGCCGTCAAGAAGGCCTCTCCCTCCCTCGTCCTGGGCGGTCCCGGCCTGCGCGGCCGGCAGCACTGGTTCCGCTACCACCGGGACAAACTCTCGAACAGCCTCTTTTTGTGGTGCGGCGAGTGCTTCGACATCTTTGCCGGCCTCCGGAAGCGGATTTCCGACAAGAGCTGGGAGAGCGGATCATACTGGCTTGCCGACGTCGGCAAGAAGCCGTGGAAGCTCCTGAGAGTCTTCTCCTACCTCTACTACAGGCTGCTGCTGATCATCGCGCGAATACGGGGGAGCTGAAAACGACTCGGCGGTGGTTTCGGCGGGAACAGCGCAAGACCGCGGCGGCGGCGCATGACCTACAGCCCGAGAGCGGCGGCGCGCCCTACAGCTCGT
>CAYFVU010000044.1:0-27124 GCA_964346645.1 uncultured Spirochaetaceae bacterium | reverse complement strand
GGTGTAGATGAGGTCATCGTGAACATACGACCGGAAGACATCTTCATCGACAGGAGCGGCGGCGCATCCGATCCGGGAAGCGGAAGCATCGCCGCACTGGTCTACACTACGCTGCCGGCGGGATCGGAGGCACTAACCTACCTGAGAAATCAGAAGGATGAGGAGATCATCGCAAAGGGCGAAGAAGAGCAGCACAGGGGACTGGAACCCGAGGCGGCTGTCACACTGAAGTTCAAGCGCGGCAACGTGTACCACAGCGGGACCGGAGAACTCATAGAATCGTTTACGGAGGCTGAATGATGAAGCACCTGGAGATGCCGAAAGCCGTACTGTTCGACTTCGGTGGGGGACTGGTGAGTGTGACAAAACGGGACGCCGGTTACGGGGAGCTCGCCGGGGAGCTGCATACATTTATCGAGTATGCGAGCGGGACAGATCTGGATCCATCGTACATAGAGGAGAGCCTGCGAGAGGCGGCTCAGCGCTACGGGGAGTGGAAGGATCAGTGCTACCTCGAGGACTACCCCATGGAAATCACTCACCGACAATTCTGGGAGGAGTATGTGGCCGGACAATGGCCTGTAGAAGCGAGAAGCGCGGTGGTGGCCCACGCGACGGTACTCTGCGAACGGTACGAGCAGCTCACCATGGAGCGCGAGAAGCTGCCCGGGATAGTGGAGCTTCTCGATTTGCTGGACCGCAGCAAAGTACGAACCGGCTGTATTAGCAACGCCCTCGCAGGGGTGTGGAGCCGGAAAGTGGCCCGGTCCTTAGAGCTGGAATCCCATCTGGGCGTGCAGATATACTCCGACGAGATAGGGATGCGCAAACCGAATCCGAGGCTCTTCGAGCTCGCGCTTGACTGTCTCGGAGCCGATAGGAGACTATCCTGGTACATCGGTGACAAGCTCGACAGGGACATACTCGCCTCCAGGCGATCGGGCCTCGGTATGGCGATACTACTTCCCTCGGCAGAAACTTACAAGCTTCCGAAGGTGGACGTGGAGCCCGACCTCGTCATCGAAAGCCTGCATGAGCTTAGGAAGATGCTTGGAGACAAAAACTAATTGGCCAAAAGGGTAATGCGCCCGTTGTGTATCACTTCCATCTTATGCGGTACAGCCCTCCTTTCACCCACAGCCACCGCTCTTATGTGGCTTTATTTTTTCGACTAATATGTGCAGCATTCAAAGAGTGGAGGACAACATGAATACGAATACCTGTTTTTCGAGATTGACCTTGTTCGACATCGATGGGACTCTGATACGAAGCTCGACGGGACACGACGAGGCCTTCTCCGAGGGCTTTCGCACGGTCTACGACATCGATACCGGCATAAAGGTCATCAAGCATTCCGGGATGACCGATCAGCAGATCATTTTCGAGGTGCTCAGGTACCACGGTCTATCCGACGAGGAGATCATGCCGAAGATCGACGCCTGCATGGAAGTGATGGTCGACTACTTCGAAAAGCACAAAGATTCGATGCAAGTGGAAGTTCTTCCCGGCATACCGGAGCTGCTGGCCAAGCTCGAGAGACGCGGTGCCCTCATCGGCCACGTCACGGGCAACCTCGAGCCCATAGCAATGGGAAAGATGGAGAAGGCGGACCTGCGCGACTTCTTCAGGCTCGGCGGCTACGGCAGCGATGACATCAGCCGGGCACGGCTGGTGGAGCTGGCGGTGGGGAAAGCTGAGGAACGCTTCGGCTTCGAGCGGCATGACAACGTTTTTCTCTTCGGCGACGCGCCGCAGGATATACGGGCGGGAAAGGAGGCCGGGGTGACGGCTGTCGGCACCGCCACGGGCATCTACTCCGAAGAGGATCTCAGGGAAGCCGGTGCCGACGTAGTATTGCCCGGGCTCGACGATACGAAGTGCGTCATGGAGATCGTCTTCGATTAAGAAGGGCCTGTGTGCCGCTCAGGCCGGGTTTTCCTTGCGCTCCACGACCCGCTTAATCGCCCGGATGACGATCTGCAGGTATGGGTTGGTCTCCATCTCCTTTCGGTATATCAGGCCGGAATCGAAGTCCTCGCACTTCAGCTCCGTGCTCTGCAATGCGTAGATGCGGTAGCTCCGGAGCTCCTCCTCCACGTGTCCCGGCAGCAGGACGAGATAGTCGCTCTGCTGCAGGATCTGCAGGATAATCATGAGGCCGTTTACGTCGTGGATGGTCTGCACCTCAATCCTCTCGCGCAGGTCTAGGGGGATCTCGTAGCCGGTGAGGTCGCTCTTCGCCCCCAGTACGAGCCAGCTGAAGCGGCTCAGATCTTCGATGCTGACGGTTTTTCCCTTCCGTATTTTCTCGTGCAACGGGTGCCCTTCGTGTCCGAATATCATGTGGTAGGTGCGCAAGAGAGGGGTGTATACGAGCTTCGAGCTCTTCTCATTCGGTATTCTGCCGAGGAAGATGTCGCAGCCCCCGCGCAGTAGCTTCTCCTGCATCAAGCCGGTAATCCCGTTCTCCCCGGTAAACACGATGCTGTTATCCGAATCCTTCTCCACCTCCAGGAGTATGTCCGATGCGTACTTGATCTGCCAGAGCAGACCCCAGCCTATGCGGAGGTGCTGCTCCTGATTCAGTTTCATCTGCCTGAGCTCGCTCTTCAGCAGCTCCATCTCGTTGTGGATGATCTTTGCGTGGGTGTAGACGAGCTTTCCGTATGGAGTGAGGAAACAGCCGCTGTTGTGCCTCTCGAGAAGCTCGCAGTCTATCTCGGCCTCGAGGTGCTTGATGTTCTTGCTGAGGGCCGGCTGGCTGATGTGGAGCTCTTCGCTCGCCCTGGTGTAGTTCCCGGTCTCCGCCAGCATGACGAACTGACGAAACAAGTGCAACATTAACTATAACCTTCGGTTATTATATTCCCTATAAAAGATATTAGACAAGGGGTGAAACACAGCATATCATGACATATAAACCATAACATGAGTAAAAAAAACAAGCTCTTACTCATGAAGAATGGTTTGGACACTTTTCAATAAGGGAGGAATTCGTGTCATGAAAACAGAAAGAAGATTTAGGTATTCGACCAGACCGGTAATTGCAATCGCAATCACCGTTCTCCTGTTGGTCACAGCTGTACCGATCATGGCCGGCGGAGCCCAGGAGGGTGAGGAAGTAAAGGAAATTCAGATTGCACTTCACGACTCTCCGTGGCTGCCGGGCTTCGAGAAAATGGCAGATCTCTATGAGGAGCAGAACCCGAACGTGCGTATGAAGTTCAGCGTTTTTCCCTACAACGGGCTCTACGAAAAGCTCACGACGGAGATCCCCTCGGGCAGCAAGGAGTTCGACATTGTCCTGCTCGACGATCCGTGGGTTCCGCTCTTCTACAGCAACCGTTATCTCACTCCGCTGCAGGAGATCGAGAGCGGGTTCGAACCTGACGACGAGATTATCAAGTACGCGAGTGTGATGCGATGGAACCACGATAAGTCCTACACTACCCCCGACGGGACGCTCTACTCACTGCCGATCAACGGCAACTTCCAGCTCTTCTACTACCGCAAGGATCTCTTCGAGCAGGCAGGCCTGCCCACGCCACCGAAAACATGGGAGGATGTGAAAACCGCGGCTGACGCGCTCTACGACCCGGAGAAGCCCCTCTACGGCTACGTGCTCCGCGGTCAGAGGGGCAACGGGTTGGTTTTCAACTGGATACCGGTTTTGCGCTCTTTCGGCGGCGGGATCTTCGTCGATCCGCCGAATGACTGGAGGGTACGGATCGCTGACGACAACGCGGTAGCCGCCCTCGAGAATTATCTGAGCCTCCTCGAATGGACGCCCCCGGGTTCCGGTGACATAGGGCAGTCCGACATGATCTCGATGTTTGCCACCGGCAGAGCCGTGCAGGGCATCGCAGTTGCCGCCGCGAGCGCACAGATGGACAACCCCGATATCTCGACCATCCCCGGCAAGATGCAGTATACAGTAACACCAAAGTCAAAAAATGGGGAGCACACACCTCTGCTCGGTATGTGGGTCATGGGTATTCCCTCCTCCATCTCGGATGAACGCAAACAGACGGCCTTCGAGTTTATGAAGTGGGCCACCAGTTACGAGGCGCAGATGAAGTACGTGGAGTTCGGCTCCATTCCCGTCCGTTCCGACGTGCTATTCTCCGACCTGGCAAAGAAAGAGGATTATCGGTTTCTTGAGGGAATGGCTGAAAGCTTCGATCTCGTCTCCGAGCGTCCGAGGATTCCCGAGTGGTTCGAGATCGAGGACATCATGGGCTTGCACCTGAACCGAGCCGTTACAGGCGAGGAAACTGCGGAGGAAGCCCTTTCGGCAATAGAACAGAAAGTGGTCGATCTCCTCGAGTCAGAGGGATACGAGACCGGAGTCGCACGGTAACGGCGACCCGAAGAGAAAGCGAAAGCAGGCCCGGGAGCTGTTAGAAGGATCCCGGGCCCTTCGATATCGAGGTGAGTCAGGCAATGTTCGAGTCGATAGAAAAACACAGCAAGTTCATCATGCTCCTGCCGGCGGCGCTCCTGCTAGTGACCTTCAGCGTGTATCCTCTTGTACGGCTGATTCAGTTCGCCCTTTCGGAGTACACGCTGCAAGATATCGGAACGGCTCCCGTTTTTGCAGGACTGGCTAATTTCACACGAGCAACGACCGACCCGGCGATGATCAATTCGCTCTGGGTAACTCTGAGATTTGTCGTTATAGCAGTAGTGCTCGAGTTTATCCTGGGCTTTGCCATTGCGTTGGCTGTGGATCGCGGAATCAGCCAAAGCAACGCCTTCCGCGCCTTCTACATCATACCGATGATGGCGCCGCCGATCATCATCGGCACTATATGGCGCCTTATGTTCAACTCAGAGTTCGGCATTATTAATAACCTGATAAAAAAAATTGGCTTTACGCAGCCCCCACTGTGGCTGGCTAATCCGGACTACGCCCTCGGCTCGGTGATGATTACCGACGTATGGCAGTGGACCCCCTTCGTCTTCCTGTTGATTCTCGCGGGGCTGCAATCTCTGCCGCAGGAACCTTACGAGTCGGCGGCTCTAGACGGGGCGACGGCGCTGCAGACATTTCGCTACATCACCCTGCCGCTAATGAGCCAGACGATTTTCCTCACCCTCATGTTCCGTACCGTCAATGCATTCAAGATGTTCGACAAGATGTACGTTCTCACCTCCGGGGGACCGGGAAATGTCACCGAGATCATCTCTCTCTACATGTACAAGGTGGCCTTTTCATTTGGCCGCATCGGCTACGCGTCCTTCATCGCAATTTTTGTAGTGACGCTTATGCTCCTGTTCATTGTTACGTTCCGTTTCATTATAAGGAGGGTAACCATATGAGACTCGCACTGAGGTGGCGCCTGATCGCCTTCTTTGTCGTGGTGGTGGCTCTGGTGCTCACGCTGATACCCTTTATTTGGACCATACTCACCTCACTCAAAACCTTTCGGGACATCATGGAGACGGGAATCGTCTTCGAGCCGACGTTTAAAAATTACTCTGCCCTCTTCTTCCGTAGGGGCTCAGATTTTCCTGCGTACGTTCGTAACAGCGTAATTGTCGGCTTGAGCGCAACATTTATCTGTCTCTTCTGCGGTTCTCTTGCCGCCTATTCGGTTTCCCGCTTCCGCTTTCCGCTCAAGATAGGCGCCCTGGTGCTGGCGTGGACCATTGTGCTTCACATGATCCACCCCATGGCCCTGGTTTTGCCCATATTCGTGCAGCTGCGCACGATGGGGCTCTACGACAGCCACCTCGGGCTCATCCTCGTCTACGCGACGAGGTGGATTCCGGTCTCGCTCTGGATGATGAAGGGCTTCATTGACGACATATCCCTGGATCTCGAGGACTCAGCACTGATCGACGGCGCCAGCCGGTTCCAGACGCTCAGGCGCATCGTCCTGCCCCTCGTGGCCCCGGGACTCGCCGCGACAACCATATTCGTCTTTATCTTTATCTGGAACGAGTTCACATTCGCCCTAATCCTTACCTCCTCTGCGCAGACGATGACGCTGCCGGTAGGTATATCGCGCCTGGCGCAGCAGTACTTCATCCGCTACGGGGAGATGAGTGCGGCATCGATTTTTTCGACCATTCCGGTATTCATCCTGGTGTGGTTAGCGCAGAAGCAGATCGTCCGAGGCCTCACATTCGGTGCGGTCAAGGGGTAATTTACAGTGTACGTCAAAGGAAAAGGAGTCAATACATGCAGAACACAAACCGTCCGAACATTGTCATAATGCTGGCCGACGACATGGGTTATTCCGATATTGGATGCTACGGTTCGGAAATACGGACACCGAATCTCGACAACATGGCAGGATCGGGTGTCCGGTTCACACAGATGTACAACTACGCCCGATGCTGTCCCTCCCGGGCGGCACTGCTGACGGGAGTTTATCCCCACCAGGCCGGTATCGGTCACATGGTCGGCGACTTGGGACATCCATCCTACCGCGGTTTCCTCACCGATCGCTGCGCCACCGTGGCGGAGCTGCTCGGCTCGGCCGGCTACAGAACGGGGCTCATGGGTAAGTGGCACGTGGGCGGGACCTATGACCTCGCCACTCCCGAGCAGTGGGCGCCCGGGAGCCCCGGTTTCCCCACGCCGACGACCCGGGGTTACGAAGAGTTCTACGGCACCCTCGAGGGCTGCGGGAGCTACTTCAACCCCCACACCCTCGTGGAGAACGGTGAGTTCACGAGCGTCGCCGATGAGGATTACTATTATACCCACGAGATCAGCCGGCGAGCGGCGGACTTCATCTCCCGGAACGGGCAGGGGGAAGAACCCTTCTTCCTCACCGTTACCTACACCGCCCCGCACTGGCCCCTGCATGCCTTGCCGGAGGACATTGCCAAATACGAGCACGCCTACGACAGAGGCTGGGACTATATCCGCACGGCGAGGCACGAGCGTATGAAGACCGAGGGAGTGGTGAACCCGAAGTGGGACATCTCTCCGCGGGATCCCGAGGCGCCTCCCTGGGAGGAGGTTACCCACAAGGAGTGGGAGGCACAACGGATGGCCGTTTACGCGGCAATGGTCGACGCAATGGATCAGGGCGTAGGGCGGATCCTCCGGGAGCTCGCCGCGCAGGGAATCGAGGAGAACACTCTCGTCTTCTTTCTCTCCGACAACGGCGGCTCTGCGGAGTTCCTGGCGGAGAACGGCCACGTGCAGTACCTCCTACACCCGATGCGTGACGGAAAGCTTCCCACCCTCGGAAACCGTCCGGACCTGATGCCGGGTCCCGAGGACACCTACATGAGCTACGGGCTGCCCTGGGCCAACGTGAGCAATGCGCCCTTCAGGCTCTACAAGCACTGGGTGCACGAGGGAGGGATATCCACGCCCTGCATCGTGCGATGGCCCGAGTCCATGAACGAGATCGGTACCGTGGTCCATGAGCCGGTGCATATAACCGACATCCCAGCTACCTGTCTCGCCGCCGCCGGAGTCTCTTATCCGAGCGAGTTCAACGGCAATGAGATAGAGCCGCTCGCCGGAGAAAGTTTTATACCACTCTTGCAAGGGAGGCAGTGGCAGCGAGAAGCGCCGATGGTCTTCGAGCACGAGGGCAACTGCGCGGTGAGAACGGGGCAGTGGAAGCTCGTGAAGGAGTACGAGAAGTCCTGGGAGCTCTACGATATGAACGACGACCGTCCTGAACTGCAGTCGATCGCAGGAAAAAAGAAGGACAAGGTCGAAGAGATGGAGGGCGAGTTCAACGGCTGGGCCGAGAGGGTCGGCGTTGTTCCGTGGGAGCGGCTCAAGGACATCGCGCCGGAGTGACCTGAGGCGGTGAACTGTCTATCATGGGCCGGCACGGCTGCGTCGGCCAGCCTACACTGGAAAGCCGGAGATCAGTCGAGCGAGATAGGAGAGAAAGATGGCCGAGAAACCGAACATAGTGCTCATTTTCACCGACGACCAGCGCTTCGACACCATCGGAGCCCTCGGAAATGAGGCGATCAGAACCCCGCATATGGACCGCCTTGCGGCTAGGGGAGTGTCCTTCGACCGTGCCTATATTCCCGGAGGCACTGTTGACGCGGTCTGCATGCCGAGCCGCGCGATGCTGCATACAGGCAGAAATCTCTTTCGCCTGAAGGATCATGGGGAGACCATACCGGAGGAGCACGTCATGCTGGGGGAGCACCTGCAGCGCCACGGCTATTACAGCTACGGGATAGGCAAGTGGCACAACGCGAGGGGTTCGTACGCGAGGAGCTTCACCGACGGAGACGAGATTTTTTTCGGCGGCATGGACGATCATTGGAACGTGCCGGTCTACCATTTCGACCCCTCGGGAAAGTACGAAACAACCCTTCCCCTCACTACCAAGCCCCGCGAAACAAACGAGCTGATTCATAGGGGCTGTGACCATGTGCCGGCAGGCATTCACTCCTCACGGCTCTTTGCCGATGCATCGATACGTTTTCTCGATGAAAGGGCATCGGAGGCAGGCTCGGAAAGAGCCTCGAGTGCTGGAGGCGGTGAGGGAACAGGAACACACGCAGGAAGAGCGGCAGCAAGTGGCTTTGATAGTGAAGCCCCCTTTTTCCTCTACACCGCCTTCATGGCACCTCACGACCCGCGCACCATGCCCCGGCGCTTCCTCGATATGTACAACCCCGATGAGATCGAGCTTCCCGAAAATTACAGCGGTGGTCACCCCTTCGACAACGGAGCCCTCTTCGTACGGGACGAATTACTCGCGGGATTCCCGCGATCGCCACGGGAGATTCGAAGGCACATTGCGGAATACTACGCAATGATAAGCCATCTGGATGACGAGATAGGGCGTATCCTCGAGGCTATCGAGAACAACGGCTTCGGGGACAATACGATCGTCATCCTCGCAGGGGACAACGGACTGGCAATCGGCCACCACGGATTGATGGGCAAGCAGAATCTCTATGATCACAGTACTCACGTTCCCCTCATCGTCTCGGGGCCGGGAATAGAGGTGGGTGCACGGGCAGAAGAATACGTCTACCTGCTCGACATATTCCCCTCCCTCTGCGAACTGCTCGATATCCCGATTCCCGACTCCGTCGAAGGAAGAAGCTTTATGAGAAGTCTGACCGGGCACGGTGAATCCGGCAGAGATGTGCTCTACTTCGCCTACGGATCATCGATACGGGGCCTGCAGGATCACCGGCACAAGCTCATCGAGTATTTAGCCGGTGGTGAAAGGACGACACAGCTCTTCATCCTCGAAGATGATCCTCTTGAGTTGCATGATCTGAGTGGGGACCCCGCGTATGCCGATCAGATAAGGCATATGCGACAGAGGTTGAAAGAGCAGGCGGAACTATGCGGTGATACCGAGCACCCCGCGGGCAGAGAGTTCTGGTACGTCGTAGGAAGGGAGATAGAAAATGGGGGTTGAGAAGTGAAGCCAAACATCGTTTACATCATGGCCGACGACCTCGGCTACGGTGACTTGAGTTGCTATGGTGCGGAGAAGATACGGACCCCGAACATCGATGCGGTCGCCTCCTCGGGCGTGCGTTTTACCGACATCCATTCCTCTTCGGCAGTCTGCTCTCCCAGCCGTTACAGTGTGCTTACCGGGAGGTATTGCTGGCGCTCCTGGCTCAAGCGCTTCGTTCTCGGCGGCTTCGGCTCACCCCTCATCGAGCAAAACCGTCCGACCGTAGCCTCGATGCTCAAACAAAACGGCTACAGAACCGCCGCTGTGGGAAAGTGGCACCTCGGTCTGACTTGGTATCGGAAGAACGGCGAGGCGCTCAGCACATCGACTCGTGACGGATGGAACACCGACGGTCTCGATGTCGATTACAGCCATCCGATCGAGGGCGGCCCTCGGGATCTCGGATTCGACTACTGGTTCGGAATGGCGGGATCACTGGACATGCCTCCCTACTGCTTCCTGGAGAACTACCTCACGGAGGCCGAACCGGTGGAGGAGAAGAGCTGGTACGGCCCCCAGCAGAGGCGAGGACTCGTACAGCCCGGCTGGGCAGATGAGCAGGTGGATATTCGCTTTGCCTCTAAAGCGGTAGAGTTCATCGACGAACACGGCAGGGATCACGACAAGGAACCCTTCTTTCTCTACCTCACCCCCTCGGCTCCGCACAGACCTTGCGTTCCCCCCGATGAGTTCAGAGGTAGCAGCGAAGCAGGGCTGCGCGGCGACATGGTATGCCTCTTCGACTGGGTGGTCGGGCAGGTGGTCGATGCACTCAGAAAAAACAAGATGTTCGATGATACTCTCCTCATTATTACCAGCGACAATGGTGCCCGCTTGACTAACTTCAACGGGAAGGACTATGGACACCTCCCGAACGGGAGACTCCGCGGCGGCAAAGGGGATATTTACGACGGGGGCCACCGCGAGCCCTGCATCGCCTCCTGGCCCGGGACGATCGCCCCCGGCGGCACCAGCGACGAGCTGCTCGGCCTCACGGACCTCTATGCTACCTGCGCCGACATCGTCGGTCACCAGAGCCGGCCGCACGAGGCGATAGACAGCAGGAGCTTTCTGCCGGTTCTGAAGGGAGAGAGGGGAGCCGAACCGGTACATCGAGCAGTGGTTCACCACTCTATCGACGGTATGTTTTCCGTTCGCGCGGGGGACTGGAAGCTCATCCAGGGACTCGGCTCCGGAGGCTTTTCCGAGCCGACACGGTATATCCCCGAGCCCGAATCCGCAAAGGGGCAGCTCTACCACATTCGCGACGATTCTCGTGAGTTTCTCAACCACTGGGCGGCACGATCTGATATAGTGGAGGAGCTGAGCCATATCCTCAAGGAGATCGAGGAGCGGGAGTCGAACTGATCCCCCCGGAATTGATCACAAGGAATCTATACCTAAGGGAACAGATTCCCCGGTGCTGGGTAGCAGCATCCAAGGGCGTTGAATATGGTACCGCTTAGAGTTTGAGAGTATGAACAGGAAACGAAAAAAGAGGCGCACCTCGAACTCAGCCAGAGGAACTACACAACCGTTTTCTCTTCTCATCAAACCGGCGGGTCCTGACTGCAATCTCCGCTGCAGATACTGCTTCTATCTCTCGAAGAGCGAGCTCTTTACCGCCGAAACAACCGCTGATGCCACCGGGCCACTGCATCCCCTGGAAACAGAAACAAGCAAAAAGGAAAAGGGCAAAACGCCCGGGGTGCACCGGATGTCCGATGAAGTGCTAGAGACGCTTATCTCCTCCTATATGCAGACCCTGCAGCCGGTGTACGCCTTCAACTGGCAGGGCGGAGAGCCGACCCTCATGGGGCTCGATTTTTTCGAGCGGGTGGTGGAGCTCCAAAAAAAGTACGGCGCTCCCGGCAGCACGGTGAGCAATACGCTGCAGACGAATGCCACGCTCATAGACGCAGATTGGGCCCGTTTTCTGGCGAAGTATTCCGTGCTCACCGGAGTGAGTCTGGACGGGCCGCAGGAGATTCACGACACCTACCGCAAAGACGCGGGAGGCAACGGTACTTTCGGTCGTGTAATGGCTGGAATAGAGCACCTGAGGGCGGCCGGGGCGGAATTCAATATACTCAGCATGGTCACCTACAGTAGTGAAGGCGAGGCAAGGAGGATATTCGACTTCTTCGAGAGGGAGGAGTTGGGGTGTCAGCAGTATATCCCCTGCGTCGAGTTCGATTCCGGGGGGCGCCCCCTGCCCTATACGGTCTCTCCGGAGGGGTGGGGTTGCTTTCTCGTCGATCTATTTCACCGTTGGTATCCTGACCACGTGCATGGTGTGAGTGTACGCAACTTCGACAACATCGTGAATTTCATGGCAACCGGGGAGTTGTACAGCTGTACAATGGCAGGGGCGTGCGACCGCTATTTCGTGGTTGAGCACGAGGGCGGGGTATATCCCTGCGACTTCTTCGTGGAGCCTCGGTTCCGCCTCGGCAGCGTAATGGAGGACGGGTGGGAAGCGCTGCGTAACTCGCCCGTCTACCGGGCCTTTGCCTCGCAGAAGAGTCGTTGGAACGAGGAGTGTTCGTCCTGCGAGTATCTGGAGCTCTGCTCCGGCGACTGCATCAAGATGCGTTTCCGCACTGAAGCCTCCCGGAACCCAAGGTCGCTCAGCTACCTCTGCAGCGGACACAGGAAATTTTTCGATGAGACTCTTCCGCGTTTTACCGAGCTCGGCCGCGATGTGAGGAGGCGGTTTTCCCTTTCGAACGATGGATTCTATCTACCGCCCATATCCCGGTCTTCGGAAGAGCCATGTTTCTGCGGCAGTGGAAGGAAGTACAAGAACTGTCACAACAGTGGCAGTACCGGAGAGCCGGCTTAGTTATGTGCTCCCGCCGAACCGTATTAGTATCTCCTATCTATTTTGGAGTAGAGAAGAAGCGGATATCTATCGAGCCGGATCGGAATCAACTTTAATTATTGGCAAATGTAAGTCCCGGATCGGTGGCGCCAGTCGGCAGCACTGTTTCGGAAAATAGACGAGTTGGTAGAGTGACTCGATACCTCATAGATCAAGAGGAGCTAAGGTATGAGTCTTTTGCGCTGCCCGAAAAAAAAACGATATTTAAATAACTTTACATTCTACTTTCAAGGGCAAAATTGGGAACATTTGTGGCACGCTTGGTCATAAAAAATCCCTACACAAAGTAGGGATTAATAATTCCTCGTATTCCAAGGCCTTATAGTGCAGCAGACTGGACTTGAACCAGCACAGGCGCAATGCCCACTAGCCC
Organism: uncultured Spirochaetaceae bacterium; assembly: GCA_964346645.1. Taxonomy (GTDB): domain Bacteria; phylum Spirochaetota; class Spirochaetia; order DSM-16054; family Sediminispirochaetaceae; genus CAYFVU01. Next base: position 14,442 of record CAYFVU010000044.1, on the reverse strand, counting down.
CTCAAGCTAGCGTGTCTACCAATTCCACCACTGCTGCATAACGTATTGTTCGACGCTTAATGTACACAAATGTGTGTTTTTCGTCAATCCTCTCGGCTTAATTATTTCGGGCAAATACCGAAGCCGCGACAAGCGCGGCTTCGGTGCGGTGGACTCTGGGTCGGAGTAGCCGAACTCGACTACGAACCTGCTATTCGACTGCCGTGGCAAAGTCTGCACCGAAACTGCGGGCCCGCTCTATGCTCTCGTCGTCGGGATTCCAGAGGGCGGAGAAGCCGTCGTTGGTGAGCTCGAAGCCGCAGGCCTCGAGTCCCTCCGCGAGGCGTTTGACAGACTCGCCGCTCCATCCGTAGGTGCCGAAACTCGCCGCCTTCTTTCCCTTGAACCTGAGACCCTTCACCTCCTCGATGAGGGAGGCAATCGAGGTAAGTATTCCCTTGTTGATGGTGGGAGAGCCGAGGAGAAAGCCCTTCGAAGCGAAGATCTCGGTAATTACGTCGTTCTTGTCCCGCTTCGCCGTGTTCAAGAGCTTCACCTCTACGTCCGGATCCTTCTGCTTGATGCCTTCCGCGATCGCCTCCGCAAGACGTCTGGTCCCGTTCCACATGCTGTCGTAGGCGATGGTTATGAGGTTTTCCTTGTAGGAGTCGGCCCACTCGAGGTACTTCTCGACGATCTGGGTAGGATTCTCGCGCCATATGACTCCGTGGCTCGTGGCGATGATGTCGACCGGCAGCTCCATACCGAGGAGCTCCTTGATCTTCTTGGTCACGAGGGGGCTGAAGGGGGCGAGGATGTTGGCGTAGTACTTCTTCGCCTCCCGGTAGAGCTCGTCCTGGTCGACGAGGTCGTTGAAGAGATCCTCTGAGGCGTAGTGCTGTCCGAAGGCATCGTTGCTGAAGAGGACTGCGTCCTCGGTGAGGTAGGTAAACATGCTGTCGGGCCAGTGGAGCATCGGCGCCTCCACGAAGACCAGCTCTTTCCCGTTGCCGATCTCGAGGCTGTCACCGGTCTTTACCGTCCGGAAGTCCCAGTCCTGGTGGTAGTGGCCCTTCAGCGATTTGACCCCGTTTTCGGTGCAGAATATCGGTACGTCGGGAATGCGGCGCATCAGCTCGGGCAGGGCTCCGCTGTGGTCTATCTCCGCATGGTTTGCAATGATGTAGTCGATCTCGTTCAGGTCGATCTCCGAAGCGAGGTTCTCCACGAACTCCTCACCGAAAGGCGCCCAGACCGTGTCTATGAGCACCGTCTTCTCCTCCTCTACCAGGTACGAGTTGTAAGAGCTGCCCTGATGGGTGGAGTACTCGTCTCCGTGGAATTTGCTGAGCTCCCAGTCGATCTTTCCGACCCAGGATACGTTGGTCTTAATCTGGCGTTTCATGTCTCCGCCTCCTTTACGTTGGTTTACATCTACAGTGTAGTAAATAAAGTTGAGTAAATATGTAATATATGTTACACATGGCTGAAATTTCTTCGGACTTCTTCTAAAATGCGCTCTCCCGTGTTAGGCTCAAGGGTATGAATCCGCGTATCCACGCCTTTCCGCCCATTCTCGGAAGCGAGCCCCGGGTGCTCATACTCGGCAGCATGCCCGGCGTAGAGAGCCTGAAGCGGGGGCAGTACTACGGGCACCCGCGCAACCATTTTTGGCCGCTGATCTACCGGGTCTTCGACGCCGGTGCACTGCCGGAGAGCTATGAGAGACGCGTCGCCTTTCTCGAACAGCGGGGAATCGCCGTCTGGGACGTAATTTCCGACTGCCTCAGAGATGGGAGTCTCGATCAGAGCATAGAAGATGCGGCCTACCGGGACATCGGGTCCCTGCTCGAAGAGTATCCGAGCATCCGGCTCGTAGCGGCGAACGGGCATAGGGCTCACAACGGATTCTGGAAGGCCCTGCGTCTCTACGGGTATATCGAGGGGAGGCCGGCGACGGCGTCTCGCTGTCGGCACATCGATCGCTTCGAGGTGGCCGTCTGCAGGCTGCCCTCGACGAGCCCCATTCCCACCACGCATGCAAAGCGTATGGAGGACAAGATCGAGGAGTGGACGCTGGTGGCGCAGTACGCCATGGGGCAGAAGGGGGGCCGGCCTGCCCCGATGGAGTCGTCCGCGGGGGGTGCGGACGAATGAAGCTGCTCATCTACGGATTCGGCGCGCTCGGCCTCTACTTCGCCTACAGGTTCACCGAGACGGGCTACGCGGTAACCGTTGCGGATCCGCGGCAGGACAGCCCGCCGGAGGGCGACGTGACGGTCCGCTTCGAAGACGGGCTGAGCGGACTCGAGCACGACGAGTCGATTCGTCTCCTCTCGACGGTTCCCCCAGACGAGTTTTTCCCCCTCGCCGTCGTCACGCTGCCGAGCCATCATGTCGAGAAGCAGCTCGAGTCCATTGCATCGCTAAAAAACGTGCACCGCATTTTCATGGTCGGCGGCTATGTCTCCGGCATGGAGCGTTGGGCGGAGATAATCGGAGAGGAGCGGACGGTGTTCGGCTACCCCGGAGTGTCTGCCTACTTCGAGCGGGATGAGCTGCGCGTCGTCTTCTGTGACCGCGAGGAGGGGAGGGAAGAGCAGCGCGGCATCACCGTCGGCACGTTGCGCGGGGAAGTTTCCGAGGAAACGGGTGAGCTCTGTCAGGTCTTTACCGACGCGGGCATTCCGGTCGGCGGGAGCGGTAGCATTCGCGCGGTTTTCCTCAGCCAGGCGGCGATCAGACTGCCGATGACGGCGGCGCTGCTCTTCGCCGGCGGATCGCTGGAAAATCTCACGGTAAGAGGCGATCTCCTCAAGCTGATGATACAGGGCATTCGGGAGGCTCTCGCGGCCGTGCGGAGTGCCGGCTACGAGCTCTCGCCCCCCTCGCTCTCCATGTACCGCTACGTGCCGATATTTATCATCGCAAATATGATGAAGGGGCAGTTCGACTCGGCCTCGAGTCGCATCGGCATCGAAGAGGCGGGGCTGCGGGCAGGCGGGGAGCCGATAGTTCTCGCCGATCAGTTTCTCGATTTTGCCGAGGAGACCGCCGCGGCTGATGAACACCTGCACTACCTCTTCTCGGCCTACTTCGAAGAGGAAGAGACGGAATAGGCGGGCGGCGCCGAAGGTCCCACCTGCCTATTTCAAAAGAAACGACTCCAGCCGCTCGACCTGTTGTCCGAAGGACTTCATCGCGCTGCGAATAGGTTCGGGTGAGCTCATGTCGACGCCGGCTACCTGCAGCGACTCGAGAGGAAAGCGGCTGCCGCCGGATTTCAGGAACTCGATGTACTGATCGCGCTCCTTCTCTCCTCCCTCCATTACACGGTTCGATAGACTCACCGCGGCGGAGAGTCCGGTGGCGTACTTGTAGACGTAGAAGGCTCGGTAGAAGTGGGGGATACGCAGTCCCTCCAGGTCACCCTCTTCGGGGATGCGAACATCCTCGCCGAAGTACTTGGTGAGCAGGCTGCGGTAGGTCTTCCTCAGCGTCTCGAGGGTGAGGGGGGTGCCCTTTTCGGCCATCTCGTGGCACAGGTGTTCGAACTCGGCGAACATGGTTTGCCGGAATACCGTCGCCACGAAGTCGTCGACCTGCTTGTTCACCACATATGCCTTCATCTTCTCGTCGTCGGCGTGGTCGAGGAGGTAGCGGGCGGTCAGCTGCTCGTTGAAGGTGGAGGCCACTTCCGCCTCGAAGATGGTGTAGCTGTAGTGCTGGAACGGATTGCTGCGGGCGCTGTACCAGGAGTGCATCGAGTGGCCACCCTCGTGGGCGAGGGTAAAGAGGTCGCGCAGCACGTCCCGTTTGTAGTTCATGAGGATGTACGGATCTCCGTCGTAGCTGCCGGCGGAGAAGGCGCCCGATCGCTTGCCCTTGTTCTCGTAGCGGTCGACCCAGCGGCCGAGCAGTCCCGAGCGAAGAGTCTCCCGGTACTCGTCGCCGAGCGGTGCGAGGGCATCGTATATCGTCTCCACCGCCTCCTCGTAGGGATAATCGGTGCTGATATTACCCACCATAGGCACGTAGACGTCCCAGTGGGCGAGAGAGTCGACACCAAGGGCCTTCCTGCGGAGCTCGTAGTAGTGCTGCAGAGTCGGCAGGTTCTCGTGTACCGTCTCTATCAGGTTGTCGTAGACATTCTCCGGCACCTTGTCCGGGAAAAGCGCCATGGCCCTGGTGGAGGGGTAGCCCCGCACGTCGGCCTCGTAGATGTCCTGCTGCACACTGCCCTCATAGAGTGTGGAGAGGGTGTGCTTGTGGCCGTCGAAGACCCGGTAGAAGCTGCGGTAGGTCCTCTCGCGCACATCGCGGTCCCGGTGGATCATCAGGGAGCCGTAAGTCGATTGGCTCAGCGGACGCTCGCCCTCAGGAGTAGAGATTGTGCCGAACTCCATGTCGACGTTGGTCAGCGAGGAGAAGGCCTTCTCCGGGGTCTGCTTCGCCTCGGCCTGCATCGCGAGGAGCTTCTCCTCGGCGGGAGTGAGCACATAGGGTCTGAAGCGGCGTATCTTGCGCAGGAGGATTTTATATTTCTCTAGCTCGGGAGAGGAGAGGAACTGTTCCATCTTCTCATCGGGAATCGCCTGTATCTCCGGCACGATAAAGCTCGTCTCGGCGGAAAAGCGGGTGGCGATTCGCATGTAGCGAGAGAAGCGCTCCTGACCGCTGTCGTTGCCCACGTCTTCGGTGGTCCGCAGGTGGGCGTAGTATCCGAGGCGCTCCTCGAGATGCTCTGTCTCCGTCAGATAGTCGAGACAGCTCTCGAGGGCAGCCGCAGAATCTGCGAGGGTTCCGGAGAACTTTTTGAACTCGGGGATACGCTGCTCCAGCTCTTCGAGTCCTCTCTCCCACGACTCGTTGTCGGGGAAGAGCTTCGAGAGGTCCCACGTATCCTTCTCGGGGATCTCCCCCCGCGTCGGTATTTTTGTCTTCTCGCCGTTTTCGTTATTCGCCATTGCTGAACACTCCTTGTGGTCTACTGCTCTGTTCTCTTTTCTTTTTTATCTATTTTTTACCATGAGTTACATTATGCGGTCACCTAAGGTCACCGAAGGTCACGTGACTGCCGTCCGTTGTCCTATGCGTCTAAGAGGGTACGGATCCTCTTTCCCGCCTTTCCTCTGTGGCTGATGCGGTTCTTCTCCTTTTCGGAGAGCTGTGCGACCGTGCACTCGTGCGAAGGGAGATAGAAGAGGGGATCGTAGCCGAATCCGCCTTCTCCCCGAGGTTCCCCGGTGATGATCCCGTCTACGGTCTCCTGCGCGACGAGAAAGCGGTACTCCTCGAGCACGAGCACCATGCAGCAGACGAAGAAGCCCCTACGCTCCTCTATCCCCTCCATCTTCGAGAGGAGGTAGCGGTTGCGCTCGGGAGTCTCGAGTTTCTGACCTTCTCGAGGAGAACCGTAGCGCGAGGAGTAGATCCCCGGAGCACCGTCGAGGGCCGGCACCGAGAGGCCGGAGTCGTCGGCCAACACCGGCCTGCCGACTGTCTCGAACAGTTTCATCGCCTTGCCGTAGGCGTTCTCGAAGTAGCTCGAGCCGGTCTCCTCGAAGTAGTAGTCTATGCCGCGCTCTCCGGGGGTGACCAGACGGTGTCCCGCGAAGATCGCCCCCAGCTCCTCCACTTTGTGGCGGTTTTCCGTTGCCAGAAATATCTCCATGCCAGGAGCATAGCGAAAACGGCCGGCTCCGTCCACCATGTGTGCCGCTGCGGATCGAGGTCCACCGTTGTGTCGCTTCGGGAAAAAGGCTTCAGGCGGCTCTTCTCTGCGACTGCTCGGTCGGATATGGTTCTGCAGCATGAGGGCAGCCGGATAGAGGCTCGGAATGCTCCGGTTCGCTCTGACTCTGCAGCTGATGGTATTTGCGCATGACGTAGTGGATGCCTGAATCTATCGATCCCTTCGGAATGTTCAGCACCTGTGCGATGTCGAGGTTCGTCGGATGGGTGTGGAGGCGGATCACCCTCTCTGCGGCTCTGTGGAACTTCTGCCGAATGAGCTCGAGCTCTTCTAACAGTTTCCGGCGGGTCTCTATCTCGTAGGTGTCTGCGATACGTATCTGCAGCAGATAGTAGCGGTAGAACCAGTAGTTCCGCTTGCTCCTCAGCGTCTCCAGGCGCCTCCGGCGGATTTCGATCCTCTCCTTGAGGCGTACAACGCAATTCATCAGCCACTTCCTGTTCACTCCGGTGGCGGTGACGATGTTCTCTATGAGGCAGTGGTCTAGATACTCGGCCTCTCGTAAGATAAGAAAGATGAAGCGCTGTTTCCAAACGGAGTCGGTGAGGCTTCCGTTCTCATCTATTTTATAGATCCTTCGAAACTCTTCGGGAATCGATGTGGGAGTATCGAATGCATCCTCCGGTCTCCTCTCGTGGACCTCCCAGAATGTGTCGTAGGTGTTGAGTGTGGATTCATAGCGCCGATGCTTCAAGCGCTTGGCATAGCCCCGAATAGACCAGAGCAGATGGACGTGCAGATAGACCTCGAAGGAGCTTCCCTTGTCCCTGTAGGAGTCGATCAATCCCGGTATCTTCGGAAGAAAATGGCAGAAGAAGTCGCCCGCATCGTCCTCGTCCCAGTCGGCCTTTCGGTGGGCGATGCGGTAGGCCTTGAGGGCTATCGCGTCGATGAGCTCCTTCTTTCCCTCTCCGTTCTGCTGATAGCGGAGCACCGCTTCGGTCAGGGGATTCTCCTTCATCATTCACTCCTTTTCACAATATCTTTTTGGATGCGATAATGTGTGATGCACGAAGCGTGCCAGAAAAGGAGGCTCGAGGGAGGGGAGAGGGCGGCTTCTATTTACATCCGTTTACTTTGCTGTGAAATTGTCGTGAATATTGCCTCGGCGAGTGGCTGTGAGGGGGTAGGGGAGGGGGGCGCTTACTTTCACTTACACACACTTACAGAGGCTGCTTTTTTCGTAAAGGGGTTGGGAACGGTTGTTTAGGGCAAGCTGCCGCTGAGCTCGGAGACTACCGCGTCGATGGTCTGCCCTATGCTCCCCTCTCTGCTGAACCCGGCGGCCTTGGCATGTCCCCCTCCGCCGAAGGAGTGAGCGATCTTGCCCACGTCTATGTGGTTGTTCGAACGCAGACCGACCGAACACTCTCCCGGCTGCTCTTCACGCACGAGGATAACCACCTCGCAGTTCTCTACGCCCTGCAGGTGTTGGTAGAGGGTATCGGAGTCGCGGTTCTCCTCGCCGTAGGAGCGTTTCTCCTCGAGCGTCTCATGGGTAACTATGAGGCGGCCGTCGAAGTAGGTCTCGGCTCGGGAGAGCAGGCGCCCGAGCAGCCTCCTCGCCTCGATTTTGCGTCCACCGTACATGCTGCCGTGGATCCGTTTGGGGTTGGCACCTGCCTCCACCAGCCGCGCGGCGGAGGAGAAAACCGGTGCACTGCGGGTCTCGAGGTGTCGGAAATAGCCGGTGTCGGTGGCCAATCCGAAGAGAAGCAGCTCGGCCTCGCGGGTGTCTGGAGTCTCGCCCATGGCTTCGATGATTTTTTGTATCATGTAGGTCACCGAAGGAGCATCTGAATCTATGTAGCGCAGCTCTCCGAAGCTCCTGCCGGAGGCGTGGTGGTCGATGACCGCCACCTTCGCCTCGCCGAGCTCGTCGGCGAGGTAGGAGATGCGGTCTATGGTAGAGCAGTCGAGTACCACTGCGAGGGTGGAATCGTCTCTGAACCCATCGGGAATGTGGAGGGAGAAATACTGCGCCATATAGGTGATCTCGTTCCGCATGAAGGGGCCCGGGGAAACGAGGCACGTTTCGGCGCCTTCTCCCTTGTTTCCCCCTCTGCGGCCGAGAAAAGAGGCGAGGGCCATTTGGCTTCCGAGGCAGTCTCCGTCCGGCTCCTCGTGGCCGAGAAGAACAAACTTGTCATATATCCGAAAGGCCTGCACGAGGTCTTCGGGAACGGGTAGGTGCATAGGGTATAAGGCCTCCGCGGCGTGTTAGAACTCCGGTTCGAGCGTCTCTTTGTCGAAACGGTTGTTGAAGGCCTCGGGGTTGTCGAGCTCCGCATAGCTGTTCGCCCGCAGGTCTTCTTCGAGGTAGAGCCGGATGTGGTGGAACTCTCCGTTCCTCCAGAATACGGAGAAGTAGGGAATGGCCTTCCCGGATCCGGTCACGAGCTCCGCCTTTGGTTCATCGGTGGTGCCTGCTTCTCGAACGAACCATTCGTGAGGAACGTAGAGGATCCCCAGGGTGTGATCGCTCTTTGAATATGCTATCCGGTAACCGAGACGGTGTTGATAGACTCGGGTAATGGGAACAGTCTTTACAAAAAATTCCGACGTTTCCGCTCCCGCTACGCCTGTAATGAGTAAAAAAAGTATAAGGCCGCTCAAAATCGCACGTTTTTTCAAGACCGTCCTCCTCAATCTATTCCCAATAATTCGTATTCCATTATAGCCGGTCGAAAAGGCTGAAATCAAGCAATTTTCGATAATTCTCGAAATTCGCCGTTTAAGAAGCCTGTTCCGTACCCTTCTCCGACCATTTTTCGTTCGAGTCGGGAAAGAGGGTGAGGAGTGCCTCCCTGACCGTGGAGGCGAAGAGGAACTCGATTCTTCCCGTAACCTCCTTCGGCAACTCTTCGGTGTCCTTGCGGTTGTCCTCCGGGAGGAGCACCCGTTCGAGGTTGTTGCGGTATGCTGCGAGTACCTTCTCCTTTACGCCGCCGATAGCCAGCAGCCGGCCGGTGAGCGTGATCTCGCCGGTCATGGCGGTGCAATTGCGGATCGGCGTCTCCAAAAGGGCCGAAAGCATGGCGGCGGTAATGGTGATGCCCGCCGAAGGGCCGTCCTTCGGTATCGCTCCCTGCGGTACGTGGATGTGAATGTCCTTCTTCTTCTGAAAGTCGGGATCGATGCCGAAGGTCTCGGCGTAGGCGCGAATGAAGCTCAAGCTCAGCTGTGCGCTCTCCTTCATAACGTCGCCTAGGCTTCCGGTCAAGATCAGCTTACCCTCTCCGGGCAGCAGGGATGCCTCTACGGGCAGCAGCTTGCCGCCGAGCTCCGTCCAGGCAAGACCGTGCGCGAGGCCAGGCCTCACGGAGCGGTAGACGAGGTCCTGCTCAAACTGCGGCGGGCCGAGGTGCTTCTTAAGGTTATTCTCGGTAACCGCGGCCGAGAACTCGGAGAGAGGCTTGCCGTGAAGCTCGTTTACCTCTATCGGTCGGGTTTCGCCCTTCGCCGCCCCTTCAGCGGCGGGCTGCTCCCCTGCAGCGGGCTGTCCATTTTCACTATTGTGTGCGTCCTCGTGTGCGTCGCCGTTCTCGGGCAACCGTGCCGGCGTCGAGCCGGAGTCCTCGGGCACAGACGGGGACTCGGTTTGCGGAGACTCGGGTACGACCTCCTGCAGCTGCGGTGTGGGGCGATAACCCTTCTTTACCGCACTGCGGGCGATCTTGCGGATGACCGCGGCGATTTGCCGTTCGAGGTTGCGTACTCCCGACTCCATTGTGTACGTACGGATGATCGCCAGCAGCGCCTTGCGGTGGAAGGTAATCGAGGCCTCCTCGAGGCCGTTCTCCTTCAGCTGCTTAGGAATGATGAACTGCTTGGCGATTCGTTCCTTCTCGAGGTCGGAGTAACCGGGAATCTCTATGACCTCCATGCGGTCGCGTAGCGCATGGGGTACGGAGTGGACCGAATTTGCGGTGGTAATGAACATCACGTGTGAGAGATCGTAGGGCAGCTCGAGGTAGTGGTCCATGAAGGTGGAGTTCTGCTCCGGATCGAGCACCTCGAGCAGTGCCGAAGCCGGGTCTCCTCGGAAGTCGGAGCTCAGCTTGTCTATCTCGTCGAGGAGAAAGACCGGGTTGATGGTGCCGGCCTTGCGCATCGACTGGATGATCTTACCCGGAAGGGCTCCCACGTAGGTTTTTCGATGGCCGCGGATCTCCGCCTCGTCGCGCACGCCGCCGAGACTGACGCGGATGAACTCCCGGTTCATAGCCCGTGCGACAGAGCGGCCGAGGCTGGTCTTGCCGGTACCCGGCGGTCCCACGAAACAGAGGATCGGTCCCTTGATTTTCTCCTGCAGCTGGCGGACGGCAAGAAAGTCGAGGACCCGCTCCTTCGGCTTTTGCATGTCGTAGTGGTCTTCGTCGAGGATCCGCTCGGCGGTGGTAATGTCGTGTTTGTCGTCGCTCTTCTCGCTCCAGGGAAGGTCGGCGAGCCACTCGAGATAGGTCCGCAGTACCCCGGACTCGGGAGACATCGGCTGCAGACGGCCGAGTCGCTTCGTCTCTTTTTCCACCTTTTCCAGTACTTCCTGAGGAGGATTCTTGGCGTAGATCCGCTGCTTCAGCTCCTTCGCCCCGCTCGCATCCTCGTCGTCTTTGCCGAGCTCCTTGTTGATCTGGCGCAGCTGTTCGTTGAGGTAGTACTCCTTCTGGTTCTGCTCCATCTTCTTCTTGACGCGGGAGTTTATCTTGTTCTGGAGGGAGAGAACCTCGTTCTCCGCCTCTAGATGCACCGCGAGGGTCTCCAGGCGCTCCTTGCGGTCGTTTATGCCGAGCAGTTCCACCTTCCTCTCGACGGAGAGTGTGGTGTTGGCGAGTATCAGATCCACGAGCTTGTCGGGATATTCGGCCTTTTCTATCGACTCCCTTACCTCGTTGGAGACCTTCTTCTGGTACGTGCCGTACTTCTCGAAGGAGTTGCGCACCGTGGTCATGAGGGGAGCGAGATCGTCCGCTGGGGACTTGTCGTCTTCGATCGGCTGGACGAGGGCGTAACGCGTCTCATTTCGCTCGTCGTACTTCTTGAGCACAGCCCTCTGCCGACCCTCGGCGAGGACGCGGAGGGTGCCGTCGGGGAGTTTGAGCATCTGCAGCACCTTCGCAATGGTGCCGTACTGGTAGATGTCCTCCTTGCCGGGCTCTTCGCTGTCGTTCTTCTGGCAGACGAGCACGACCATACGGTCGCCGTTCATGCTCGCCTCGACCGAGTGAATGGAACGGCCGTGGCCGGCAAAGAAGGGAACGACCATGTGGGGGAACACCACGAGCTCCCTCAGTGGTATGAGAGGGAGCTCCTTTTTCCCTGATTTGAATCCGGGTATGTTCATGCGGTCTTCTTTTTGTAGGTAATCTCCGGTCTCGTCGAATTTTCTATGACGTCGCGGTTGATGACGACCTGTTTCTCGCCCTCGATAGAGGGTATTTCGTACATGATGTCGATCATCACCTTCTCTACGATCGATCTGAGTCCCCGCGCGCCGGTCCTCTGCGCAATTGCGAGTTCGGCAATCGCCTCGACCGCCTCTTCCTCGAATACCAGGTCGACGCCGTCGACCTTCAGCGAGCTCTGGTACTGGCGTATGACTGAGTTCTTCGGCTCGGTGATAATGCGTTTGAGATCCTCTTTCGACAGCTCGTTGAGCGTCACGTGGATGGGGAGCCGGCCGATGAACTCGGGAATGAGGCCGTACTTGTTCAAGTCGTCGGGGTGTAGATTTCTATAGAGCTCCACCAGGTCCTTGTCCTTCGTCGATTTTACATCGGCGCCGAAGCCCATGGGGTGTTGGCTTATCCGCTCCTCGATCAGACGATCGAGGCCGACGAATGCGCCGCCGACGATGAAGAGGATGTTGGTAGTGTCTACGCGGATCATCTCCTGGTTCGGGTGCTTGCGTCCGCCCTGGGGCGGTACCGAGGCCACGGTCCCTTCGATGATCTTCAGCAGTGCCTGCTGAACGCCCTCGCCCGAGACATCTCGGGTAATGGAGAGGTTCTCAGCCTTTCTGGCGATCTTGTCTATCTCGTCGATGTAGACGATGCCGCGCTCGGCCTGAGCTATGTTGTTGCCGGCGGATTGGATCAACTTGAGCAGGATGTTCTCTACATCTTCTCCGACGTAGCCTGCTTCGGTGAGGGTAGTGGCATCCGCAATGGCGAATGGGACCTTCAGTTTGCGTGCGAGGGTCTTGGCGAGCAGGGTCTTGCCCGTTCCGGTCGGTCCGGTAAGGAGCACGTTGGATTTGTCGAGCTCGACTCCCTCGTCGAGCCGGTCCTTGTGCGAGATCCTCTTGTAGTGGTTGTAGACTGCTACCGACAGGACCTTCTTTGCGGGTTCCTGCCCCACCACGTATTCGTCGAGGTAGTCCTTTATCTCTTGAGGTGTGGGCACCTCCTCCATGAACTCGGAGGCGGCAACCTGCTCTTCTTCATCGAGGATTCGCTTGCAGACGTGTACACATTCGTCGCAGATGTATACCCCCGGACCGGCTATGAGCCGTCTGGCGTGGTCGGCGCTCTTTCCGCAGAAAGAGCAGACTTTAGAATCCTCATTATTGTTCTTTGTGTTCTTTGACATTGCTGTCCCTCGCTAAGACGTTGTCCACGACGCCGTACTCGACCGCCTCGGAGGCGGAGAGAAAGTAGTCGCGCTCTAGATCGTGGGCAATGGTCTCCTCCGACTTTCCCGTTTTTTCGGCAAAGTAGCGGATGATCATCTGTTTCAGCCGGACGATCTCCTTTGCCCTAATGTCGATATCTATTGCCTGACCGGATGCGCCGCCCCAGGGTTGATGCATGAGAATTCGGGAACTCGGCAGCGAAAAGCGCTTGCCCTCGGTCCCTCCTGCGAGCAGGAGTGCTCCCATCGAAGCAGCCTGTCCCATACAGATCGTCTGTATGTCCGGCTTAATGTACTGCATCGTGTCGTATATCGCGAGTCCGGCGGTTACGCTTCCTCCCGGACTGTTTATGTAGACGCTTATGTCCCTTTCCGGATCCTGCGATTCGAGAAAGAGCAGCTGTGCGACTACCAGGTCGGCGGTCACGTCGACGACCTGCCCGTCGATAAAGACTATTCTGTCTTTGAGAAGACGAGAGTAAATGTCGTATGATCTTTCTCCTACTCCGGTCTGCTCGATTACCACCGGAACGAGTGAGTTGTTCTGTTCATTCATATAGTAGCATCCCTTTTACCGTTCTTACCGTTTAAACTAATTATTCTCGCCTACAAAGTCCAGGTAATCGATCTTCTCACCCTTCTTTATTTTCGACTGTTCGAGGAGAAAATCGAAGAGTTTTCGGTTCTTCACGTCGTTTTTCACGTACTCCATCATGTTGTTGTCTTCGTAGTATTTCTTTATCTCTTCGAAGTCACGGTCGTTCTTTTCAGCATGTCCCTTGATCTCCTCGTCGACCTCTTCATCGGTCACCTCTACCGCTTCGGGCTCGAGCTCCTTGAGCTTTTCCACGAGGAGCTGAAACTTGACGCTCCGCTCGGCGCTCGGACGCCACTCGGCCATGAGGTCTTCCTTGGTTCGGCCCTGCGCCTCGAGTATCTGCAGCACCTGCTCTTCGCCGATCCGGGCCTGCTGTACGAAGTTCTGCCAGGAGTTTTCGAGTTCGGCATCGATCATCGAGTCGGGTAGATCGATCTCGGATTTCTCGATGAGTTGATCGAAGAGCTTCTCGATCTTCTGCTGACGCAGCTTCTCCTCGAGCTTCTCTTCCATCTGCTTTCGAATGGCCTTGCGGAGGTCGTCGAGGGTCTCGTACTCGTCGCTCACGTCTTGGGCGAGCTCGTCGTCGAGCTCCGGCATGTCCTTCTGCTTTATCACCTTGACGGTGACCTTTACACGGACCTTCTTTCCGGCGTAGTCCTCGTACTCGTAGTCTTCGGGAAACTCCTTCTCGATGACCTTCTCCTCGCCCTTCTTCATGCCGATGAGCTCGTCGTCGAACTGGTAGACGTTGTAGCCGGTTCCTACGGTGAATACGAAATCGGAGCGTTCGGTACCTTCGACTTCCTGATCGTTATCGTCGAGCTCGACGTAATCGACGGTGACGATGTCGTCCTTCTCGACCGCACCCCCCTCTTTTTCTACGACCATGGAGTTCTGGTCGCGGATCGACTCGAGCTCGCGCTCCTCGTCCTCTTTTTTTACCTTGACCTGCGGGACCTCTATCTCGAGTCCCTTGTACTCTCCGACCTTGACCTCGGGATAGATATCGTAGGTCACCGCATAGGTAAAGTCCTCGTAGAAGCTGAGCTCCGTGTTATCCTCGTCGGCCAGCGCGGGACGGGAGTAGGGAAGGGGTTTCTTGTCGTCTTCGACCTCGTCGATGACCTGTTTGAGGCTCTCTTCTATGATATTGACCATTGCCTCTTCTTTGATCCCCTGCCCGTACTTCTGTTCGAGCACGTTCGTGGGTACCTTTCCCTTCCTGAATCCCTTTATGTGGGCCTGCTTTGCGTATTTCTTCAAGAGTTCGTCGTACTTGCTCTTTGCCTCGTCTTTGTCGACGGTCACGGTCAGTTTGACCGACGAGTTCTCGAGGTTCTCCACTTCCTTGTTCGTTACCATTGCCTTACCTCTTCATTAGGAGTCTTGTATCGTATCGACCGGGATATGAGCCGAGTTAAAGTTTGAATATACACAATTTTAGCACATTAGAAAACCGCCTGGAAGAGACCCG
>CAYFVU010000043.1:0-27541 GCA_964346645.1 uncultured Spirochaetaceae bacterium | reverse complement strand
CGATACGGTTCCCCACCTTCATCCTGCCCTCTATGGTCTGCGGAATACCCTCTTCATCGACAACGGCGGTGCCCACCACTCCGCCGTACTCGGCGATTATGGGCAGCATCTCTTCGAGACTGTGTTGTTCCCCGTTTATGCAGTTGCACATGGCCCTGTACGGGTAGCTCGCGAGGGCCTTCTCGAGCACCCGAAAGTTCTTGGTGTCCATCGCGATGCCGCAGCCGGTTTCTTTGTAAACAGCCTCAACAGCTCGAGGAAAGAGACGTACCTCCTCCTCTATGAGCGAGGGAACCATCAACTGCACGTTGAAGAGGTGGAACCCCTTCTCTCTTCCGCCACGGGCGAGTTCGATTAGGGGGCTGAAATCCTCCTTCAGAAGCTTCTCCTGGACATCCTCTTGCTCTATCAGATAGCCGCACTGGTCGTTGACGCAGAGGGTGGGGCTTCCGGCCCCGAAGGCAATGCTGCCTTCGGGGATCGAGATCGTGCCTGGATTTATTGCATGGTTCATGTGGTATATTCCCTCATAAAATGTATGCGGTAAAGAGTTATCTCATCAATAAGTGCCGAACCTTTCCGGCGGAAGTCTTACACAAAGAAGGCCGGTCATCCATGAATACTCATGCGGAGACCGGCCTTTGATTGCGGTGCGGTGTTGTTGCGGTGCCGTGTTACGCGCGTTAGCAGTACACTCCGTCCGAAGGCAGCGGCATGCCGAGGTCCGCCGACAGCTTCCTCATCTTCAGGTAGAGGTCTAAGTGTTCCTGAATCGGCTCTAATGTGTTCATGTCGTAGAGCTCCTGGAACGGTTTGCCCTTGGGCGGCTCTTCGGAGTGATATTTCTCGTATTTGGGTATGAGCTCGTTGGCGATGTCGTTGGCCGTCTTCAGGCTGATGCTCGCGCCGGCCTTGTGTGCCGCGGCGGCAAACCATATGTCGAGGGGAGTAAGGTGGTTCTTCCACTTTCCTCCGGCAGACCTAGGTGCAATGGTGTAGGAGAGTCCGGAGGCGGAGCTGGCGGCGAAACCGACCAAGGTCTCCTGGTAGAACATTTCGGTAAAGGGACCGCCTACCTGGTTGATGGTCTTGAGCATGACGAGGTGGGTGTTGCGGGCCACCGCCTGGGTCGAGATGGATTGAGACCAGAGGGCGTGTCTGTCGCAGTTGCCCGAGTAACGAATGTCGTAGACCGGGTCTCCGCACTGGTGGGCTTGGTGTATGGAGAACTGGAGAAGGTCTGCGGCGATGCTGGCAATAGCGGATGTCTCCGGGCCGCCGGTAAAACCGCCCATCATGTTCGGTGAACCCGATTCGATATAGCCGCCCACTGAAAGGGTCTGAATACACTTGTGGAGGGAGGTGTAGTTGGTCTTCAGCGAAGCCGGAATAAGCACGAGTGCGAGCTGGGGCTGCTCGAAGAGGCCGAAGGTAGCGAGGTTGCCGTATTCGGTGCTGCTGCTCGAGACTAACTGGTTGGGCATTCCCAAGCGACCCGCCCGGTACTGGGCCTCGCGCCTGAGATTCATCTCGCGAAATGATGCCGCCGTCTCGTATGGAGTATTTGCCAAGAGGGGTACTCCATAGATCGTGTCCAAAGAAGGACCTTCCTGCACGTCAACGAGATCGCTTCTGAGGGTAGCCTCTATGAGGGGGACGTAGGCATCTTCGTCCATCTGAATAGAGAGGGGACCGCCGAATACGGGGGGATCCCCATCTTCCGGTTTTCTAGCCCTGATTATTCTCTTGTTTAATCCGGTTCCTATGGGAAGTTCGGAAGGGGCGGACTCTACACTGGCGGCCAACTCCTCCTCGGTTACCTTGGTTATGGTTTCCGTGTCGGTGTTGTACAGGCCCAATCTGACCGCAGCCTCGACCCCTGCCTCATAGAAGCGGTCTGCGAGATCCAAATCTAGGTTGACCGGGTTTGCGGTGTCACATGTACCCATGAGCTTGTGTTTTTTTGCGATTTCCGTGAGAGTTTTGGGGAGCACCTTGTAGTCCCACTCCTTCTCCGGAATGCGCTCGCCCTTACGCCCTCTTTCCATGTACTTGATGAGCTGAGTAACTGAATGACTCATACATAAACTCCTTTTTCTTTTACTGTGTTACTCGACGATTATCGGTTCGCCGGTTTTTGTTCCCTCAGAAGTCAGTTGATTGCACAACTTCACTGCGAGATTGGCGGTTCGGGAGTATCCGTCTGCCTTGATTTTCTGTGTCCACTCAGGTGTTATCGGACCTCCTCCCACAATGACCTTGAACTTATCCCGCAAACCTTCGGTCTCGAGACGCTCTATGAGCTCGTTCTGATAGTAGGCGCTCGTCGTCAAGAGCGAAGAGACAGCGATGATATCGGCATTTACTTCTTTTGCCTTGTCGATGTACTCTCCGACGGTAACATCGGTGCCCATGTTGACGATATCGTAGCCGTGTACGGCGAGCTGAATCGCGACGAGGTTCATACCGATGTCGTGTAGATCCCCTTTTGCCGTGCCGATGACGACTTTACCCCGATATGCATCCTCTTCTTTGTCGAAAGTGGCAGACATTTCGGCTACGAGCTTCTTCATTGCTTCGCCGGCCATCATAAGCTCGGGAAGAAAAACCTCGAGTCTGTCGAACTCTTCTCCGAGTTGGGAAAGGGCGGCGACACCGCCTTCGTTGATCACGGTATTCGCATCCATTCCCTCTTCGACCGCTTTTTTTGCGAGTTCCTCCACGCGGTCTTCATCACCTTCGTAGACCGCATCGTAAATTTGTTTTACCAAGTCAGACATACGTCGAATACTCCTTTATTATGGCTTTACGTTATTTTTGAAATACTAACGTTTGCAATTGTAGTACGGCTGTGTTCCCATGTCAACGTAAAGTGTATGAGAAAGCTCATTTTTTTGTTTTGGTTCTTTTTTTATTTATAATAAAGTATCAATTATAGGGGTGGAGAGGTGGTAATTAACTATATAGTAGTTAATTAGTCGATTAATAAAGGTAGCGGTACTTGCTTGTCTAAAAAACTGAGCAGGATAAATAAGAAATCAGCTATATTTTTGTTTGACAGCCCGTATAAGTGATGCTAAAGTTACATTAATGCAATCGTTTGTTGTTGAGCTGATACTCCTTTAGTTTTGCTTATTGTCTGTGCAGCGAATTGTAGAAGCATTTGTGTGGTTTATGTTAATTGGTTTTTGTAGAAAACCAAATAAAGAAAAAGGAGTTTTGTGATGAAAAGAGAATGGAGAACAACGGTATTGGCCATCGGGCTTGTGGTGTTGCTGTTCTGTGTACCGTCGATCGCGATGGCGGGAGGAGGTCAAGAGAAGGCTCCCGCAGAAGGCGAGGCTGAGGCAGAAGCGGAAGAAAAGACCGTGTACATTGCTTACAACGAGTACTTTACTAAGACCTTCGGTCCTGCGGATCCCCCTATCGATGTAATTCAGCAAGCCGTAGCGGAGAAATATCCGAACATATCTGTTGAGCTGCAAACCACTCCGCTGCAGGCAGGGGCCTGGCACGACACGTATGTGACGTGGTTCATGTCTCAGGACAGCAAGGTGGACATATATGGAGTCGGTGCCTACTGGACCGCAGAGTTTGCCGAAGCAGGCTGGATCGTACCGCTCGAAGACAAGGTCGATCAGGCTCTGCTGGATGAGCTGAGAGATACCTATCTCGATGCACATTCCTACGAGGGAAGCCTCTATGGACTCGGACCCTGGTGGGGCGGCATCGGCGGCCTCTACTACCGCAAGGACCTTTTAAACGAGTACGGTTTCGAACCGCCGGAGACCTATGAAGATCTCGTCAATATCTGCAACACCATCATGGAAGACAACCCGGACATGTCGGGTTGGACCTGGCCCGCAATGAACGACACCGTGTTGGTCAACAGGTGGACCGAATTCCTCCACGGTTTCGGCGGACGGTTCTTCAACGAAGACGGAAGCTCCGCGGTAAACTCCGAAGATGCAGTAGAGGCGCTTACTTTCATGCGCAACCTCATCGAGGACGGCATCTCTCCGGAAGCGATTACCACCTGGAAGGAAGAGGACGCGCAGACAAGGTTCGTGAACGGCAATGCGATCTTCCACTCCGGCCGGCAGGATATGATGTTCTGGCTGGACAATCCCGAGCAGTCGAAAGTGGTAGACAAGTGGGGCTTTATTCAGAATCCCGCACAGCCCGACGGCGAACATGCCGGTTTCTACGAAGGCTGGGCCTTCAGCATCAGCAAGTACACGGATGTGCCCGACGCGGCGCTCAAGGTGCTCGAGGTTATGTTCAGCTTTCCCGTACAGAAGAAGTTCAACCTCTCGCAGGGGCCTCTGCAGGCGCACGAAGATGTGTACACCGACGAGGACGTGCTCGAGAACAACCCCAATATGGAGGTCATCGAGAAGGTTGCCGACTCGGCCGTACCTCCGATCCCCTCCTCGAATTATGTAGAGATCTCCGATGTCTTGAAGCGTCAGCTGCACTCGGTTCTCACCGGACAGAAGGATCCGAGACCCGCACTCAATACGGCGGCACAAGAGATCGATCAGATTTCTCAAAGTCAATAAAAGTAGTACTAAAAACTCAGACACAGCCTCTTGCGGGAGGCTGTGTCATAATAAATGCTCTAGGTACGAGTAATTGACTCTGTACTGCGGGAAGAGGGACGTGTATCTATGTTTGACCAAAATATCTATCTTTCGTTATTGGGAATAATCATAGCTTTTCTCGGTGTATACCTCATTGTTTCATTGGGCATCACCATGCTGAGAAGGGCGGCCGTGATGGCAAAAGAGAAGAGCGTGTTCCTGAAACTGCTCCTTTCGGTCATCGGGTTTCTCTATTTTCTGGCTCTCGTTGCTTTCCTCGTTCGGCCTAATCAGGCGATTTATCCTGCGGCTACTGCAGTGCTGGGGAGCTTCGCCGTAGGCATTATTCTCAACAGGGGAACCGGAAGAACACTGACGGAACAAGAACTGGGTACGTTTTTCCTTCTTCCGGCGTTCTTGGGCGTTATCGCGCTGTACTATTACCCGATAACACAGACCCTCCTCTACAGCCTCCACTCGATGAAGTTCTCTTCGAGCTGGGTGGAGAGCCCGTTCGTCTGGCTGCAGAACTACAAGGCGGCCTTCTCCTCCGATAACTTTCGGCACGCCTTCGGTTTTACCGCCTACTTCACCTTCGGTACGGTGACCCTCTGCTTCTTTATCGGTTTGGGTATGGCTCTCTCCGCCTATTGGATTCGGGGGAGGCTGCGCAACTTCGTAAGGGCGATTATCGTCATTCCGTGGGCGGTCCCGATGATCATTACCGCGGCGATCTGGCGATGGACCCTGAACTCGGATGTGGGGCCCTTTGCGGTGCTGAGGCAGTGGGGATTGATCGAGGACGTGCCGGTGTTTCTCTCCAACCCTTGGATGGCCATGAACAGCGTGATACTCGCGGATGCGTGGAAGTGGTCTCCACTCGTGGCGATTTTTCTCATCGGAGCATTGGCTACGATACCTCAGGAGATGTACGACGCTGCTAAAGTAGACGGAGCCGGAGCTTTCATGAGATTTCGTACCATTACACTCCCGATGATAGCTCCCACTATTCTCGTCGCACTCATGTTCAGAACCATGGAGGCGTTGCGAGTCTTCGACATAGTCTATGGGATGACCGGCGGCGGTCCCGGAACTGCTACCGAGACGTTGAGTACCTTTGCATATAAGTTCTACTTTTCCTATTCCAAGTTCGGCATGGGGTCTGCATACGCAATGGTGGTGTTCATCATCATAATGGGACTCAGTTTTATCTACGTCAACAGAATCTACAGTAATTTGAGGTTTAGGTGATGGATACTATAAGAGTCGTATATTTGAAACAGAAGATCGACAGAGTCCTATCCTGGCTGGTTGCCTTTCTCATCATCTTCTTCTGCATAGGGCCTCTGATCTGGATACTCACCACCTCCTTCAAGCCGATGGGTGCCGAGTTCCAGACGCCGATTCAGCTGATACCCCATGAGCCCTCACTGCAGGCATACAAAACGGTCATCTTCGATCTAAACTTCTTTCGGCCGATTCTGAACAGCTTCATAGTCTCTTCCAGTATTACCGTACTGGGCCTCTTTATTGCCGCGCTATCGGGCTATGCGATCGCACGATTGAGGATAAAGTATAAGGTTCAGTCGCTGTTCCTCCTGCAGATCGGGGCCATGATACCTCCCGTCGTGACTATTGCGCCGACATTCGTGATAATTCGTTCACTCGGATTGATAAGCTCGTTACCCGGCCTCATACTTCCGCACATATTCTACACGACGCCTATAGCAACCTGGCTGCTGGCGACCTACTTCTCGGAGATTCCCTTCGAGCTAGACGACACGGCGAAGATAGACGGTTGTACATCTTTTCAGATATTCTGGAAGATCATTCTGCCTCTCGGAGCGCCGGGACTGTTTTCCGCGGGTATATTCGCCTTCCTCGGTTCGTGGGGCGAGTTCATGCTTGCTTCGGCGATAACCATGGGAGTAAAGGGCGTACAGACGGTTCCCGTGGCGATTTTGAACTTCTCCTTCGAACACAGAATGCAGTGGACGTGGATTTCCGCGGGCATCGTGCTATCGCTCATACCGATTCTGCTGCTCGTGGTGATATTTCAGAAGCGGGTCATCAGCGGCCTTACGGCCGGAGCGGTCAAGTATTAGGCGCAGCTGCAGTGGATTTTCTTATGATGAGATCGAGGGGGAATCTCTTTACTACCCGCTTGTGGCCGTCCCTTTCGATCCCCTCGAGTATCACCTTTCCCGCCTGCATGCCGATGTTGTAGGCGTGCGGTCCGATAGTCGTAAGGGGAGGATTGTAGGATTCGCTGCCGGGTTCGTTGTTGAACCCTATAATCGAGATGTCTTCGGGAACTCGTAAACCTGCGGCGTTCGCCGCCCCGATGGCTCCCATGGCCATGGTGTCGGTAATGGCGAATACCGCAGTCGGGATAGGGTCATGCATGAGAAAGTCTTCCATCGCGTGCCACGCGCCGGCGGCCGACCAGTCGCCCTCCTTGAGATTGTCCTCGGTAAACGGCACCCTCACTTCGCTCAGGATGCTCTTGATGAGGGCTACACGGTTCTTCGACTGGATCGTGCGCTCCTGACCGGTGATGACCGCGATCCGTTCATGACCGAGTTGGAGGAGATGATCGATGGCGAGCTTTATCCCGTGATATGCGTCGAGGAGAAATACGTTCACGTATTCGAGGTCGATATTCCGGTCTATTATGAGGACCTCAGTGTTGTTCTCTAAGAGGTGAAAGGGAATGTCCTTCTCCTCCGTACTCACCGTTCCCACGAAGACGATGCCGCTGACCCGTTGCCGTATGAGGGATTTGGCCAATTCTATCTCCTCGTCTGGATCTTCGTGGGAGCTGCAGATAATGAGCTCGTACCCTGTTCCCTTTAGCGCGTCGTGGAATCCCCGCGTGATCTTGGCAAAGGAGAGATTAGAAAAATTAGGTACGATCATTGCCAGGAGGTTGCTGCGGGCGGTCTGCAGGCCCCTCGCGACCAGGTTGGTGTGATAGTTGAGATCCTCTATGTGCTGCTGGATCTTATGTAGTGTGTCTGCCTTTACCTTTTCCGGGTGGTTGATCGCCCTTGATACGGTGGAAGCATCCACGCCCACTTTTGAAGCGATATCTTTCAGCGTAGCGGGCGTTTTCTTTAGTTTGTCATTCATGTGCTCATCTTTTTCTCTTAATTTTTAGTATAGCAACGTTTGTAAACATACGGAAAAATGCAAAAAATTGCAAGCATCGAGCCTTCTCGCCCGGTGAATATAAATCCTCATCCTTCTTGTCCGTATGCCCGGCTATTAACTCGTAATTCCATTGTATCATTGAAATTGACCTTTGACGAGCATATATGAAAAAAGTCTATCAAAGAGTAATAGAAGTAATGAATGAATAATTCTTTATTGACAACAAAAGATAACGAATGTACAATAACTACAAACGTTTGCATTATATTATAAGGAAGAAAAGGGAGAGGATACAATGGAAAAGCTCAAGGCGCTCGTGTATGGTGTAGGAAATATCGGCAAGGATATTGCGCGGTTCATGGTGGATAAGGGAGTCGTGATTACCGACGCAATAGACATAAAACACGTGGGAGAAGATCTGGGCGATGTCCTGGGGCTGGACAGGAAGCTCAATGTAAAGATCTCGGATGATGCAGATAAGGTGCTCGCGGAAACGGGTGCCGATATCGCAACGGTGGCGGTTGCGACCTCGATGGATACGCTGTATCCCCACGTAAAGAAGTGTCTCGAGGCCGGGCTCAACGTGATCACTACCTCCGAGGAGGCCTCATATCCGTGGACCACTGCGCCGAGTATTACCGGAAAGCTCGACAGAATCGCGAAGGAGAACGGGGTAACCATTACCGGCTCGGGCATGCAGGATCTCTTCTGGGCGACACTCGTCACGACCCTCAGCGGCGCGTCGCACAGAATCGATTCGGTGGAGGGAAACCTCAGCATCAACATGGACAGCATGCCCGCCTTCGTTGCCGATTTCTATGCGGTGGGCAGAAAGGAGAAGGAGATACGGCAGATGATAGAGAAGGGCGAGAAGCTTCCCCTCGGCGACGAGGTCGACTTTCTCTTCATGGACCTGGAGAATCAGATAAACGAGCTGGGCCTTTCGAGCAAGAAGTACCGGAAGATCGTCGAGCCGATAATCCTCGATAAGGATATAAAGAGCAAGGCCCTCGAGAAGACCATCCCGGCGGGAGACGTAATAGGGCTCGACATAACCATAGAGATAGAGACGCATGAGGGAATCCTCTTCCGTGGAACCCAGACGGCAAAGGTGTATCAGGAGGGCGATCAGGATTTCAACGAATGGGTCATAAAGGGCGAGCCGACCATACACATGCGCAACGACAACCCGCCGACGATCCTCGGCACGAGCTCGCAGATCGTGAACAGGATCCCCGATGTAATAAATGCGGAGCCTGGTTTCGTCACCATCGACCGTCTGCCGAAACTGATCTGCAAGGTCCGCGCCCTCGAGCACTACATCAAGTAGCACGAATTAGCGGTCAGCGGTCGATCAAGAGCGTCACGATTTCCGCCCCATCGATGTGTAGTCGTAAGTCGATGGGGGAGTCTCCCTCGAGGGGAAGTTCCTCTATAATCGTCTCGTCGGCCCTGGCTTTCCACACTCGTTTCACCTGCAGGTCGCCCTTCAGCCCGGCCCGGAGCGGCTTCTCGTCAGGATTGTAGAAGCGGAGACAGAGGTACTTGCCGTCTTCGCTCTTCTTGAGGGCGGTGACCTGCAAAGAGCGGGGTGTGAGTTCGAAGAGGCTGAGAGAGGGCAGTGCGGCGTTCGAATCCGGCCGCAGCTGTTTGGCAAGGGGACGGGCATCGAACTGCTGAGAGGTTTCTACAATGGTACCTGCTTCGAACTCTCCGTCAAAAGGAAAAACGCCATACCTAAAGGTGTAGCTACCCTGACACTGGGCATCGGGTGTTGGTATGGGCGGTCCCCCTTGGCCGGGCCTGGTCTTGTTGTCCTGTCTGGAGAGCCATCCGACGCATCGCAGGAGGGTGAGGCCGATGTAGGTTCCCCTTTCCGCAGGAATTATGCTGTGCTCGGGAAGGCCTTCGGCAAATACGGCGAGTCCTCTCTTTCCATTGGAAAGGGCAACCCAGCGTTCGTGGGGAAACACCTGTGCAGGGGGAACCGCCCAGTCTTTTCCGGGTTTACCCTCGATATCTCTTTTTTGGATATAAAACTGTCCGTCGGAATAGGCAACTTCCGTACGAAACGGAGCTTTAGCGTACATGCGCAGCCTGTGGTCTTTTACGTTGTTGTGAACGGTGGTCTCGAACTCTACAAAGGGCTTTTCCCAGGAGACGAAGATCTTGCTCTCTACTTCTATACTAAGTTTTTCGTGGCTCCGGAGGTCTCTGTCTTCGGGATCCAAGCCTTTTGGTGTTTCGAAGCTGTAGTATACTCCTATGCAAGCCCTTACGGGGCCCCTCTCGAGAAGGAGGGTTTTCACCGCCTCAGGCTGCAGTATCGTGTTTTCCTCGTTCTCCGAAGAGACCGGGCAGAAATCGTAGGTGTCCCCCCGATCGGCTTGGTCTTGGAATTTGTGAATATCGGGGAAAATTTTTTCGCTCTCTTTGTGGAGAAGATCGACTTCTCCCTTTTCATTGACCTCTACCCGAATAAACTGGTTCTCGAGGAAGAACTCTCCCCCTTGGACAGCTTTGAAACTCTCGTTATTCCTAAGCTCTTTTTCCGGTGCTGCGAGTCTCACGGAGGTGTATCCGTAGGCCGGAAGAAGAGAGGGAATGAGGAGGTGAAGGCGCAGGAAGTAGGTATGGGTCTTGAATACCGTGTCATCGGGGAAGCGACGCATCTCTTCGATTATACTGTCTATAATATTCGAGGCCTCGAGGGCCGTATTTCCGCATTTTAATGTCAGCAGAGGATTGGCCGAAGAAGCATCTATGGAAAAATCTACGATGCTCCTCTGTTCGATATAACGAAGATACTCCTGCCACCATGGAATTTCCCTTATTATGTGAGAGGCGCTTGCCTCGAAGGGAATCCACAGGTCGTTTATTATCTCTTTATCGAGGATTTGTACGGGAACTGCTTTGCCGCTTCCGTCTCTCGCGATGCAGTCACCCTCCCAAGAGGGTACGTCTATGTAAGTGGATGCGGTAACTCTTCTTGCCTGAGGCAAGCTGTTGAAGAGGAGCAGGGTGACCGAGTTCTTGTACGAGCTATCGACTTTTCCTTGGTTGAGTACCGTTGCTATATGCTTCAAGCCGTCGTGGGAGAGGGAGTTTACCGTTTGCTCTGTTTTTGCAAAGTTGAACTCCATTTCTCTGTGTGCCTGGTCGATGCTGCAGCCGCAAATAGCATCGTGGAAGTGGTTTTTCAGCAGGGCGTCCCAGGCATCATCGAGGGCGTATTTCGGATACGCATCTCCGAGTACATCGGCAAGTGCCAGGAGAGGTTCGGTCTCTCTTTCCAGAGACCTCTCGAGGCGGTAGTTGGATTGTTTTATGTGCATTCTAGACGAGAGAACGGAGGCAAGGATAGCTTCGTATCTTCCTCCGCGCAATTCTCCCGTAACGGTTTGAAGTTTCCCTATACTGTTGCGGGCGTTTTTCACATACTCTTCGATCGAACCGTGGGTAATGTGGTAATCGGATATCTGTGAGTCCGCATAACGAATAGTTTCGGAGAGACTTCGTTCGGGAGACATGTGATCGGAGCCGTTCCAGATAGGTATTGTCTCGGTAAAAGACCACTCTTCGCTCTTTTTTATGAGCTCACGAAGCTTCTGTACCGCCAAGCGGTGATCGGGTTCGATTACCTGAATATCTCCCCAGAAAAAGGGATAGGCGAGGTTTCCTCCGCCGTAGTATCCGCCTCGTTGAAAAATTGCGATAACACGATCTTTGTGGGGGGATTCCCAAAGAAACTCGATAGCCTCCTTTTCCAAGTGGTCTCCGAGGCCCCTGCTGAAAATAAAGCTATCTATTCCAAAGTTTGTGAGAACCTGCGGCATTTGAGCGGGATGACCGAAGGAGTCGGGCAGCCATCCGGAGAAAGAGTATTCTCCCATCTCTCGGGCATAGGTGGTGCCCTTTAGGAGGTTTCTCATCAGCCCCTCTCCCGAGACGATAAAATTGTCCGGCTGAAGATACCAGGGGCCAATTTTCAGCCTGCCGGCACGAACAAGCTGCATTATCGTTTCCCTATTTTCGGGGCGGAAGTCGAGATAGTCTTCTACTATTGCCGTCTGACCGTCCAAATGAAAAACCTTGAAATCGGGATCATCTTTCAGGAGCTCGAGCAGACTGTCCATCATTTTGACCAATTCGAGGCGGAACTCCTGCACTGTGCGGTACCACTGCCTGTCCCAATGGGTGTGAGAGATAAGAATTATTGTCTTAGTCATAACGTGTTCCTGTTTGAGGTAATTATTTTACTCCACCACCGGTCAGCCCCCGTACTACATAGCGTTGGAAGATGAGGACCGCTGCGACAATAGGTATAAGTGAGACCACGGTTCCCGCGGAAACCCAGGTCCACTGCAACTCAAAGGCTTGGCTCATGTTGAGAATGGCAACAGGCACCGTTTCGACCGACTTCTTGCCGAGGGTAACGGTAAAGGCCAGCATGAATTCCCCCCAGCTGCCCAAAAAGGCCAATACTCCGGCGGAGAAAATGCCTGGGGCGGCAATAGGCAGGATCACATTCCAGACTATTCGAAGGGAGCCGGCGCCGTCGAGCTTTGCCGCATCTTCCAGCTCGAAGGGGATGTTTGCAAAGTAGCTGGCAATAAGAAATGATGCGAGGGGGACCGAGTAGGCCATGTTCGGCAGAATCATCGCCCAATATGTGCGAAGAAGCCCGAAATATCGCAATAAGACGAAGGTGGGACCGATTACCACAATTGGGGGAATCATTCCGGCAATTTGGATAAAGTAGAGGCTGTGATACCTAAAGCGGAAACGGAGACGAGCTATTGCGTAGGCCGAGAGGATCGAGAGGAACAGACTGCCGATTAAGGCCGTACCCGAAACAATGATGCTGTTGATGATAGATTGCTGTACCCGGAACTTCTCTCCTATAACGGTACCGTAGTTCTCGAGGGTCGGACTCTCCGGCCAGTACTCGACGGGTATTCTGAATTCCGTACCCTGCGGCTTTATGGAGGTGATACCTATCCACACCAGTGGTGCTAAACACCAAAATGAGATGATAAGGAACAACAGGGCAGAGAAAATGCGATGTCGTATAATCCTATGTTTCTTTTTCATACAAGCTATTCCTTGAAGCTGAAGTTCTTCTTGATCCGGTCAATATAAAAGACCCCTACAATAACGACTAGAATAAAGGTAACTACCGCATAGGCGGAACCTCTGCCGAACTGTCCGTACTCGAAGTAGGTTTTATAGGCAAAGGAGCTCAATGTGTCGGTTTTTGTACCGGGCCCCCCGCCGGTAAGGCCGTAGACCACGTCGAAGACCCTCAGTGCAGCCCGTGAACGGTAGAGAATTGCCACAGATATGGTCGGCAAAACCATGGGCAGGGTAATGGAGAAGAAGCGCCGTAAAGCTTTTGCGCCGTCCATCTTCGCCGATTCTATAACATCGTTTGGAATGAGGGCTAATCCGCCCATCATGAAGAAAGCGGCCATGCTCGCCCCCTTCCACGTATAGGCCAAAACAACGCTCCCCATAGCAAGATACTGATCGATGAGAAAGAGGGGAGGCTCTTCGACAAGTCCTATGCGCACGAGGATGTCACCAATGGGGCCCACATCGCTGTTGAGGAGCCATCTCCACATCGATGCCTGGATTACCTTGGGAATTGCCCACGGAATAATAATGATTGCCCGCAGAATACCGCGCACTATTGGACCCACGTAGAAGGTGGACAATGCAAGGAGTGTTCCGATGGAGATGTCTAAAAACACCACTGCCACGGTAAAACCCAAGGTAAAGCCGAAGGTGTACCAAAATTGATTACTCATCATTACCCGGCGATAATTCTCGAATCCGATAAAATCGGCCTTTAGCCAGTCGGTGGTAAGGTCGAGATCGAAGACACTGTAGATAATGGACTGTAGTATCGGGTAATAATTAAACACTATGAGAAAGAACAACGCCGGCACTACGAAGAGCAGTCCGATTCGTGTTTCGGTTTTTCTTGCGATCACGTATCCCTCCCTCAAAAAATGCTGCCGCATAATATGCGGCAGCATAAATCTTTACATCTCACTTCTGTGTCTCTACTTTTTCAATGCGGTTGCCTGCTTCTGAATGTCCTTCATTGCATCCTCGACTGATCGAGTGCCGGTAACGGCTCCATGCAGACCTTCCTGCATAATACCGGAAAGTTCTGCGTAGTTTCCCGATGGAGGCCGATTCTTGGTAACCTCGAGAACGGGAGGGAGCTTGTCGACGTTCTGATTGTACTTTTTTACCTTTTCGTCTTCGTAAAGCCCGTCATAGTACTGTACGGGTCCCCAAGAGAGGGCGAAATTCTTCTGCACCGCTTCTCCTGCAATAACCTCGAGGACCTTTATGGTTTCTTCGAGATTCTCACTGTATGGGTTAGCCGAAAAGGCAAAGCCGCCGGTTATTGATACGCTCTCTCCTCCGGGTTGAGAGGGAAAGGGGATAAAGTCCCAATTGTCTACTACTTCGGACTTTTCCGGGTCGTCGAGCCATATTACAATATCCTGATTCGCCCAGAGAAAGATGCCTTTTCCCGCGGCAAAGGAGTTTTTCGCTTCTGTTTGCGTCCAGTTTGTTACGGTCCGCGGAGAGATACGTTCCTCCACGAGGGACTTCATGAGCTTGACGGCTTCTATGCTTTCAGAAGAATCGAAGAGGTAGTCTCCATCGGCATCGGTGTATTGTCCCCCGAGGGCATGGAGAAAAGTCGAGTAGACCATTACGAGGGATTCCCCCCTCTGTCCGGGCCACATGAGGCCGTGCAAATCGGGTCTGTCTTCGCGGACGGTGCGGCATACTTCTAATATGTCGTCGACCGTTTCGGGAGGATCGAAGCCGTACTCTTCGAGGATATCGGTACGATAGTAGAGGCCGGATACGCTGCCCCAGAAGGGGACCCCTAGAATGTCTCCCTCGTAGGAGAAAGTTTCGAGGCCTGAATCGACAAAGTTCTTTTGGAGCTCGGGGAGCTTGTCGTTGAGGGGAACCGCCCAGCCTCCTCTGCCGAACTGCGGTACCCATGGGGTATCTATTCCATATATGTCGACGGTTGCATCACGAGAGGTCATCCAGATCGTGAGGGCATTCAACATATCGTCGGGCATAACGTGGTATTCCAATTCGATATTTGGATACTTTTCGGCCAGTTCTCTCTTGATTGCCTCAATAGGGGGAGGGGCATCGGTAAAGGAATTTTCTAAAAACGCGTTGTAGCCAAGTGTGACGGTTACCGGACCCTC
Organism: uncultured Spirochaetaceae bacterium; assembly: GCA_964346645.1. GTDB lineage: Bacteria > Spirochaetota > Spirochaetia > DSM-16054 > Sediminispirochaetaceae > CAYFVU01. The sequence continues at coordinate 12,549 of CAYFVU010000043.1, read as the reverse complement.
TTCCTCCGCCTCCTCGGCAGAGCCCCCGCTAAAAACCGGCAGAGCAGCCAATAATGCGATGAGGCTTACAAGCATACAAAACTTGATGCCCCCCATACAGAACCGTTTCTTTTTTGCTGTCTCGGAATCCATTTTTTTCATACCTGTCTCTCCTTTTTGTCTTGTGTTATATTTATTATAACGTTACAACGACTACTTACTACTATAAAGCCGGTTTGCCCGTGCATCTTGTTCTTGATTGACGGCATTTTTGTGCTACAATGACGCTAATGGATGTGGAATACATACCGACAATAATCTCCGACAACGATTCGATAGACCCGGAGACGGATTTTCACTACGAGCTCATCCAGGGGCTGCCCGTGTATCAATCGTACCATAAACACGATTTTTACGAGATCGTCCTGGTTATACGGGGAAAGATGTACCATCTAATAAAGGAAGAGCGGCACCTTTTGCACGAGGGGATGCTGCTCTTTATACGGCCAGAGGATTATCACTACTACGAAAATGCCGATGCGAACTCCTGCAGCTTTATAAATCTGGCATTTTCTGCAAAGATTTTCCAGACCCTGATCCACTATCTTGGAGAGGATATAGACGTCGATTATTTTCTCGGTCCCTACATGCCGCTGGTTACCTTATTGTCGAAGGAGCATACCGAATTCCTGCATGAGCGTATCGACAAGTTGAACACCTATTTCGACAAAGTAGAGCTGAAGGCGGAGTTCAGGGCGATAATGGCGGATATCCTCACCTGTTTTTTCCATGAGCAATTTATCGACATCATGAAAAACTACCCCCCCTGGCTGCATGACTTCTACAACAACATGCATAAAAAGGAGTATTTTACCAAGGACATCTCTCAGCTGTATAAGACGGTATACAAGAGCAGGGAGCATGTATCGAGGGTTTTCAAGAGCTTTATCGGCAAGACCCCGAGCGAATACCTGAATGAAGTACGGTTGAATTATGCTGCACGTTCACTCATACATTCGAATAATCCCGTCCTCACCATAGCCCTCGAATCGGGTTTCGAAAATCTGAGCCATTTTTACCACCTTTTCAAGAAGAAGTACGCTGTGCCCCCGTGTAAATATCGAAAAATGTATCAGCGAATTCTCGTACCTAAGTAGTAAAGGTACCAGCTTTCGTTTTTCGAGTAGAGAAACATATCATACCTTGACAAAGATCATAACGTTGTATCATTCTGCCCATTATGAAAAAGATACAATTGGGGATTATCGGAACGGGAGTGGCTGCCAAACTCCTTCACTGGCCGGCCCTGGAGCAGCTAGAGGACAGGTATGAGATACGTGCGGTTGCCAATAGAACGGTGAGCAAGGCGGAAGACTTTGCCCAGTCGGTGGGACTCGATAAAGAGAATGTCTACGGCGATTACCGGTCTCTGCTCGAGAGAGCGGATATAGATACGGTCATTCTAGCCGTTCCTCCCGAATTCAATGTGGAGATTGCTACGGCGGCCTTCGAGGCGGGAAAGAACGTCATCTGTGAAAAGCCGATAGCAGCCTCCCTTGCGGATGCACAGAAGATGGCTTCATTGCCTGAGAAGTATAAGAAGATTCTTCTCATTGCAGAGAACTTTCGCTATGAAAGGGCGATCGCCCAGACAAGGGAGCTTCTCGATGAGGGGGTAATTTCGACCCCCTTCATGATGATGTACAAGTGGATGCAGCATGTGCCCGAAGATGATGAAATCGCGGGCAGGCCATGGAGGCAGGATTCCGGGCTTCCCGGCGGCTTCTTCAGCGACCACGGTATACATATGATGGATGTGGTCCGCTTTCTCCTGGGGGAGATATACGATCTGCAGGTTTATGGCAGAGAGCTGGCCGAGCATGTAGCCGGTGTGGATACCGCGTTGTACAACATCCGATGCAGCTCCGGTGCCGTGTGCTCGGTGCAGTGGTCCTTTGCCGCTCCGGAGAACGAGCTGTCGTACTTAGAGCTCTGGGCTCGCGACGGGCATCTGAAGGTTAGAATGGACCGCATAGAGATCCACAAGGGCGGGAAGGTCGAGACAATTGACCTCAAAGGGGAGAAGAGCAGTTTTTACTACGAGTTTCTCGACTTCTACGATGTCATTGTCCATGGCAAGCAGCCGCTGATGAGTGTAAAGGACGGAGTGCGGGATTTACTAACGGTACAGAGGGCCTACGATTCGTTCTACAAAAAAACGATTTTAGCTATACACGAGGAGGAGCACAGATGAAATTGAAGGGAAAAACGGCCCTTATTACAGGAGGCGGTTCAGGACAGGGACGGGCGACGGCACAGCTGTTTGCCCGAGAAGGGGCAAAGGTCGCCGTTCTCGACGTACAGCGAGAGAAGGCGGAGGAGACCGTACGAGACATACGCTCGGAGGGCTACGAACAAGTGGTGGCCTTGCTGGCGAACATAAGCGATGAATCGGACGTAAAGACGGCGATGGAAAAAACCGTGGAGGAGTTCGGTTCAATAGACATCCTCGTCAACTGTGCGGGAAAAACCGGACCGCCGGGGAAGGACACAGCAGAAGAGCTGTCCATGGACGACTGGATGAGCACCATAAACGTGAATCTCATCGGTACCTGGCTCTGCATCAAATATGCGGCTCCCGTAATGAGGGAGAAAGGAGGCGGAGTAATCGTCAATGTCTCCTCGACCGCCGGGGTCAGGGCGATTCCGGGCGCCTCTCCCTACTGTGCCACCAAGGCTGCGGTGAGCATGCTCACCAAGGCTACCGCCCTCGAGTACATCCCCTATGGCATTAGGGTAAACGGGGTGCTGCCCGGCCACATAGACACGCCTATGATGGACTCCGTGATCAAAGGCATGGAGGAGCACGGTATGGAGAATGCTTACCACAAGGTCCACCACGAGAGTAATCCCATCAAGCGACTCGGGACTCCGGAGGAGGTCGCCTCCATCATCCTGTTCCTCGCAAGCGACGACTCATCGTTTGTGGTGGGATCGGAGATCTACGCCGACGGAGGATTCGCCGCCGGGTAATACCCATTCTGAAAATTGGGATACAGGAGATACGGGGAAGCGTTTCGCGCTTCTATCGTATCCCCTGATTCGTTTTATACTCCACGGGACTCATTTCCATCTGTTTGGAGAAGAGCCGGCTGAAATAGAACTCGTCCTGCAGGCCTACGAGTTGTGCTGTTTCCTTAACCGAATACCCCTGCATCAGGAGATCCTTGGCGCAGCGCAGCCTTGTTCTCGTCAGGAACTGCTTCGGTGTGAGCTTGAAATACCTCTTGAACAGACGAATACTGTACTCCCGGCTGTAGGGGGACTTCTGCAGCGCCTTTTCGAGAATATCAGGGTCCGAAACTCCCGACTCTATTGCATGCGCATGGAAAGGCCTTGGGAATTTCAAAAATGATTTTTGAAATTCCCTGACGTAAAAACCGACCGTGATTAGTGCTGCTATGTATGAATTTCCATCCCGTCCCAGGCCACATCGAAGCCCTCTGCGGAGACGGCGCGCTCGAGCTCGTCGTGCAGCGAGCCTCCGGTGTGAGAGAAGTGGGTGAGGATCCACCTCGTGTTTTCGTCGGTAAAGCCGATGGATTCGGCACGGTTGCGGAAATCGAGCACGTTCGGAAAGCCCATGTGGGAGCCGTACTCGAGCCGTTCGAGACCACCGGTGCACTCGGTGATGACGATGTCCGCTTTTTTGTCGCTCAAGAAGTCCCAAGTCTCCTCCGAGTAGAAGCCGGTGTCGCAGGTGTAGAGAAAGGAGATGTCCTCGTCGCGGACCCTGCAGAGGTAGTTGAGACATTCCTCCGAAGGTTTGTGCTGTGCCTTTACGGTAGTAATCTCGTAGGGACCGAGGGCAAAGGTATTAAATGCATCTATCTCGTTGAGGAGACCCGGGCGTTCGAGATTGGCCGTTTTGCCTGCTTCTCGGATCTTTTTCATGACCGCATCGTTACCGAAAATCCAGATAGAGCTGCTCTTGTTCTGCTGTGCGAAAGGGGGAATGAGATTGTGGATCTCCTCGGCGGCTATGTGATCTGAGTGTGAGTGGGTGATAAGCAGATATTTCAGTTCGGAGAGCTCTTGCCCGGAACGGTGGTTGTGAAAGAGCGTGTCGGGGGGGAGGTCGATCTTGAGATCGTCGTTGATCTGCAGAGAGCATCGGGAGCGGAGGTTCTTTCCGCCGGATTTCCGGGCGGCGGTACAGGCCGAACAGTTACAAAAGAGGGCCGGCCATCCCTCGGCAGCGGCGGTTCCCAATATGCGTATTCTCATTTCATCTCCTTGTTACTTCATTTCGAGGTTAAACTTGCACATCAAAGATACTAATGTTATAATCTTTCGTATCGATTTGTAAACCCTAAAGGGAACATCAAAGGAGAATATCATGAAAGATGAGATATTCGAACACCTCAAGAAGGCAGTGCAGGAGTTCGATTCCAATATGTCGAAGGATATGGCGCAGAAAGCGATTGAGGAGAACATCGATCCCCTCGAGACGCTTGATGTCCTTACCTCTGCCATTAGGGAGATTGGAGATCAGTTCGAGGCCGGTGAGCTGTTTCTCCCCGAATTGATTGCGGCGGCAGAGGCGATGTCGAGTGCGACGGTCCCGCTCGAGGAGGAGATCCGGAGGCTGGGAAAAACCAAGGAGAGCTTGGGAAAGGTCGTCATCGGCACCGTGTACGGGGATGTACACGATATCGGAAAAAACATGGTAGCGACGCTCTTTAAGGCTTCGGGGTTTGATGTCTTCGACTGCGGGTCTAATGTGGAGTCCGGGACCTTTATCGAAGAGATACGGAAGCAGGATGCCGATCTGCTTGCCATGTCGGCCCTGTTGACCACTACCGCACCGGAGCAGCGAAAGGTCATACACAGTCTGAGCGAAGAGGGGCTCAGAGATAAGGTAAAGGTTATCGTAGGGGGAGGCGGTATTACGAAGCAGTTCGCCGATGATATCGGTGCCGACGGATACGATGCGACGGCTTCGGGTGCCGTACGTTTGGGAAAGCAACTCTTAGGAAGAAGCGAGGGATAGGAGATATGGCGAGAGCGGGGATAGACAGCAAAATACGGCCGGTAGAGATGCTCACCGAAGGGCAAGTGGAACAGGTACACAAGGCGACACTGGAGGTGATGAGCGAGACGGGACTCACCATGGAGAATACACGCGCCTTGGACTTTCTCGCCGAAAAGGGCTGCAAGGTCGACCGTGATGCGATGCGCGTACGGTTTCCTGCCAAGCTGGTCGAGGACTGTCTGTCCATGGTGCCGAAGAGCTACGAGGCGAAGGCCCCAGTCGTGGAGAACGATCTGATCTACGGCGAGAATCGCCTCTACTTTACCCACAGCTCGGGAATGCAGTCGATCGACATAGAACAATTCGAGCAGAAGGTCCCGTCGAAGCAGGAATACATAGATGCGGTGAGGGTACTCGAGGCGCTTCCCACCATCGATCAGCTCGGCTGCTATCCATATTTCGGCTACGAGGGCGTGTCGTCGAAAATGGCCATACCGGAAGGGGTGCTGCTGCACATGAAGTACTGCAGCAAGCATCAGGCAGCCGCATGTTCGAATGACTGCGAGATCTTCACCATACAGATGGCTCAGGCCCTCGGACAGGAGTTCTCTGCCACGATCGGCTCGTCTCCTCCTCTGACATGGGGAGAGAAAGCGATAGATGCCGCATACCGCATCGCAGAATCGGGTTTTCCGCTCTCCACGGTAGACGGCGCCATGATGGGTGGCACGGGGCCCGCTACCCCCGTCGGTTCGGTGATTGTGAGCAATGCCGAGCATCTGGCGATTATCGTCCTGCTCCAGCTCCTGAGTCCGGGACACAGAGTGCTCATTGGCCACTTCTCGGCTCCTCTGAACATGAAAACAGGCTCTCCGGCGTTCGGGCAGATAGGTGCATCGATCAGCAACGTGATCTTCAATCAGATGTGGCGTCACTACCAGGTACCGTTCGGCAACGGCAGTCCGGGCTATGTAAACGCGAAGACCATCGACTACCAGGCGGGCTACGAGAAGGGAATCGCCGGATTGATTTCCGGGCTTGCGGGAGTCAACTCGATGCTTCTCCATTTCGGTGTCTCGAGTGAGGTAACTGCCCATCCCGTGCAGGCGGTCCTCGACGACGACATAGCCCGGATGATCGGTCGCTTTCTCCAAGGAGAGCAGATAGACGAGGAGTCACTGGCAACCGAGGTAATAAAGGAGGTGGGACCGATTCCCGGCCACTTCCTAAGCCGTCCCCACACGATGAAGTGGTTCAGAAAGGAGCAGTGCATACCCCAATCGGCAGACACACTCGCCTATGCGGACTGGCTGCAGAAAGGGAAGAAGACGGCCATGGATTTCGCCAAGGAGAGAATGGAGAAGATTCTCGCTGTAGAGGAGAAGACTTTTATCACTCCGAGTCAGGAAGAGGATCTTCGGAAAATTCTCGAAGATGCACGGAACTTCTATCGGACGCAGGACGAATAGCTCATGGAGACACTGAGCATAGAAGCAGAAGAAGGTGAAACTCTTCTTGCACTTCTGAGAAAGAGCGGTCACCCCGTCCCTGCTCCCTGCGGCGGAGCAGGGACCTGCGGGAAGTGCAAGATACGGATCGTCGCGGGAGATGCGGGGCCGCTCGCCGAAACGGAGAAACGGCTCCTGAGCGAGAGAGAGCGCGAGAAGGGGGTGCGTCTCGCCTGTAAAGTCGTGCCGAGGGGAAGACTCGAAGTCGAGGAGTTCTCCTCGGCGCTGAACAGGCTCGGAAAAGGGGCCTGGGAGAACGGCTTCCCGGAATTCGCGCGAGAAGATGATTCGTGGCTGCAAAAGCGAGCGGTACGGCTCTCGCAGCCGAGTCTGGAGGATCAGCGATCCGAGCTGCTTCGTCTCATCGACTTCGCAAATCCGCAGAATACCAAGTGGTCTCCCCACCTACTCGAGAGATTCTCTGCGGCTCTCCGGGATGGGAATCGAGAATTGACCCTGGTGGAACAGTACGCTCGCAGTTCCTCTCAGATTGCAGAGCTCCTCGATGTGGAAGAAGGGGACACGAGCTCGCGTTCCTTCGGATGTGCGGTGGACATCGGCACCACGACGGTTGCGGTGTACATGGCGGATTTAACGAGCCGCATCCCCTTCGACTCGATTGCTCGTTCGAATGCGCAAGCTTCCTACGGTGCCGATGTCATATCGAGAATAGGCTACGCAATGGAGCACGAGATCGCCGAGCTGCGTGATGCGATTCGCAATCAACTAAATAGGATGATATCCGTGCTGTGCCGGCGCAACGGAATCTCTACGAATGAGGTCTACAGGCTGGTAATCGTAGGCAACACCACGATGCTGCACCTGCTGCTCGGTGTCGATCCCTCCGGCATCGCTGCTGCGCCGTTTATTCCCGTTTTTACCGAGGATATGGTCGTCGATGCATCGGCTCTGGAGCTGGGAATGTCTCCCGCCGCGCAAGCACATATCGTACCGGGGGTATCTGCCTACGTGGGAGCCGATATTACCGCCGGTCTTGTCTCTGCCGACGTGTTCGAGAGTGAAGGGGCGTGCCTCTTTATAGACGTGGGAACCAACGGCGAGATAGTGCTCAAGCACGATGGGCAGTTGTGGGCATGTTCTGCCGCCGCGGGCCCTGCATTCGAGGGGGCGAAGATCCGATGGGGAACCGGAGGAGAAGACGGAGCGGTAGACTTCTTTTCCGTAGGTAAAGACGGCTTCGCCTATACTACGATAGGTGGTAAACCTGCCGTCGGCATATGCGGAGCCGGCCTCGTAGATGTTCTCGCCGAACTCCTGATACACGGATTGATCGATGAAAAGGGCAGACTCATGAGCGTCGAGGGTTTGGACAGGGCGGAGATGGATGATGAGCAGAAGGAGCTGTTCAGACCTCGTCTCACGGAAATCGAAGGGAAGCCCGCCTTCATCATCGTCCCTGCCAACGAATCCGGGGTCGGGGAGGATATCGCGCTTCTCAACAGGGATGTGCGGGAAGTCCAGCTCGCGAAGGGGGCGGTAGCCGGGGGTATTTACACGCTGCTCGAAAAAGCTGAGCTCGACATATCCGATATAGCCCATCTCTATCTTGCCGGCGGTTTCGGCAGCTATGTGAGGAGGGAGAGCGCGGGAGAGATAGGTCTCATCCCGAAGGAGATCGTTTCACACACGATGGTCGTGGGAAATGCGGCGGGAAAGGGAGCTCTGTTTGCCTTGCTTTCCCGCGAGATGAGCTCACGCTTCCGGCGAATCGTAGAAAGGACCTCCTACATCGAGCTCTCGAGCGAGCCAGTTTTTCAGAAATTCTTCATGAATGAGATGTATTTCTGAGCTCTTCCTAAAAACATACATGCATTATTACTGCTTTGCACAAACACAGGCAGCATCACTCTTGTAGTAACCGACCTTTTTGTATACACTTCTCCTATACACGTACCTCACTCATATTAACCCGAGTAGCGTACTATAGCCGGGAGGATTCTGAATGGTCAAAATGATACGTGCATTCCTGCTGCGTATTATCCTCGAGAACGCCATTGTGTTCGAGGAAAAGGCATATGATTTTTACGAGGCTGCTGAACGGAAGGTAGAGAGAGATGATGTCAGGCAGCTTCTGAACAAACTCAAGGCGGAGGAGCTCAAGCACCGCCTGCGTCTGGAAGAGGCGCAGAGACAGGCGAATATCCACCTCTGCTGTGCAGCGGATGCGGAGTTCGAAGAGACGATGAACGAAATGAGAGACGACTGGCCGGAGGTAGCGGCCGACAGCGACAGAGCCGATATACTGAGAGTCGCCTATGGAAAGGAGATCCGGGCCAGGGACTATTATCTCACGATGCAAAATAAGTTTCCCAACTCTTTTGTAAAGAGCGTCTTCGAAGCTCTGGCAAAGGAGGAGGAGAGGCACGCGGGTCTGGTTGCCGCACAGATGGAGTAGCACATGCTCTTCAAAAAGAAAGCCCGCTGTTTTTACGAGGACTTCGATGCGAGTGGTGCATATGCGATCCATCACATAGGTCTGAGAGTCATCGATGTAAAGAGCATCGTGGGCACCGTGGACAAGTGCGGAGAGTTGGACGGCAAGTTTCGCTACTTACAGCGGGATGATTGGGCGGAGTTCGTCAGAAGGAATAGCATTCAGAGGACGATGAACCCTTTTGAATTCTTTCCCCCCATCACCGTAAATAGGTACAAGGGCGCCTATTATGTAGTAGATGGACACAGACGAGTATCTGCGGCAATCGAGAACAAGATCGACTTCATAGATGCAGAGATCAGCGAATATGTTCTTCAAGAAAGTGCGGAGAGTAGAACCGGATTCATGGCAAGAAAACGTTTCGAGACGGAGACGGGTATTACTCAGATTCATCTGAACCGGGAAGAGAACTACTCCTTCCTCCTGGAGGAAGTACACGGCTATCCGTACGGCGGCAGTGTTGAGGAGAAGGCGAAGAGGTGGCTCAACAAAAAGTTCATTCCCTTCTGCAAAGAGATCATGAAATCCGAGCTGGACAGCCATTACTCTGATCTCACGGCCGGAGATGTCTACGTGCTCATAAACTCTTATTATACCGACTTCATGGGGGGATTACCCGAAAATGTGGGGTTCTCGACTCTGATCTCGGGATACCAGTTCGCGCACAAGATCAGACATCGGAGAAAATACAGAATCCCCATATTCGGTTTCTTTTTCAAGCTTCTCCAACTCACCTTTCCGAACCGAAGGTAGGGTATTAGGGAACCGGCGTACGCCCTCAGCCTGTACGCCGGCCTCCAGTCAATTACCAGTCAAGTATCCGCTCTATTAACCTCGCTCCGCATCTATCTCTTCGTTCAAGGCCTCTCTGCTGGGTATGATCGAGGAGAATTTCAACTTTCCGTTGATGTAGATGCTCGGAAGCTGCTCGACTCCCATTTTCTGAGCCCGAATGATGTTCTCCAGCGAAGCCGAGGCCTTGTACTCTACTACATCTATTCCGTCGCCGTACTTCTTCTTCGCATCGAGTGCCGACTGAAACATGTAGGTGCACGCTGCGCAGGTGTCCGAATCGATCGTAAACACCTCTATGAGCGGGCGCTCGAGGGAATCGTAGTCGGGCAGGTCTACTTCGACATCTTGGTCGGACTTTTCGTACCCTTCGATGAGGGTGCGTGTCTGCTCCGTCTGATGTACCGCCTGTTCACAGCCGACGGTGTTCTCCACCGGCGTGTCGTACGGCATGTCGCATCCGGGAGAGACGACGAGGTTGTGGTGGCTCACGGCATCGAGCTCATCGATTACCACCTTCATGTTGTCCTGCTGATTGCCGAAGAGCATGACGGTGGCGAGCGGTATGCTGCCGCCGAGTACGACGTTGTACTTGTCCGTTATCTCCTTCGTCTTTGCAAAATCGAGGTTCTCGTCTACGGATATCCCGTCCGGCTTCGTCTTGCACATGACTTCTATGTTTTTCGTCGCGTCGCCGCAGACGAAGAACGAGGAGAAGCGTTCGAGCTCTCTGATGTAGTCGTGGAGCTTGCTGTACGGATCGTGGAGGTATTGGGTGAAGTGCTTCGGAGATATCTGGGACACCAGTGGATCGACCGGAGCAAGCACATCCGCGCCGGCTTCTGCGTAGAGCTTGGCCATCTGCCGGCCCACACGCGTGGTGTAGTCGAGCAGCGAATGTACGTAATCGGGATCCTGAAAGAAGTCCATGAAGATGTTCGTACCCCTCAGGTGCGAGGCAAGGGTGAAGGGGCCGCAAAAGAGACCGTATATCGCCGTGCTGTCTCCCACCTCTTTCACGAGCTGTTTTGTTGCCTCCAGAGCAAGCGATATGCGTCCGTCTCCGGGCCCGGGGATGGTCTCGGGAATCTCTTTCTCCTTGTCCAGCGGATGCGTAGATACGGTAGGAGGAGCATCCTTCGCCCACATCAGCTCGCAGCCGAGAGCTTCGGCCTCTATCTGCAGGTCGAACATCACCGGTTGTCCGTCCGGCCTGTAGAGCTTATGTGCTTCCAACAGCGACTTCTCGAGGGTCTCGAGATCAGAATACACCTTTGTTGCATCTTCTCCGATCAGCTTACCCGCATGTACGCCGGCGAAGGGTACCCATGGGACCTGGTCGGTTTTCTCGTGGCGAAATGTCGCTTCGATCAATTCCTTTCCGTTCATTTTCTTTACTCCCTTTGGTCATGCTACACGACTGCATGTCGAATGTGCAAATTCCATTATAGAATTCTCCTAATTATTCTGCAAACGTTTGAATTATTGATCATTCTAATCTATAATCGGAAAGAAGAAAAGACTTGATTTTAATATGGAGGAAGAAATATGGCCTTAACTGCATATATTAATCTGAGTGACGAATCAGTAGACATACGGGAGAGCCCCGCAAGGGATCTCGAGCTATTTCTCGGCAGCCGTGGCTATGCGGCGAAGATCCTCTACGACCGGGTGGGACCGGAGGTTTCACCGCTCTCTCCGGAGAACCACCTCATCTTCTCAGTCGGCCCTTTTACCGGAACGACCTGGCCGACCGGGGCGCGGATGACCGTCAGCGCCAAGTCGCCGGCCACCGGCGCCTACGGCTACGGCAACACCGGCGGCTTTATCGGTACTGAAATCAGGAAAGCCGGCTTCGACGCGGTGGTCGTCACCGGCAGGGCGAAGCAGCCCTCCTACATCCACATCGAGGATCGGAAGATCGAGATCCTTCCGGCCGAAGAGCTCTGGGGCACCGTCGCCACCGATGCGGAGGAGCAGCTGAAGGTGCAGTATGAGAAGCACCAGGTCTGCTGTATCGGCCCGGGCGGCGAAAACCTCGTCTACATTGCCGGTGTAATGACCGACGGCGGCAGGGCCGCTGGACGCTCAGGCATGGGCGCGGTCATGGGCTCGAAGCTGCTCAAGGCCCTGGTCGTAAGGGGATCGGCAAAGGTGCAGGTTCCCCAGGAGTTCAAAAAGCTCGCCACAGAGAAGGCGAAGAAGCTCCTCAAGAGTCCTGCGGCAATGGACTACAAGAAGTGGGGCACGAGTATCCTCATGAACTTCAAGAATCCGCGCGGCGACATCCCCACCAAGAACTACCAGGAGAGCCAGGCGCCGGTGATCAGCAAGGTAAATACCCAGGCGCTCCACGAGTACGTGGACAAGACCACCGGCTGCTTCAGCTGCCCGATAAGGTGCGGGCGCCACTCGAAGGTCGAGAGCGGTCCTTACGCCCACGAGGCGGAGGGGCCGGAGTACGAGACGGTCAACTCCTTTGCCCCGCTGGTGGGCAACGACGAGATGGAGGTGGCCCTCTACGCGAACTACCTCTGCAACCGCTACGGCATAGACACCATCTCCACCGGCTCGCTGATCGCCTTCGCCATGGAGTGCCATCAGAGGGGGCTGTTGGACGATCCGGATGTGAGCCTCGAATGGGGAGACCCCGAGAGCATTCATGGTCTGATCGAGAAGATCGGTACGAGAGAGGGGCTGGGGGACATCCTCGCCGACGGGGTAAAGCGGGCGGCCGACAGAATCCATCCGGAGGCGCACAAGTACGCCCTCCACGTGAA
>CAYFVU010000042.1:10591-27638 GCA_964346645.1 uncultured Spirochaetaceae bacterium | reverse complement strand
TCGACTTCATAAACCTCTTTCTCTTCTTGCTGACGATATTCGGCCGGCGGGAGTAGCCTCCCGACTTGAATCGGCGGGAGTAGCCTCCCGCCGAATTTCGTCGAAAATCAGAGTGCGACCTTGAGTCTCGTGATGGTCTCCTCGTTCTTCTCGTCTCGTGCAATGGAGGTGTCGAACTCGACATCCTCCTGGGCACATGCCTGCTCGATCGATGAGAGGTAGAGTTGAGCGAGGCCGCAGCTGAACTCCTTGACGGTTTGCTCCTGGAAGAATCTGCCGAGGCTCGACTGTTTGGTGTGCTTGTGCCGCTTGTTGATGATATCCGAGCGTCGTTTGTAACCTATCAGCCCTCCATTTCGGATCGAGATGATCACCTCGGTCTTCTGGTAGGGATTGTGCGGATTCCCGTCGAAGGAGTAGGCGAGGTGGACGAGTTCATTCTGATACTCCGCTCGCTGTACGAGACGCTCGCGGAACTGAGGATCCCGTAAGCGTTCCTGCAGCTCCTCCGGATGGTTGCGTAGATATGTGTCGCGCTCGGCGAGGTTCTGCAGGTGAGCCTTCTCGGCATACTGCACGAGCTCTATAAGGATGAGGGAGAGATAATCGGAAATCGCCATTCGCTCGATGTAGGAGAGGATGAGGTTGTAGAGGGTCTGCAGGAGTTGTAACCGCTCCTCGCTCTTCTTGAAAAAGGTGAAGAAGAACCAGGTCTCCTGGTCGATCGCATTGATGAGTCCCATTAGATCCCGTTTACGTTCCTCCTTATCGTCCTGAGTGAGGTCGCTCCGTGAGTCTATGCGCGATGCAGGTTCGTAGTAGAGGCTGTGGCGCACCGTGTTTATGAAGCTGCGGTGATTCTGCACGAACTTCTCATACCACTCGTTCGAGAGGCCCGTCAGATTTATTCCCTTTTCGAGACGCACATTCTTTATTAGCTCGCGGACGGTACCCGTTCTCTTGAGCCGCTCCTTCAGTTCGGGACGGAAGCGTTTGTGGAGTATACCGTAGATGATGTATTTGGTAATCGCCGACAACTCATACTTGCGCGCAGTGAACTCGAACTGTGCGAAGTGGATGGAGGAAATGAGACCGTGCGATACGAACTTCATGGTGAGGTCGGGATCGAACTGCTGCCAGACGAAACCGGTGCCCTGGTTTCCATCGTAGGTACGAATGTCACGCACGGGAATGGACCGTTGGGTACAGTACTTCTGTCCCACATCCGTGAGGAGATAGTTCCCCGCTATGGTAATGATGGGGTTCCTTCTCTGTTGAGACTCGTGTGTGGTTAACTTCTCTGCCATGACGTATACTATCCATAGTTCAATCGAACACGAGGTGGACGTTCTCGGACATGCAGCAGAAGCGGAACTCGACCTGTTTCTCGTATCGCAACTGTAGACTGATGAAGATGCCCAATCCGGAGCTGATCGGCGAGAAAGATTTCTACACTCCCCTTTATGGAGAATATACCAACGTCATCCTGGATACGAAAATCTACATCCAACACCGGTTCCATGGAAGTCACGGTACTAAATTGCGATTTCGGCTACAAGAAGATATGTCGGTTTTTGCAAATTTCTAAATAAACTCTCATTTTCGAGAAACAGAGAGAAAGAAAAGAGGCTTCTCATAATCGGGCCTGCGGATCTCTGCTTATCTTTGCGCCGAGCTCCGGATCACGGTGGCGCACTATCTCGGGGACTGCTCCCGCCCGGCCGAGTTGTTTCCCGAATATCACAACGGCTCCATCGATGCCTTCGAACCCGACTATATCGTTCAGGCGCTCCTCAATATGCCCGGCGGAGCGGATGGAGTTGCAGAGGGCGGTGGCCGCCGCGTCGGCGAGGGCGGCGTCGGAGGAGAAGACAGCGGCGAGCTCGCAGTGGCCGAAGCTGAGCGAGTGGCCCATCCGTCCGGAGGAGGAGCAGACCGCCTTGCGCTTTCCGTCGCCCTCGAAGCGGAAGGCGAGGCCGGAGAAGGGTGAGTCGGTGCCGACGAAGAGCGCGACGATCAGAGGTCTGTTCAGCTGCATCACGATGTCGCCGCCGTTCTCGACCACCACGTCCGCCGCCGCCGGATCCGCTCCCCCTTCGTTGAAGGCCGAGAGGGCGGCCTCCATGGCGAGCTCGGCAAAGGTCCCCGCCACCGCCGCCATGGGGCCGACCGGCGCGATTCCACCGCCGGTTCTGCTTGATCCGGCTGCTCCGCCCGCAGTTTCGGTCTCCGTTTCTTCCCGACCGGCGCTTGCCTTCGCGAGGCCCAGCGTCGCGAGAGATGCCCGGTGCATGCGGAGGGCGGATTCGGGAGGGTCGTAGGGCAGGGGATCCCATCTGCCCAGTGGAGCGAGGCTCCTGCCGAACTCCGGGAATCTCCCTATATAGCGCTCGAGCTCCAGGCGGAGAGAACGTAGTCGGCGGGGAATATAATCGGTGGGAACGAGCTCGGGACCGGTTCGATTGGGGACAGCGGACTCTGCCGGCGCCGCGCCGCTGCAGGAGTATCGGTAATGAGCTCCCCTGAAGGAGAAAGGGCAAAACCTGCGCCTACGTCCGAAGGCTCCTGTATCATTCGAGGTCATGGCTTCTCTAAAAGAGTGAGCTGAGCGCTCCGTAGGGGCAGTTCTCGATGCAGTTGAGACACTCGACGCAGAGGTCGGAGTCGAAGCGGATCTTACGGCTCTTTTCTTCGGTCAAATCGAGTGCGCCGGTGGGGCAGTGGGTTATGCAGTTGCCGCAGTGGGTGCAGAGCTCCTCGTTCCACCGCAGGCCCTTTTCGGCCTCGCTGACCTCGACTCCGTAGGAGCGGATGAACTCTATGCCGCCGGCGATCCTGTCCTCGTCTCCCTCGAGCTCGAGGACCATGTAGCCCTGCTCGTCGGTGGTGATGCGGGCCCGAAATATGTTTATTATGAGGTCATAGTCCTTTACCAGATGGTAGACGACCGGCTTTTCCGAAATATCTTTGTCGAATGACAGAAGTATCTTTTTCGAGCTCATCTCTTCTCCCTCCCCTCGTCCTCGTGGATGGTCAGGGAACCCATGGTCTTGTTTTGGGGAAGACTCCTCGACGGCTTGCTGATCTGAAAATCACCGGAGCGAATCTCTTCTTTCAGGATCTCGGCGATGCTCTGTGCCTTCGAGTAGGAGGACATCGAGGAGACCGAGACCTCCTTTCCGTCGATCTCCACCTTGCCTGTTCTCAGCTCCCCGTAATTGACCTTTGCAATTACCCTCCCCGTTTTCTGAGGGTAGTCTTCCGAATAGTCGATGACCTCGGCGAATATCTCCTCGTCCCTGACGAGTGTGTGGCGCAGCATCTCTGCATCGAGGATCGGGATGGGAATACCGACGCCGAGTGCGAGTGACGCACCGTAGCCCTTCAAACTCAGGCCCTTCACGTAGTCGGGATTCATCTCCTTCATGTCTCCCGAGAGGGCGAGGGTGCCGGCCCCTTCGGAGGGCACTCCGTTCTCGCTCCTCTGCACTGCGGAGGTGTGCTGTGTCCCCTCGCCGTAGACGATGCCCCGCGCACCGGCGAGCCACACCGAGGTGCCGATACCGATCGTCCGGTAGAAGGGATCGTTCAGCAGCGGTGAGAGCTGCCCCGCAGAGGAGTAGGTGAGATTCTCCATCTTCGGCTTCAATTTGCCGAGATAAGTGTAGATCGTACGGTTCGATATGTTCGTCGCTACGTTGTAGTTCTGGTAGCAGTTGCGGGGATTTACCATGATCGCCTGGTTCAGATCCCTTATGGTAAAGTTCGTGCGAATCTCGCGGCGCGGATAATCGTCGGTCCCGTAGCTTAGCGCGAAGAGCGAACACTCCTCGCCCGCCACGAGCTTCTCGATGACGTGACCACCGCCGAAGAGAAAGTCTCCGGGGTAGTAGATGTTCGCCGAGTCGTAGTGACGCAGCTGGGTGGCGCCTATGTAGAGGTCCACCGCGGCAATGCCCGAGTAGGCGGGAACGTCGTCGATCCAGGCCTCGGTCATGCGGATCTTCGGCTCGCTGTGGCCGAAGTTGAGAAAGGCGCCGGATGAGCACATGGGGCCGAATGTCGCGGTCGTGACCACATCTACCTCTTCGGCCGTCTTTTCCTCGCCGTGTTTTTCCGCGTAGTCGATCACCTCTTCCGCGGTAAGAACCATTGCCTTGCCGGAGGCTATTCTTTCGTTGATATCTTCGTAGCTCTTCATTACTGCTCTCCACGCTTCGGTGTTTCGACACATAGTAACCAAAGCTTCGATCTATTACAAGGCGGAAAAACGCGTGCACGGTAATTCTTATTCCGGAAGGAATTCCAAAATGCGAATTGCTGCGCTTGCAATTATCCGCAATTTCTCTAGAATACGTGGTACGAGCTTAATCGAAAAGGAGTGCCGTGTGAAGACAAAATCCGACTATCCGGATGTAAACCAGAGAGTGCCGGACGGCCAGAAACCGGACGGGAGCTCGTACAAAATTCTCATAGTGGATGACTCAATCTTTGTCAAAAAACAGCTTTCCAGAATACTGAGCAGCGAGGGGTATGAGATCGCAGACACCGCCTCCGACGGAGAGGAGGCGCTGGATAAGTACAAGAGTCTCTATCCCGATATCGATTTGGTCACGATGGACATCACCATGCCGGGTATGGACGGAGTGACGGCTTTAGAGAAGATAGTCGAGTACGACGGCGAAGCACGAGTCGTCATGATCAGCGCCCTCGGAAAACAGGATCTGGTAAAGAAGGCGTTCATGCTCGGTGCGAAAAACTACATCATCAAACCCCTCGACCGTGCGAAGGTGATCGAGCGATTGAAAAACGTGCTGGAAAATTCGTAGCAGGCTACTCGCGCAGAGCCTGCAGCGCCGCACGGAGACCCGGAAAATCTACCCTCTCCATCTCGAGACATGATGGGCGTGTGCCTATGTCGTCGGGGAAATGAGCGTCGGAGTTGGTAATAAGTGGTATTCCGTAGGTGTCGGCTTCGCAGGGAAGAGAAACACACTCCACGGCGTCGAAGGGCAGATCAGGCAGAAAGCCGAGCTGCATGACGATGCTGAACGAGGGCCGGTCGATGTGACTCGGGATGACCAGCCCGCCGATTGCGCGTGCTGCATCGAAAACCTCCTCGGTAGAGAGCTCGGTTGCAGAGAAGAGTGCCTTCGGTATCTCTCCGAGGATGTACTCGTCCTCGTCGACGTAGATCTGATCGCCGAAGGGGGAGGGGGACTTACTGAGATCCGGCAAGCTCGCCTCCACCCGCGCCCCCATCTCCTGTGCGTGCTCCACACTTCCGAAGATGGTCAGTATGTGCGCCTCCTCCCTCGTCGTCACCTCGAGGCCGTAGAGACCCGCGATGCCCTCGCGCCGGCAGCAGACTTCGAAGGCCGGCGCATTGCGTGCGGTGTTGTGGTCGGTCAGGGCGATCATCCCTATCCCCTTGCGTGCGGCTTCCGATGCGATGCGGGCCGGCGACATCTCGAGGCTGCCGCAGGGACTCGCACAGCTGTGTATGTGTAGCTCGGTGCTGACTCTCATGGGAGACTGTCAGACGATGCCGAGCTCGCGGGCGATGAGGGCGCTGGTAGTAAACTGGTTCCGTTTGGTCCCGAGGAGGCTGATCCCCTCCTTCTCGGCGGCTTCGCGCATGTCCTCGGGTACGGTCCGTCCGTTACAGAGCACCACCGCGCTAATGCCGGCGAGCGAGGCGACGGCAACGGTGTTCTTGTGCGCCTGTATCGTTACCAGCACGCTCTGATCGGGCGCATTGCCCATCACGTCGCTGAGGAGGTCGGAGGTGTAGCCTCCCGTGATCTCGGCCTCGGGATTTCCCTCTACCAATAGCTCGGCCTCGAGGGCCTCGGTGCACTGTCGTATGGTCATTTATGTTCTCCTTGATGCAGTGTATTTCTCTTGCAGCCGTATGACGGCGCGGGCGAAGGTGCCGCCGCCCTCGGAAGAGCTTAGGTTAAACTCATCGGCGACCCGCTTCACGTTCGGCAGTCCCATCCCCGCCCCGAAGCCAAGGGAGCGAATCCACTCGCCCGCGGTGGTATATCCCTCCTCTTGGGCGAGTTGCACGTCGGCAATCCCCGGTCCGTCGTCCTGCGCCTCCACCACGGCCCGGTTGCCGTCGAAGAGGAAGCGTATGCTACCGCCGTCGGAGTGGACTACCAGGTTCATCTCCAGCTCATAGGCGGCAATCGCGATCCGGCGTGCGGTCTGTGTGTCCACCTGGCGCTGTTTGAGGAGTTTCTTTATCTCCGTGGAGGCGCCTCCGGCGTTCTCGAAGTCGTAGTGAAATACGGAGAACTCCCGATCGATCCGTCCCGGAAGAGGGGGCTTACCGGTGTCGCGGCTCCGTTCGAGCCGTTCGAGCTCCTTGTTCGCCTCGATGAGCAGACGGGTGATGATGTCTCTGCTGGTCACCAGGCCTACGAGTCTGTTATGGGAGTTCAGCACGGGAAAGCGGTGAAAGGTGTATTTCTCGAAGTACGAGACGGCGAAGGAAATCGGCATGTCGTCTTCGAGGACGATGAGCTTGCGGCTCATGAACTCCTGTGAGGCCTCATCGATGCGGTTCTCTTCGAGGGCCGTGAGCACGTCCTGCATGCTGACTATCCCTATGAGGTTCTCGTGCTCGGCTACGGGGAGCCCGGTTATGTTGTACTCTTTCATGACCCGCTGCGCCTCCCGCATGGGCGTTCCCGGGGACACGGTGTGCAGGTCTGTAGACATGACGTCCTTTACCTTCAAGTTGTAGACGAGATCGAGCATCGCCGTGGGGGAGTCGTAGGTGTTTATGGGGACCGACTGCATACTTGTGGAGTATATCCTATTTTTCGGGAGAAACGATAGGGTGCGGCTGCGAGTGGGTGCTACTTCCCTTTGTTGAGGAAGTGCTTGTCTAAGACGTAGGTGATCTGACCGTTGATGCGGGTTGCCAGCTCCCGCTCCATGTTGATGATGAGCTCGTGGTGTCTCGGGATGCTGCAATCCTCGCTTCCTACGAAGAGTTCGTGCGGCGCCAGACCGAGTGCGTCGATGATTCTCTGCAGCGTCTTCGCCGAGGGGAATTTTTTACCCGCCTCGATGTCTCCGAGAAAGCCGAGCGATATGCCGGCCTGCTCCGCTAAAACCATTTGGGAATAGCCGAGACGGCTCCTCGCCTTCTTAAGATTCATAATGAGAAGCTCCTGTACCCTCGTCATAGGTGCCCCCACATTTTTTGTCCAAACTTTCCATTATTCTTACTATATGGTATCATATGAAACATAGTAGTGTTCAAGTCTGAGTGAACACAACACGCTAATTGCGAGTATAAAAACGTTTTATTAGCGGTCTCGGAGTGTGCATATGGACGAAGAAGAAAAGTTGCGGGTCGAAATGGTAGAGACGCAGATAAAGGGGCGCGGTATTACCAGTCCTCGACTCATCGAAGCGCTCGAGAGGGTCCCCCGTCACGAGTTCGTCCCCGAGGGGTCGAGGCGTGCGGCATATGCGGACAGACCGGTGCCCATAGGGGATGGACAGACGATAAGCCAGCCCTATATCGTCGCCCTCATGATAGATCTCTGTGATTTGCAGGGCGGGGAGACGGTTTTAGAGATCGGCACCGGATCCGGGTATGTGGCCGCGCTGCTCTCTCTATTAACCGAGATGGTCTACACGGTGGAGCGTTTCCCCGATCTGTGCAGGACCGCCACGGTGAGGCTCAACAGTCTCGGATACGAGAACGTGCAGTGCATCGAGGGGGACGGATTCGAAGGGTACGAAGCCGGCGCTCCTTACGATGCGGTTATCCTATCGGCTGCGCCACCCGAGATACCCCATGCGATTCTCTCGCAGCTGAAGGACGGAGGGAGGGTGGTGGCTCCCGTCGGCAAGGGGAGTCAGTACCTCGTGCGGGTACAGCGGGAGGGCGATGAGTTCAGCACCACCACTCATGGGGGGGTTCGTTTCGTGCCTATGCTCCGTGGAACGGAGTAAATTGTCCATTTTTCTTGACCTCTCCATGTAATAGTGGTACGGTATGCGTGGTCGCGCTGGAATCCGAAAAACTTCCGACGCAGCGTAGTTAGGAACAAAAATGGAGATAAAGCTCAGACGGTATAACTCGGTGTATATTCTCGATGTAGTCGGAGATATGGACCTCTACAATGCCCACGAACTCAAGGAGCTGGTGGACCGCCTGCTGGGAAAGGGTGTCCAACGCTTCGTCATCAATATGGAGAAGGTGGACTACATAGACAGCAGCGGGGTTGGGGCCCTCATCCATGTCTACACCACCATAAAGCACAAGGAGCTGCACCTGCGGATCGCGAACGTTCACGGGTCCGTAGAGAAGGTAATTCGCCTCACGAAACTCATGGAATACTTTCCCATTGTCGAAAACGTGAAGACTGCGCTCAAGGAGCTCGACGAAACCTCGAATTGAGGGAGAGTATGCAATATGCAGGACAATAAAACGATACGTATAGACGGTAACGACCCGTTGTTCGATACCAAGGGGATGCTCTACAAAGAGTTCCCCAGCGATCTTCGTCAGGTGAGGTTCTTTTCTCTCCTCATCGTGCAGAAGGCCCCGGCGGAGATAAAGGAGATCAACCTGCTCGAACAGCAGGTCAGCGAGCTTATCAAGAACGCCGTGCGCCACGGCAACAAAATGGATCCATCTAAGAAGGTTCGCGTCTGGGCCTCGTTCAGCAAGAATCACGCACACCTCGTGGTCGAAGATGAGGGGGAAGGGTTCCAGGATCTCGAACAGTGGAACGACTTCAACCTAAAGCGAACCGAGTGCTTCGAGCAGCAAAACTTCGAGGAGCTCGAGAAGTACTTCTCCTACCGTTCCGAGACGAGTACCGATGAGGACGGCGGCAACGCCCTTTTTGCCGCTCTGGAGTACTGGGACGGCGGCATTGTGTTCAACGACAAGCGGAATGCGGTGGCCGTGTACAAGCACTTCGGAGAGAAGAAACGACCCGGCATAGATCTTTCGTCTGCCTGAGCAGTCATGGAACTATGAGGCGAGCGAAGAAAAACGTCACTATCGAGCTCCCCCTTTCCGTTACCCTCACCGACGACGGCAAGTACTTCTTCAATCAACGCCGCTCGGATGCCCACGACAAGAAGAAGAATTTCGTAGGCGACGAAATACAGATCTCCGCCTATTCGGCGAAGACCCTTCAGCGGATGGTCTACGCCGGTTATGTCTCGCGCATAGAGCTCTCCCGTTCCGATTTTCTCTCGAAGCGTGCGGAGATAATGGATGTCTCTAAGCTCATCGCCTACGCAATTCTCTACAAGAAGTTCGGTATGATCCTCGGAAGGGAACTCAGCGACACCCCTGTCATCGTAGGCTGGAACAGGAAGCACCCGCAACAGCCGTTGAACGAATTCACTATGGTGGGAGACTCGGAGAAGTTCCTGGGGCACGAGGAGCTGAGCAAGATCATAGACGAGATCGTACAACGGGCCGTGGGCGATCTCATTGCCGAGGACGAGACTCTCTCGACCGAGGAGCGTGAGATCGCCCGCCTCAAGGGAGAGCACTTCCTCGAGTCGCTAAATCCGCTCCTGTGGGGCCTATTGATCAAGCAGGCCGATGTAAAGAGCAGGACGGGAGTACTGCGCGAGATAGAGGCGGTGCTGAAGAACTACCTCAGACGAACGGTCATTGCCGATTACCTGAGCCTCCTGATCATGGAGCTCGGCGCCTATGCGGAGACGAGCCTGCTCAAGCGTGCGCTCGCGGCCGATCCGAGCGGGGAGCTCGACTTCTCCGCAGTGATGAAGGACGCAGAGTTGAGACGCAGCGTGCTGCAGAGGGTAGAAGAGTCACAGGGCAGTGCAACCCTCGCCTGGAGGATACAGGGGCGGCGTTTTACCCTGGGTAACGACAAGGCTACCCACATAGTATTGTACAACCGGATGGTGGACAGTAGAGAGGTGCGGCGGGAGATCGAAAACAGCAACAAGCACGTCGACAACGGCAAAGGGCTCGCCGAGTTCTACGGTGAGAAATTGAGCGAGGAAGAAGATCTCTCGGGGCGTATCGGCCTCAGCTATCTATCCTATCTCGAGGATGCATGCTCGCAGCTGGGCGTGCGTTTCGACAGCTACGTCAACTATGTGGACGACCTCGACCTCACCCTCATAACCCTTTCCGTACGGCTCTGAACCCCACTGGGGTGGAGACCCGCCCGGTGGGCTCTACGGTACCTTCATTACTATGAGAGTCTGGTCGTCGTGCTGCTCCTCGTTGCCGACGAAATGCTGGAGGTCGTGCCGTATCTGTTTCTGTATGGCCTCCGGCGATTTTTCGGCGTACTTCGCTACGGTCTCCTTTAGGGAGTTGAGTCCGTACTCCCTTCCGTCTCTGCTGCGCGCTTCCGGCACGCCGTCGGTAAAGAGGAGGAGAATATCTCCTCGATCCAAGCTCAGCGATTTCTGCTGGTACTTCTCCTCCTTCTCTACGCCGATCGGAAGTCCCGGCGTGTCTATTTCGACGAATTCCCCCTTTTGACTGTGGTAGACGAGCAGAGGCGGATGGGCGGCGTTGGAGTATACGATGGAGCGTTCGTTCTCGTCGTAGTGGAGGATACTCATCGTAGCGAAGTGGTCGGTGCCGATACGATCCTTTATACCCTTATTCAGGAAGGTGAGGAGTTGGGCCGGCTTCCTGCCCGGCGAGGCGACGAGGCGGATAATCGTACGGATCATCACCATAAGCAGCGAGGCGGGGACTCCCTTGCCCACCACATCGCAGATGACCACCTCGACCTTTCCGTCCTCTATGCTGAAGGCGTCGTAATAATCGCCGCTGATGCCGCGGGCGGCCAAGCTGTAAGCGGATATCCGGAAGGTCTTGAGAGTGGGCAGACGGCGCGGGAGGAGATCGTTTTGGATATCGGCGGCGATCTGTATGTCCCTGCGAAGCTCTCGTTGCTCGATGAGCTCCTCGTAGGTAAAGATGCTCTCTATGGTGAGGGCGGCATAGTCGGCGAAGGTCTGCATGTGGGTGTAGTCGAGATCGGTGAGGCTCGATTCGGAGTTCCGTTTCTTCTCGATGGTAATGGTCCCGAGAACACGGTTGCTCACCGTGAGGGGAGTGATGATGGTCGACTCTATTTCGGCCTGCATCTCGGGATCGTTTCGGAACTCCTCCGCATCGCTCTGTGCCGCGTCACGGATGAAGATGGGGCGAGTGGTTGTCACCGCGCTGCCGAGGAGATTCGTGTCTATAGGTACGGGTTCCGTTTCGTGGAAGGGTTTCTCCTCTCCGTCCTCCTTACCTCCGTCGGCGCCGTGGGTGCCGTTGCCCTGATACAGAGGGATGAAGCGTCCGGCGCTGCACTTCGGGACCAGGTGTTGCCCCTCGTTCTCGATCAGGTGGACCGCCGCGCCGTCTGCCGAGGTGTTCTCGACCGCAGAATCCGCGATGAGTTGGAGTATACGATCGAGGTCGGGCCCGCTGGAGAGTGAGGTGTTGATGTGCAGCATAAAATTCAGCACGGCGTTCAACTTGTCCTGTAGTTGATTTTTCAGGATGTTGTAGTTCTCGGAGAGGGTCTCGAATTCGTCCTTGGACTTTATGTGGAGATCGTGGGAAAAGTCTCCCGCCGCCACCCTTCTGATGGCGCTCTCCACATCCTTTATCCTTCTGCTGAGCCTGCGGGAAAAGATGGTCGTGCCGATGAGGGCAAAGATGATGGTGAGGAAGATGACGGAGATGGCGACGATGAAGCTGTAACGTATGTACTGCTCCGTCTGACTCCTTATGTTTTCCGAGAGGGTGTCCATTCGATTGACAAACTTTTCGGTCTCATCGATTATCAGCTGCTGATAATTCTGCAGGGTGTAGAAATCACCGATGTATTCGGTCGACTCGCCCCGGGCGTTGAGCTCGAGGAGGGTCTGGAAAATTCCGCTCGAGCCTACCAGCTCGCCTATCTCCCCCTCCTCCATATCCTCCAGGTGGTTGAGAGCCGGCTGGTAGTACCAGGAATAGATCTGTTCCCACCACCCCGTGGCGTTTCGCAGCTGCTCCTGCTGAGTGCTGCCCAAGACCGAAATGTCGTCGGATCTCGAGAGCTCCTGTAGGGATGCCTGGAAATTCAAAATGGAACCCATCCAGTCGTGCCTCAGTTTTCCTATGGACTCGTTCGTTGTGAGCAGTGTCTTGGTGCGATAATTCACCTCGTCGAGTCTCGAGAGCACCACCCGAGACTGCAGCTGAAAGTCCTTGAGCTGGAGGATCGAGCTGGTGTAGTAGATGACCGCGCCGAGGGCCACGAGAAAGCCTACCGCCAGAACGAGCTCCATGATTCCGAGTTTTGCACGAATTTTCATTGTTCATCACCGCCGAAGTAAGTACATAAAGTTTAAGGTCTATTTTAACGATAAATAGAACAAATGCAAAGTAAAAATACACATATGAAATGTGGACGAAAGTGGAGGAATCTACTACAATGGAGCGTATGTAGAGTCAGTGGCAAAAAAATGGAGCGTCAGAATGCCGACGAAAGTAACATCCGTAGAAGTAGCTCTTGAGCGAAGAAAAGTATTAACCGTAACCTCTTACGGATATCTTGCCGAAGAGAGAGCCTACATCGACAAAGTACTCAACCGCTATCTCGGAGAGATGGGCATGCACCGCCTCATGGGAAACTTGGGCTACTGCATACACGAGCTCGCGGGGAACGCCCACAAGGCGAATCTCAAGCGTATCTACTTCCAAGAAAAGGGGCTCGACATTACCGATGCCTCCGATTACCGGTTCGGGATGCAGTGGTTCAAGGGCGAAGTGTTGGACCGACCCGAGCACTTCTCCTCCCGTCAGAGGGAGAGGGGGCTCTACGTCAAGTTCCACTTTCACGTGCAGGGAGAGGTGCTGAAAATAGTCATTCGCAACAATGTAAAGCTCGTTCCCGAAGAAAAGAGGAGGATCCGCGCGAAGTTCAAGTTGGCGAAGAGCGCGTACAATCTTGCCGATGCCTACGGTGCTGCGGAGGACTACTCCGAAGGATCGGGATTGGGCATCGTGATGCTCAATATCATGCTCAGAAACATGGGTTTCCGCGATCGCAGTTTCCGTATCTATGGAAAAAACGGGGAAACTATCTCGTTTCTCAGCCTCGACGTAGGAGATCTGAAGGCCATTCACAGCCCCTATATAGAGAATGAGGAGCTCGATATGGACGAAATCATCGAAGGGTGATGACAATTTCTCCCCGCTCCCGTAGAATGGAGGCGGAGGTATCTATGTTTGCGAGACTTCTCGCGCTATTCACACTGCTTCCGCTCGCGGAGCTCTACATACTGATAAAAATCGGGACCAGTCTCGGAGCGCTGACCACCGTGCTCATAGTAATAGGAACCGGCGTCATCGGCGCCTCGCTCGCCAGAACACAGGGCTTCTATGTGTGGAGGCGCATACAGTTGGAGATGAACAGCGGCCGGTTTCCGGCGGACGACATGCTCGACGGTCTACTCATCTTCTTTGCCGGAGCCGTGCTCCTGACTCCGGGAATCATCACCGATGCGCTTGGCTTTCTCATCCTCATCCCGCCGACGAGAGCCGGCATCCGCGCATGGGTAAAGCGCAAGCTCCGCCGTATGGGCGAAACCGGATCGGTCAGCTTCCGCGGCTTCATGCGGTAGTTCGACAGCCTTCGTTTCGCGGCGCAGCATTCCTGTCGTTAGTCGGACCTCTTGCGGAAACGCGCCGATGCCAGGAAGAGGATGACCAGCCCGAACAGTAGAAGCGCCAGCCCCTGGTCCCACAGTACCGCAAAACCCGCTCCCTTCAGAAAAATTCCCCTTATAATCACGAAGTAGTAGCGAAGCGGCAGCAGGTAGGTGACGTACTGTATTGCCATCGGCATGCTCTCTATCGGGAAAGCAAAGCCGGAGAGAAAGAACATCGGTACCATGAAGAAGAAGACCGCCGTCATCATCGCCTGCTGCTGGTTGTGTGAAACTGTGGAGATGAAGAGACCGAGTCCCAGGGTCGTCGCCAGAAAGATGACCGATGCGCCGAGGAGCAGCAGGAAGCTGCCCTCGAAGGGAACACGGAAGAGGAAACGGGAGACGGCGAGCACGAGCAGCACGTCGATAAAGCCGATGATGACGAAGGGAATGAGCTTGCCTATGATGAGCTGTTTCGGCTGTATCGGGGTCACGTTGAGCTGCTCGAGCGTGCCGAGCTCCTTCTCCTTCACGATTGCAAGGGAGCTGAGGAGCATCGTGATGACCATCAACAGGAGGGCGAGGATGCCCGGCACCATGAAGTTCTTGCTCTCGAATTCCGGATTGTACCAGACCCGCGGCGCCACCTCCACGGGGATCGAGGTCGCCCCGGCGCCTGCGAGGAGCTGCTTCTGGTACTCCTGTACGATGATGTTGGCGTAGTTGAGCACGGCGGTCCCTTCGGTGGAGTTGGTGCCGTCGACGAGGAGTTGCAGCTGTGCCGACTTCCCACGGAGCAGATCGCGGGAGAAGTCCTGCGGAAAGACGAGAACCGCCTTCGCCGTGCCCGAGACCAGGGCATCTTCCGCCGTCGATCCTCTGCTGCGGGCTCCGAGCGGAGTTTCGGCCCGGTCGAAGTACTCGGTAGAGAAGAAGCCGGCGGTCAGTTCCCGGCTTATCTGCGAGTTGTCCCGGTCCACCACTGCCGTAGGTACGTGGCGCACGTCCAGGTTGGCGGCGTAGCCGAGCAAAATGAGCTGCATGACCGGTGCGATAAGCACGATGGGCAGCATCTTCCTGTCGCGCCGGAGCTGGAGAAACTCCTTCTTTATGAGGTAGGGAAATATATTCATGCGAGTACACTCCTTGTGCGCAGCCTGAATACACCGGCTCCTATGGTCAGGAGCGAGAAGATGAAGAGAAAGAGCGCGTCGGGCCAGAACACGGCGATTCCTGCCCCCTTCAGCATGATGACTCTGAGCGCCGAAAGATAGTAACGCGCCGGCACGAGGTACGTGAAGGCTTGGATGACCACCGGCATGTTCTCGATGGGAAAGACGAAGCCGGAGAGTATGAAGGAGGTGAGAAAGGTCGAGAGAGTGGCGATGAGAAACGCCACCTGCTGTGTCTCTGCGATGGAGGAGATGAAGATACCGAGGCCGAGGCAGGCGAAGAGGAAGAGGAGGGTGAGGGCCCCGAGCCATAGCAGGCTCCCTTCGACTCCGACGCCGAGGAAGAGGTAGCTCGCGAGGAATACCGAGGCGGCTATGACCACGGAGATGAGCATGTAGGGCAGCGTCTTCCCGATTATGAGATCGACCGGCCGGAGGGGAGAGGCGGCGATCATCTCGAGTGTGCCGAGCTCCTTCTCCCTGACTACGGATAGAGTGGTGGATATGACCGCCGTCACCACCAGAATGAAGGCCACCAGTCCCGGTATGAGGAAGAGGTTGCTCTCGAGCTCAGGGTTGAACCAGACCCGCGGTCGGTAGTCGATCGGCAGGACCTCCTCGGTTTCCATCCCGAGCTGCTCCTCCTGCAGTTGTGAGGCGTAGTCGATGACTACCGCCTGCATGTAGCCGAGCAGGGCGGATCCGGTAGTGCCGTTGGTTCCGTCGATCAGGAGCTGCACCTCCGTGTTCTCGCCGCGCAGCAGCATTTTTTGAAAGTCTCGTGGAATGACTATGGCGGCTGTGACTCTCTCGGAGAGAATCAGGTTATCTATGTCGCCGCGGTCGTCGGTAAAGACGGCGAGGTCGAAGTACTCGCTGTGGGAAAAGCTCCGTACGAGCTCTCTGCTGTGCCTGCTCTTGTCCAGGTCGACGATCGCGATGTCGGCGTTCTTCACGTCGAGGCTGATGGCGTAGCCGAACATCACCAGCAGAAAGAGGGGGATGAAGAGGAGTACCCCGAGGGTTCGTGTGTCGCGGAGTATCTGCCGCAGCTCCTTCTTGATCATCGCCTTTATCATATCTGCTGCGCTCCTTCCACCTCACGGGTGATCACGTGGATAAAGACGTCCTCGAGAGATGGAACGATGGGGTCTATTCTCTCCGTCTCGATGCCGTTTTTCCCGAGCAGCTTCCGGATTGCTGATACCGTCTGGTCATCGGGGAGGTCGGTGCCTATGTGGAGGGCCCGGCCGAATATCGAGCTCTCGCGGACCCACTCCTGCTCCTGCAGGAGGTTGAGGGCGTCGGTAACCTCCCCGCAGCTTATCTGCCAGATGCGGAAGGGGATCTGCTCCTCCTTGAGCTCGGAAGGGCTCCCCTGCGCGGCGATCCTGCCGGCGTGCATCAGACTCACCTCGTTGCAGTACTCCGCCTCGTCGAGGTAGTGGGTAGTCACGAGGACGGTCACGCCCTCATCTGCAAAACCATTTATCAGCTCCCAGAAGTCCCTCCTAGAGACGGGGTCGACGCCGCCGGTCGGCTCGTCGAGGAAGATGACCCGCGGTTCGTGGAGCACCGCGCAGCCGAGTGCCAGCCGCTGTCGCCATCCTCCGGAGAGCTGGTCGGCGAGCATTCCCTCGCGCCCCTTCAGTCCGGCCATCTCGAGGACCCACTCCTTACGTTCTGCAATGCGCCGGCGCGAGAGACCGTAGACACCGCCGAAGAAGGTGATGTTCTCCTCTACCGTAAGATCCCGGTAGAGGGAGAACTCCTGGGACATGTAGCCGATGGAGCGCTTGATCTTCTCCGGCTCTCGATTGATGTCGTATCCGGCCACCTTGCCCTCTCCTCCGGTCGAGTTCAGGAGACCGCAGAGCATGCGGATCGTGGTCGACTTGCCGGCGCCGTTTGCCCCGAGGAGGCCGAAGATTGTTCCCTTCTCTACCTCGAGGGATATCCCGTCCACCGCCGTGAAGCGGCCGAAGGTCTTCGTCAATCCGTGCGCCTCGATGGACAGACTCATAAATGCTCCTCTGTGATGAGGGAAATAAAGAGGTTCTCGAGTGTGGGGGAGCTCTCCCGCACCGAGCTCAACGGAATGCCCTTCCGTCCGAAGAAATCGGTGATTCTCTGCTCGGGGGACCGATTCTGACCGGTCGCAGCGGCGGATGGCAGTGCATCGGTACCGGCGCCGG
>CAYFVU010000042.1:0-10491 GCA_964346645.1 uncultured Spirochaetaceae bacterium | reverse complement strand
GACCGATTCTGACCGGTCGCAGCGGCGGATGGCAGTGCATCGGTACCGGCGCCGGGGCAGGAGCCCGCCGCGGTGTCGCCCTCCTGCGCTATTCGCAGGTGCAGCCGGTCCCCCTTGGTTTGCATCTCGAGCAGACCCGGCAAGCCGCTCTCGGAAAGACTCCGCTGCGCGCGTCTCGGCTCCCCCGTGACGACCTCGAAAATTCTGCCGCGGATTGCTCCTTTGATCTCTTCGGGCCTGCCGATCTTAAGGAAGCGACCCCGCTCGAGCAGGCCGACCCGGCCGCAGCGTTCCGCCTCGTCGAGATAGGGGGTTGCCACGGCAATGGAGAGCCCCTCGTGCAGGAGCTCTCCGAGAATGACCCAGAAGTCCCTTCGGGAGACCGGATCTACGCCGGTAGTAGGCTCGTCGAGGATGATCAGCTCCGGCCGGTGGATGAGGGCACAGGCGAGGGCGAGCTTCTTCTTCATCCCGCCGGAGAGCCTCCCTGCGAGCCTGCTGCGGAACTCGGCGAGACGGGTAAACTCCAGGAGCTCCTCCCTCCGCTGGGCATACTCGTGCATGCCGTAGATTTCGGCGAAGAATGCGAGGTTCTCTTCGACCGATAGGTCTCCGTAGAGGGAGAACCCCTGTGAGAGGTACCCGATGCGCCGCTTGAGCATTCTTCTCTCGCGCGGGAGCTCTCTCCCGAGAACCCGGACTTCTCCGCGATCTTGGCGGAGCACCGCTGCGAGAATCCGGAGCAGCGTCGTCTTTCCGGCGCCGTCCGGCCCCACGAGGGCGAACATCTCGCCACGTTCTATCTGCAGGTCCAACGCGTCGAGGGCAGTTACGGAGCCGAACACCTTCCGTACTCCCTTCAGGTCGACGGCGGGCTCGGACATCACTCCGCCTCCATCTCTATGTGGGCGTCGGCGGGCATGCCGATCTTGAAGACGCCCTGCGAATTGTCGATCGTGATCTCCACCGCAAAGACCAGCTCCGCCCTCGCGTCCTGGGTCTGTACATTCTTCGGGGTAAACTCGGCCTCCTCGGCGATTCTGCTCACTGTGCCGGTAAAGAGGCGCTCCGGCATGCCGTCTACGGAGACTTCCGCCTTCTGACCGAGCGAGATATAACCGAGCTTCGGCTCGCTCACGAAGATGGTCAGGTAGACTTCGGAGAGGTCGGCGAGGGTAAACAGCGGGGTTCCCGGGGTCACGTACTCACCCGCTTCGCGTGCGGCGGTGATCACGGTCCCGGTTGCAGGGGCGGTGACAGCGGCGTCATCGATTCGCCGTTTAAGCCGTTCTATACCCACCTCGGCCTCGGCAACCTGCGCCTCCATGGACTCGACCTCTTTGGGGCGGGGCATGGTCTCGAGTTTTTCGAGCTGCGCCTCAGCAGATTCCACCTTCGCTCGGGCCTGCCGGAACTCGGTTCTTGCCCTGTCGAGCTCGCTTGGGGTTGCGCTGCCCCCTTCGTGGAGGTTTTTCGTCCTCGCGTAGGAAGAGCGGGCGAGCTCGAAGGCCTGTTCGGCCTGTTGGAGCTGAGCATTCGCCTGCCTAATATCCTCCGGCTCCGCACCCTCCTTAAGGAGCTCGAGGTTGGCGCGGAGTCGGGCGAGCTGCAACTTGTGCTGTTCGAGTTGTAATCTGAGGTCCTCGTCGTCGATCCGGGCGAGTAGGTCCCCCTTCTGCGTGCGCTGACCCTCGGAGATCCGGACCGAGAGAATCTCGCCCTGACTCCGAGCGGATACCGTAATCTCCCTCGCCTCCACCGTTCCTGAGCCCCGTATACCGCTCTCCTCCCCGTTGCAGCCGATGAAGAGGATGAGGAGGGCGGGCAGTACACACAGGGTTCTGAAAATATTGGTTTGCTTGCTACTCATCTTTCTGTTCTCCTTTTGCCTCGATGATGCCGGATTCGACTACGTTACGCCGTCCGGATTCGGTGAGAATACCGCCCCCGATCAGCATGCCTATGTGCTCTATGGTTTCTTGGGGGCTCAGATCGTTCTCGGCAAGAGTTCCCGGTACCAGGAGATTCTCCGCGATGGTAACGATGATCATTCTGAGGAGCTTCGGGTTGACCTGCGGATTGATCAGCCCCTCCTCTTGACCTTGACGAAACATGCCTTCGAGGCGGTCGAAGACGCGTCTGCGTCTGAACTCTTGGATCTCTTCCCAGAGATCCGGCACATAGCGGGAGAGATCGGCGAGGAACGGCCTACTCAATGACTGCAGCATGCGACTGGCCACCTTCATCTGGGAGCCGAGACGCTCGAGAATGTTCTTCGAGTCGTCGTCGAAAATGAGGTTGAACTCCTCGCTGGCACTGGCGAGTCGTCTGCGTACGGCCGCACGGACTATCTCCTCCTTTCTGTCGAACTCCCGGTAGAGCGTTTTCTTGCTGATGCCCAATTGGCGTGAGAGCTCCTCCGTGGTGATGCGGCTGAAGCCCTGTTCGAAGAACATCGGCCCTGCGTGGGCTATGATACGTTCTCGTAGACTCTTCTCCTGATCCATACAGTTCTCTTATCTATTCTATAAAGTATACTTGAGAAACTAAAATAGTATTAAGAGTTTCCATATGCACAAGATATCCCTTCTCTCACACACTGTCAAGCTCGTCTTCACAATTTTCGGTGTTTAGCTTTTTATTGCCACCTAAAGCTAAAGTACCATCTCCGGCCCCGGGGAGATCGTATGCTAGGGGCCGGAGATGCACATGAACGAGACCGTGTTATTCGTTTTGCACTATCACTCGTGACCGAGAGCTCAGGAGTTGTCCCAGATGTAGTGCTCCATCTGGTCGATGATGAAGTCCTTCTCCGTTATTACGGCCTTCACCACATCACCTATTGAGATGAGCCCACCTATCTTTCCCTCATGGAGGACCGGGAGATGGCGGAGCCGCTTTTCGGTCATGATGGCCATGCATTGGTCGACCGTCTGAGAGTCCTTGATGTAGACGACACTGGCGGTCATGAGCTCCTCTACCTTCTTGTCGGCCGGGCAGATGCTCTCGTCTCCGAGGGTCAAGGTTTTTCTCGCATAGTCCCGCTCTGAAAAAATGCCCTTTAGCTCTTCGTTCTTGTCGACAACGAGAAGGGCACCGATGTTCTTTTCCTGCATCAGTTTGAGCGCTTCTCGAACCTTTGTGTCGGGGTTGACTGCCCAGACTTCTGTGCCTTTGTGAGAGAGAATGTCTTTAACTGTTTCCATACTAACCCCCTTAGTTCGTATCCCTGCCTCCAGTATAAAACGACTTTCTCCTGCGTTGAAGTTCAAATATTGTCTTTTCGGAAAATTTTACTAGTTTTTACCCGTGTGAGGCCGTATTCACGCACATACACACTCACCCATCCATACCATGACCGAGGCAGCTTGCGTTCGACCCTATTAAATTGTAATATGTAATCGGAAAGAGAGCTATAAGGAAAAGAGCCCAAAGGAGTCTATGCATGACGAATCAGATGTGCAGATTTTACGTAAAGGTGAAAGAAGACCTAAACAAGGCGTTTCAAGACTTTTTTCCCCACATGTCTTCCAACTACATCGGCACGGCAAAACTCTTCAACAAGAAAAAGATATATCCGGTTCTGGCGGTGGAAAGCGTGACGGTCTTTACGAAAGACGGCGACGAGGTCGAGTCGGCCCGCTTTCTCGTGCCCTCCGAGAACAACAACTTCATCTGGATACAGTGTGAGCTATTCGAGTTCGCCGGGTTCAGTGATTCCGACGCAGGTCTCTCTTCCGATCCAGGTCATTCTGTCAGCGGGTCCGACGACGCTGCTTCTTCCGGTGAGGGGGAATGAAGACGAAGGTCAGGACGACCAAGAGCCCGAAGCCTACGTAGAGAAAGGTGAAGAAGACGGGCGGAAAGTCGTAGAAGATGATCGAGCGGATGAGCCGGCCGACGAAGGTGATATCCTCCTCCACATGCTGACCGGCGGCGAGCCGCAGCCGGTGCTCCCACTCCGTAAGCGGGCAGAGAACCCCCGCAAGGGATTCGAAGGCGACGAATACCACGGCGATGAGGTGAATGATCCGGAAGGGGAGGTTACGCACCGAACTCCATCGCAGCAGTCCGCCGACGAGTATGATAAACTCTCCTCCGACTGCGAAGGCCACGTAGAGCAGGTGAAATGCGACTACGATGTCGGCAAGCAGCGCAGGACTCATAGGCTTACCTCACTATTCAGGAATTAACTCTTCTAATCTAAAATATTCACTCGAGCAGGTAGTCGGCAAGCTGTCCGCGGATCTTATCCGAAACCTTTGCCGTAATGTCCACGTACGAGCCATTGTACCTCTCGGAGAGCACACTTCCTCCGCGGTGCAGGAGCGCCGCGAGGTCGTAGCGCGACAGCGGAAGACGAAAGTGGAAGGCACTGTCCTCCGAGAAGGCCAGAAGCTCGATCCGATCGGAAAAGCCATCGAGTCCTTCCCCTGTGGCTGCCGAGACAAAGAGGGCATCGGGATACCTGCGCTCGAGCGAATCTAAGATGTACGGCTCCTCGCAGAGGTCGGTCTTGTTGAACACGAGCAGTGTGGGGCTGTCGACAGCCCCGAGTTCGGTGAGGACCTCCTCTGTGGTCTCGATGTGATGCTCCGCCTCGGGATTCGATGCGTCGACCACGTGGATAAGGAAGTCCGCCACTACCGCCTCCTCGAGGGTCGAGTGGAAGGCGTCTATGAGATCGTGGGGAAGCTTGCGGATAAAGCCGACGGTGTCGGTCAAAAGAATTTCGGTGCCTCCGGGAAGCGCCATCTTCTTGGTCGTCGGGTCGAGGGTAGCGAATAGCCGGTTTTCCACCTGCACCGAAGACTCGGTAAGGGCGTTTAGAAGTGAGGATTTCCCCGCATTGGTGTAGCCGACGACCGCCCCGGTGGGGATGGGGATGCCCGTGCGCTGTTTGCGCCGCACCTCGCGCTGGGACTCGAGCTTCTCGAGGCTCCGCTTGAGTTTGGTGATCTTCTTGAGGACGATGCGGCGGTCGTTCTCGAGCTGGGTCTCGCCCTCGCCGCGGGTTCCGCGGGTGCCGCCCCGCTGACGGGAGAGGTGGGTCCAGGCACGGGTCAGTCGAGGGAGGCTGTACTCCATGCGTGCGAGGGCCACCTGCAGGATCGCCTCCTTTGTGCGGGCGCGCCTGCTGAATATTTCGAGGATGACCTCCTGCCGGTCTATGACGCACTTTCCGGTGAGCCGCTCCCAGTTGCGCTGCTGTGCGGGGCTTATGGTGTCGTCGAAGACGATGCACTCGGTATCGTGGTTCTCTGCGACTTCGTTTATCTCCTCGGCCTTGCCGGAGCCGACGAGGTACTTCGGCGAGACCTTTTTTATCGGCACCACCATCTGCTCCACGGATTCGAAGCCGAGGGTGTCCACGAGGTTGTCGAGCTCTTCGAGGTATGATTCCGCCTGCCGTTGAGAGAGTTCCGGCGGGCGCAGTACGACGAGTACGACACGTCCGTTCTCCGCGAGTGCAGACTGATCCTGTTGAGAAAATATTTCCTTCATCTATGAGAATCGGTACGAATGTCTATATGAGATTTGCAGATTTGCCCCAGTCGTAATTGATCTCCTTTATTTCTTCCAGAGTAGGCATGCGGTAGTAGATGAGCTTCTCTCGGCAGCCTACGAAGAGCCCGGATTCGATGACTTGAAAGGTAAACGACTCAACATGGGAGCGGTCGAAGGTCTTGTTCCGCTTTCCGTCGGCATCGCGCACCGCAGAGATGCACTCCATGAGATGGGCGATCTTGTTGGAGTACATGCCGCCGATGTTGCCCGAGTAATCTGGATTTTCGAGATTCGGTGTCTTGAGATCGGCGAACACGAGCTTCGGCACGGAGATCTTCACCTCCGGATCGGTGAGGTAGTCGCAGAACTCCTGTGGATCGAGAGTGCTCACGATGACCGGGTGGACAGGACACATCTCCTTGTAGACCCGAAAATCTCGTGTGTTCGTGTTCTTGTACTCCTCCTGTTGGAGGGGCAGTGTTCTCCCGTCCTTCGTGGTGAGGTACATGGACTTCATCACATCGACGGGGGAGTGTTCGAGGGCGCGGTATACCGAAAGGTAGACCGAATGCTTCGGATCGCCGTTGGGATGAGGGACGGTGCGCTCTTCGGCATACTTCCAGTCGAAATAATCGTCGAACCCAGGCTCCAGCTCGATGAAAATGAGCCGTTCGGCCGAACCCTTCTTCGATCCGGTGGCCATGTAGGCGCCGAATTGCGCCGGGTTGAGCTGTGAAGCGATGAGCGCTTCGCTGGGAAATACGGTTAAGTAATAGTAGACTTCCATGTTTTTTACGATAAACGTGCTCTGCCGAAAAGTCAAGCTCGATTCTATCTGCTCCATCAATTCACATTTGAGCTCACCGTTATCTTGCATGCCTCGCCCCTGTTGTGTATAACGGGAAAGGGATGTAAAATAAAAACCCGTACGTGCAACTGAGGAAATCGAGCATAATAAGATAACGGTATTGGGGGATATATGAACATTTTTATTATTCTACCGCTCACTGCGGGTTTTCTTTCCATCGTCTATGCCTTGGTCAAGCTCGGCTGGGTAAGTCGGCAGGATCCCGGCAGCGAAAAGCTCAGGGAGATTTCGAAGGCCATTCGTGACGGCGCCATGGCCTTTCTGGGCCGCGAGTACAAGATCCTCGCGGTCATCGTGGTAGCGGCGGCAATACTCCTGACCTTTCAAGAAAGGGGTTTCGGCAAGCTCGTATCGGTCTCCTTTATCGTGGGCGCGATATTCTCAGGGCTTGCCGGCTTCATAGGTATGCGTTCGGCAACCCTCGCGAACTCCCGCACCGCCCATGGTGCGGAGACGAGCCTGACTAAGGCGCTCTCGGTGGCTTTTCACGGCGGCAGTGTCATGGGGCTCGCCGTCGTCGGACTCGGTATATTCGGGCTATCGTCTCTCATGTTCATATACACCAGCTTCTTCGGACTGACCCCGGAGGCGCTGCACGGCACGGTACTTCCCATGGTCTCCGGCTATTCCCTCGGTGCGAGCTCGGTGGCTCTCTTTGCCCGTGTAGGCGGCGGTATCTTCACCAAGGCGGCGGATATCGGCGCCGACCTCGTCGGTAAGGTCGAGGCGGGCATTCCCGAGGATGATCCCCGCAATCCGGCAACCATTGCCGACAACGTGGGAGACAACGTCGGAGACGTCGCAGGACTCGGTTCGGATCTCTGCGAATCCTACGTCGGGTCGATCATCAGCGCCATGGTTCTCGGAGCGAGCCTGATGGATGTGGACCTCGCGCTGCTTCCCCTCGTCATAGCCGGTCTGGGAGTGGTGGTCTCCATGGTCGCCACCATGTTCGTCCGCCTCAAGGAGGACGGCAATCCGCAGCGGGCCCTCAATCTCGGGGTATTCGGTGCGGCCTTCATCATGCTGATCACCACCTATCCGGTCATCAACGCGATGGTCCCCGCCGAGTTCGGCGGCGGCGAGTTCACCGACCTGGGTGTCTTTCTGGCCGTCGTCAGCGGGCTGGCAGCCGGAGTGCTCATCGGTCTCTTTACCGAATACTACACCTCCGATATCCGTAAGCCGGTCATGGAGATCGCTTATCAGTCCAAGACCGGCCCGGCGACCAACATTATCTCAGGCATCCGCGTGGGGATGCTGGCCACGGGGCTGCCGGTTGTGAGCCTGGCACTCGCCATCTTCGTGGCCCACTACTTCGCCGGACTCTACGGCATCGCGATCGCCGCCCTCGGCATGCTCGCAACCACCGGCATTCAGCTCTCCACCGACGCATACGGCCCGATCGCCGACAACGCCGGAGGCCTCGCCGAGATGTCCTCCATGCCGCCGGCAGTGCGTGAGCGCACCGACAAGCTCGATGCGGTCGGGAACACCACCGCGGCTATAGGAAAGGGTTTTGCCATCGGCTCGGCGGCATTTACCGCCCTCGCGCTCTTCGTCGCCTACAAGGAGACGGCGGGCATCGAAGAGATAGACGTAACAAAGTCGATAGTGGTTGTGGGAGTGCTCCTCGGAGGAATGCTCCCCTACGTCTTCTCCTCCTTCGTAATAGGTGCGGTCGGACGCGCGGCCTTCAAGATGATCGAGGAGGTGCGCAGGCAGTTCCACGAGATCAAGGGAGTGCTCGACGGAACCGAGAAGCCGGACTACGTCCGTTGTGTAGACATCGCCACCTCCGCGGCGCTGAAGGAGATGATCATACCCGGCTTGTCCGCGGTCCTCATTCCTGTTCTCGTCTGGTTCGTCGGCGGGCCGGAGATGCTCGGCGGCGTGCTCGTCGGCGTGACCGTCTCCGGCGTCATGCTCGCCCTCTTCATGGCGAACTCGGGCGGCGCCTGGGACAATGCGAAGAAGTACGTCGAGAGCGGAGCCTACGGCGGTAAGGGCTCGGAGGCGCACAAGGCCTCGGTCATCGGCGACACCGTCGGCGACCCCTTCAAGGACACCGCCGGACCGGCGATGGACATCCTCATCAAGCTGATGAGCATCGTCTCCCTCGTGCTCGCCGGCGGCAGCGCGATGGTGTAAGTTAGACCGGTTTTAACTGCCCCGGCAAACTGCCGCCTGCCCCTGAAGCTCCGGGCCGGCGGGTGGCGGTAGCGAGGAGTTTGCAAGCGTGAGCTCGCCGCGAAACGGAAGGCAAGGGCGGCCGAAGCGACCGAAGGGCCGGCCGCCTAACTGCCTCAAGTGCGTCCACTACTTCGTGACCTGGGACAAGAACTTTCCCCGGGGCTGCAGGGCCTTCGGTGTAAAGACCCGCAGCATGCCGAGCGAGTCGGTCTACCGTGCCACGGGCAGGCACTGTCCCGCGTTCAGCCCCTCGCCGAAAATAAAGGATTAGGATCCGAGTACGAGGGATCAATGCGCATGACATCTGTAGGGAGCACGTGATGGACGAAAGTAATGCACATGGCGAAAGCTTGGTTCACCTCGTCCTCTCGGAGCAGTCGTTTCACGATCTCTTGAACCGCGAGCGGCGAATTTCCCTCGACATCTATCAGGAGGGAATACCGTTGTGAACGGTGAGAACAGAAAAATAGCAATACACGAAGAGTTGAACCGGGCATCCGAGGCCGGAGAATCACACATCTTCTCGAAACTCATGAAATACAGGGAAGAGGCCGACTACAATCCGACATATACATTTACTGCCGAAGATTACGAGGAGCTACGAAAAGAAGTTCTTGAACTCTCACATCACATTCGTGAGTATCTGAACTATCGAACTCTCGGTTGAACAAGGGAGCTGCGCGGCTGACTGCTACCCCTCGTAGCTGGGCACGTCCCGCTGAATGGTGCCGGCCCACTCCTGCACTTTCTCTATATCGATGCCGAGCCGGCGCGCGGATCTATGGGCTCCTCTTTCTTTACCTTATCCCGTGGAAGTGTGTAATCCTTCAATTCGTCCATGAGGGTTATGTAATCGCATACAGGTTGTGCGGGGAGTGAAAACATAGTTTCCGTGCACATTATTTTATACAGATCTGCTTGGAGCTGGTCCGGCAACTAACTCGCTTCATACATCGGTTTTATAGTCGGTTTGTAGTGCACTAACTGCCGTATAAAGATTATCAAGTTTGTTGGTGATCACAAAGTATTCATGGGTTAGAATGTCTCGCAGACCGGCTATTCTTTTCCAGGGTATTTCCGGCTGAGTTATTCGTGTTTCTTCGGGAA
The DNA here is from genome assembly GCA_964346645.1 of uncultured Spirochaetaceae bacterium. Lineage (GTDB taxonomy): Bacteria > Spirochaetota > Spirochaetia > DSM-16054 > Sediminispirochaetaceae > CAYFVU01. The sequence goes on along the minus strand of CAYFVU010000042.1, from coordinate 815 downwards.
TTTTCTTTACAGCTTCGCCTATAACTTCAAGGTTCCTAATGCAGGCGTGTTGAGTACGGGTATCATGGACAAATGTTGAATAATTCATTCCAGATGTAAACTCTCTGATGTAGGCAATTGCCTTTATGATGTCATCATAGTAGAGGTTTATATCACGCGACAACCCGAGCCTCGCTCAGTACTTGATTGCGAATGGTTTCTTTAAGGGAATCTTCGAGAACAAGATCGATGTGTAATTCCGGGAAAATATCTTGAAGGAAAAATTTTAGCTCCATAAAATTGTCAAACGTTTTTTTGTTTTTCTCAAAACGGACCAGGATATCCAAGTCGCTACTATTGCGTGTTGAATCCCGCGCTACGGAACCGAATACGGCCAGACGTCTTACTCCCATACTGTTCAGTGTGTTTAGGTGTGGTTGTAAACGTTGAGAGACAACGTTGTGGTCCATGACTTTAGTATAATTACTTTAAGAACCGTTTTCAATTGAGTCTCAACGCCTTTTACAGTTGTGTTGTCAACACCTCAGCAGGTCTCACGCACATGGTCTCTCGCTGTTGTATACGAAATAGGCCGTGATAGTCCATTGGAACAGCGCGAGAGCGGTGAGTCTGAGGAGCTTGTGCTAGAGTTCTTGGATGCATATCCTCTGTACGACGAAGAAGATATAGAGGTAGAAGGCCGCTGCAGTTATGTTGAGTATGTTCAGGAGGGCCATGACCTATTCTATTGTGGGTTATCCTGCGATACAAGAATCAAATTCCAATTATCAAATACAACTTGAAAATTGTCCAAATACGAAGTAGTATATACCCTA
>CAYFVU010000041.1:16290-27743 GCA_964346645.1 uncultured Spirochaetaceae bacterium | reverse complement strand
TTGATGAAGTAGTCGAGCCGGAAGGTCTGTTCGGAGAATCCGCCGCCGCAGGAGAGGCAGCGAAAGCGGGTGACCGTGCCGAAGGCCTTCGTCTGGTAGGTGCCTGCGAGGTGGTACCACCTCCGGCCCTCGGGGGCCTTGTGGTGGTAGCTACAGTCTGCGTGGGGACAAAAGGGAGGGGTGTGCATGAGAGTGCCTCCTTGAAATAGGCTGTACTCTCTCCTAGCGGGGAACCCCTCCCTCTGCTTTCAACATCCCCAGGATTTGAACCACAAAATAAGATTTCGTACGTGCAGGTTGCACACGGTTGCATTCGCATTTATAATCGTTATATGCACTATTTTCTGATGATCTATTGGAGGCACCGATGAACCACGCACCGAGCCCAATTCACATAAAGGACGACTGGACGGTACAGGAGACTCGCTTCGATCCCAGTCAGGTGGTCACCAGCGGTAGTAATTTCATGACGGGGAACGGTTATCTCGGGTATCGCGGAACCTTTCCGGAGTGGGATAAAGAGAAATATGTCGGCTGCGTTGTTACCGATACCTACGACAATGCCGACGGTAAGTGGAAAGAACTGTGCACGGTTCCGAACGCACTTTTTGCACAGGTGTGGGAAGAGGGAGAGCTCGTCGACCTATCAGCACCGCACAGCGATTATTCCCACGGCTTGTTTATCAAACACGGTCGCACATTCGGTAAGTACACTTGGAATTCTCCTTCCGGAGGAACTCTCAGAATAGAGTTCCAACGTTTCGCCAGTTACCAATCGCTTCACCTTATTGCGCAGAAGCTGACCATCACCGCAGACAAAAAGACTAAGATAACACTCAGGGCCGGTGTCGATTCAGACATCTGGAGTCTCAACGGCGACCATTTCGCAGGATACATGCCTTTTCATGATGAGGAAGTTCGGGGAGTGGAATGCAGCACCACCGAGAGAGGACTGCCGGTGGTCGTTGCCGGTTCCTACCGGATCGTAGGGATAGAACCCGATGCCACGAGAGAGGAGCCATCTGGGACATCCAGCTTCATGCTTCTTGACTTCAGCCTTTCACCGGGCGAGTCGGTTATCCTCGAACAAATGATGTCCGTCTATTCCGGCAACGACACCGAGGAACCGAAGGAACGAGCATGTCGACTCTCAAAAAAGGCGGCCCGGAAAGGCTTCGATGAACTTGCGGCTAAGAGCGATCTCATCTGGGACGATATGTGGAGCACCTATCAGATGAGGATAGACTCCAGCGACGATGCCCAAGCACTGCTCAACTACGACCTCTACCACAATATTATCGCAACTCCGGCTCATACGGACCATCTCCCTATCGGCGCACGGGGACTCTCCTGTCAGGCATACCAGGGAGCAGCTTTTTGGGATCAAGAAATTTTCAACCTCCCGATGTTTCTCTATACAGATCCCAATGTTGCGAGAAACCTCCTCACTTACCGCTACAAGACCCTCGACGGAGCTCGGAGAAAGGCCGAGCGGCTCGGGTATTACGGTGCCTTCTACGCGTGGATAAGCGGAGACACCGGGGATGAGCTCTGTCCGGACTACTTCTTCGTCGATGTTCTCACAGGGAGAAAGATCCGCAACCACTTTAATGACTGGCAGATGCACATCTCACCGGATATAGCCTATGCGATCTGGCACTATTACCTCGCAACCGGAGACTGGGACTTCATCCGAGAGTATGGGGCGGAGATGCTTTTCGAAATCGCTCGTTTTCTCGTCTCCTACAGCTATTTCAAGATGGACAAGAAACGCTACGAGATCCTGCGCGTGCTCGGGCCCGACGAGTACCACGAAAACGCCGACAACAACGCTTTTACCAACGTTCAGGCCGCCTACGCATTAGAAGCGGCACAGAGGGTGTATCGAAACCTCGCAAAAGGCGAGCCCGAGAAGCTCAGAGAGATCTCGGATAAGATCGGTCTTTCTACCGAAGCGATCAAACTATGGAAGGACATGGCAGAACGTATGTACATTCCCGAGCCCGATGAGGAAACGGGACTCATCGAACAATTCGACGGATATTTCCAACTCGAGGATACTAGCCCGGACAAGTTGAAAGATCGGCTGAAGGACCCCGGCGAATACTGGGGATGGCCAAACGGAATCGCTTATGAAACACAGGTAATCAAACAGGCCGATGTGATCCAACTCTTCTGTCTGCATCCCGATCACTACTCGAGAGAAACGATACAGACTAATTACGATTACTACGAGCCGAGGACTCAACACCGCTCCTCGCTTTCGCCTGCAGTGCACTCCATCGTAGCCGCGAGAATCGACAGGAACAGACAGGCCTACTCCTACTTCCTCACTTCCTGCACTATCGACCTCTATAATACGAATCCTCCGGTCAGCGGCGGTACCTTCATAGGAGGCATCCACACCGCCGCCTGCGGCATTGCCTGGCAGATGGTGGTGTTCGGCTTCGCAGGTTTCCGAACCGAAGAGGGCTACATCCGTTTCGAGCCGAATATGCCGGAGGTGTGGAACAGTTTCGACTTCTCCCTCATCTACCATAACCAGGAGATCGTGGTACACCTCGATCACGAGAAGCTGAAACTCCGCAGCAGCCATGACAATTCCGGAAAAGTAGAGGTGAGACTCGTAGACAAGAGCTTCACCCTGCGGCCGGGAGAAGAGTTAGCGCACTAGACTACTCTCCACAATGCCGGTAGAATTGCTCTCGTAAAGCGGTGAGATCGAGCTCCGAAGTATCCGACACCCTCCAATCGGCACCTTGGAGGTAATCCCCGATACCGACGGAAAACATGCCGGCTCCGCGAATTGCATCTACCCCCGCCTGCGCATCTTCGACCCCCACACAGTTGCGGGTCGGCACGCCGAGCATCTCTGCTGCCATAAAGAACTGCTCGGGATCAGGCTTGCCGCGATCGAGTTTGTTGGGATCTGTTATTACATCGAGTTTGTCCCCGATTTGTAGATTCTCTACGATTACCGGGGCGTTTCTGCTCGCCGAGGCGAGGGCCACACAGATCCCCGCGCCTCTCAGCTCCTCTAAGAGCTGTTCTATGCCCGGTAGCAGATCATCAGAAGTAATCTGTGTAATGAGCTCTTTGTAGATATCGTTCTTCTTGCTTGCAAGCTCAACCTTCTCATCGTGGCTGTAGGACCGATCGGGAACCCGGGAGAGGATCAACTCGAGACTATCCATACGTCCCACACCGCGGAGGTTGTGGTTGAACTCCCGGTCGAAGGGAATTTCGAGCTCATCGGCAAGCTGTTTCCATGCCTGATAGTGGTATTCGGCCGAATCGGTTATTACCCCATCGAGATCGAAGACTACCGCTTCGAGGTCGGGTCGGTCCGAAAACACGAGAGGTGAGCCAGAATAGACCGTGTGCTCTTTCCCGCGATGTACAATACTGAGCGCCTCCCCCTCCTTCAGTGAGTAGGCGACCTCGTTGTGGGTCACGGTCACCTCGAGCAACGCTTCTCCTGCGGTGAGGTTGAAGGCAAGACGGTTCCACTTGCGGGGAAGATGGGGAGAAAAACTCAGTTTTCCGCCGTGATCCCTCATGCCGGCAAAGCCATGTACAATGGCCGCCCATGTACCGGCCATTGCCGCCGTGTGCAAACCGTCATGTACGTTTCCGTTCACATCATCCAGGTCTATTCGTGCCGTCCTTACGAAGTAACTGTAGGCGAGCTCTTCGTATCCGACCTCCGCGGCGATGATGCTCTGGACACAGGGGCTGAGAGAAGAATCACCGGTGGTGAGTCTATCGTAGTAGTCGAAATCTCGTTTCTTTTCGGCGATCGAGAACTTGTCGCCCTGCAGAAAGAGTGCGAGGACCATGTCGGCCTGCTTCAGCACCTGCCGTCTATAGATAACCAAGGGATGGTAGTGGAGAAGGAGCGGGCGTTTGTTCTCCGGAATCGAATCGATCGGCCAGACCTCCTTGTCCAAAAAACTGTCGTCCTGCGGGTGAATGCCGAGCTCCTCATCGTAGGGCAACCACATCGCCTCGGCGGCTCTTCGCCACTGTTCGACTTCCTCCATGTTAAAATCGAGCCGCTTCGCCAAGGAATTGAACACATCGGGCTGATGGTCCCTGAGTCGTTCCACCGTATCGGCGGCGCTTCGCAGGTTGTCCTGCACCATGATGTTGGTATAGTAGTTGTTGTTCACCAGAGCGGTGTACTCGTCCGGACCGGTTACGCCGTCGATACAGAACCCCCCGCCGCAGCGACTGTTGAACCAGCCGAGGTCGTACCACATACGAGCCGTCTCGATAAAGATCTCTGCCGCCTCGGGCAGGAAGGTTTCGTCGCCGCTTGCATTCAGATATCTCTTCACTCCATAGGCGATGTCGGCATCTATGTGGTACTGCGCCGTTCCCGCGGGGTAGTAAGCCGAGGCCTCCTTTCCGTTTATAGTGCGCCAAGGGTACAGAGCCCCTCTTTGAGCGAGCTCTGCCGCGCGCTCCCTTGCTCTCGGAAGTATCGAATGCCGGTATTCCAAGAGTTTCCTGGCTATCTGTGGTTCCGTGTAAATGAAGAAGGGAAGCACGTATATCTCGGTGTCCCAGAAGTAGTGTCCCTCGTACCCCTCTCCGGTAAGGCCCTTCGCGGCAATGCTGGTCTTTCCATCCTTGCCGACGGACTGCAGAAGGTGAAAGATGTTGAACCGTATTCCCTGCTGCAAAGCCGGGTCTCCATCTATCTCCACATCTGCCCGTTCCCAAAAATCCGACAGGAACTCGCTCTGTTCCTTCTCGAGCTGAGAATACCCGGACTTCTCGAGGGACGTCACCTCCTCCGTTACACTCCGGTACAACCTGCCGTCCTCTGCACTTTTGCTGTGGTCGTAGGCAAAGTATTTGTTCAGCGTTACCATCGTACCCGCCTCTATGGTGCCGGTATATTGCTGCCCGAGCTCACGGACATTTTCGAGTTTCTCCTGAGTGACTTCCCCCAGTCCTCCTACGCCGTGGCGAACCGCTGCGGAAAAGGAGAGTCCGGAGCTCTTGGTCACCCCTTTCAGATAGAGCATCGCATCTTCGACCTGTTGATCCTTGTAGGCCAACGCACCTTCGCCGAGGGAGGCGCCGGATCTCGGGTCTCCCTCGTCCTCCCTATTAATTGCCGTTCCATCTAAACTAGAGAGTATCGAGAGCTCCGCCGTCCCCTCGTAGATTTCCACGGTAACACGCAGAGCACCGCCGTTTCTCCTGGTAAGAGAGACAAGACGCTCGAAGCTAAAGGCGAACTCCTTACCCCCCGGAGAGATCCAGCGAAAGGAGCGTCTGAGCACTCCATCCCGCATGTCGAGCTCACGTCGGTAAGACTTCAACTCACCCGTGGCGAGATTGAGTGGATCGCCGTCGACTTTGATGATGACCTTGCTGCTGTCGGCAACATTCAGCATAGTCTGACTGTGTTCCGGAAAACCGTAGGCACGCTCCCCGTACACGATCGGCCGCTCTTCGAAGAAACCGTTTAGATAGGCACCCCGATTCCAAGCCTGGAGTCCCTCCTCGAAGGTGCCTCTGATGCCGAGGTAGCCGTTGGCGAGGGCAAAGATGGACTCGCCCTCCGCCATTGTCTCGGGAGAGAAGACCGGCTCGACGATCTTCCACGGATCATATGTAGTACGGGTCGGTGAAGTCATGAACAATCCCCCTGATGGTTTTCTCCAGTGCACACGGTTGCATTTCTGGTAGTCTAAATCGGCCGCATCGAGTTGTCAAGGTTCGCCAGTACTGCTCCTCCCATACATGTAGATCCCGGTCAACACGAGCAGCGCCCCGAAACCGCTGACCGGCGTCGGCACCTCGCCGAAGAGAAAGAAGGCCATAATCGAGGCGGCAACCGGCTCTATCAGGACCGTCACGGAGATAAAGGTGGTGTTGAGAAATTTGAGGGACCAGTTGTAGAGACTGTGGCCGAGCAAGGTACACACGAGGGCGAGGAGGAGGAAGAGACCCCACTCCCGAGGCGCATAGCCGAGGAGAGGGTTCTCCAAAACGAGGGCAAAGCACAGCAGGAAGACTGCACTCGTTGCATACACCACGAAAGTGTAATAGCTGAGGCTCTGCCTCTTCCGTACCGATCTCCCCACTATCAGATAGAGCCCCACGGCCATTCCTCCGACGAATGCGAGCAGGTTTCCCGAGAGAGCCGTCTCTCCCCTCCCCACATCGCCGAAAGAGAGAACAGCGCTTCCCACGACCGCACAGAGGATGTAGGCGAGCTGCTTCGCAGTCCCCTTCTCCTTGAAGAACAACCAGGAGAGAAAGAACACCAGCACGGGATGTGTAGTCACCAACACCACGGAGCTCGAGACGGTGGTGAGACTCAGCGAGCTGATCCATGCGGCAAAGTGGAGCCCCAAGAATAGACCTCCGGCGATCATACGGAAGAGATCAGCAGCCGTTGCCCGTTCGCCGTCGTAGGCTAGCCTTTTGAGAAACAGCGGCAGGAGCAAGAGAGAAGCGAAACCCATACGGTAGAAGGCAATTATGAGGGGCGGTGCGTGGGAAAACCTGATGATGATCGACGAGAAAGAGGCAAAGAGCACTCCTATGATCACGACGGAACGGGCGATGTTCGACTCTTGACTACCGGCACGCATAAAATTAGGCTATCATCAATCCTCAGATAGGAAAAGTGCATGAAGACAAGCAAAAGAATCGACACGCACCCCTTTTTCTCCCGGTCCGTGACTGTGTGTGCCCACAGGGGAGATTCGAAGGGGTATCCGGAAAATACCCTTCCCGCCTTCATGAGTGCAGCGGATATGGGAGTAGACCTCATCGAAACGGATATTCATCTCACGAAGGACGGCGTCTGCGTGGTCTCTCATGACAAGACCATCGACCGGACGACCGAAGGCAGTGGGAGAATATGTGATTTCAGCCTTGCTGAGTTGAAGCGTTTCGACGCAGGATACCGCTTCAGTCACGATGGAGGGAACACATATCCTTTTCGAGCACAGGAAATTGCGATTCCTACCCTCGAAGAACTGCTCCGGGCACTACCGCACATGCGTTTCAATATCGACTTGAAGACCCCCCGTCGAGAGATGGTTACAAGTTTCATAGAGACGATACAACACAACGGGGCGGTTGAGCGAGTCTTAGGCGCGAGCTTCCACAGCAGAGTATTGAAACTCCTCAGAAAACAGATGCCGGAGATGGCAACGAGCTTTTCAAAGGGGGAGGCAATGGTCCTATTGATGCGCCGATTCACGAGCTGCCTGACCATAGGCCCTCTGCCTCCGGGGCTCTCGCTGCAAGCGCCGGAGTATTACGGCCGGTTCAAGGTCGTAACCCCAGCCCTCCTGCGCGACCTCCACGAGCTCGGAATTCGGCTGCAGGTCTGGACCATAAACGGGGCATACGACATGGAGCGGCTGCTCGATATGGGTGTGGATGGAATCATGACCGATGATCCGACGCTACTGCTGCATGTACAAAAAAAGAGGAAGAGTCGGTGAGGGCGTACTGACACCGACTCTTCCGGAGCCAAAACTACTTTTTCTATTCTAATACTTTTTGTATCCTCCTTATCTCATACCACTTTATCCATTTATCCACATTATAAAGGCAAATATAGCGGTTGTGTATAAGGGATTTTCACATTTTTCTGTGAATTTCTCACAACACCCATTCTATGTGCAGAAACATGCAGTTTTCAAGAGTGCCAGTCATGAAAAATCGATAACACCGAGTCTCTTTGCATAATGCACGAGCTCTGCGAGGTTTTTCACATTCAGCTTTCGAAATATGCTCGTGCGGTGATTTTCCACCGTACGATAACTGATGGAAAGACTCTGGGCCACCCTCCTTACCGAAAACCCCTCCGCTAAAAGGCGCATGATCTCCTGCTCTCGAGCCGTGAGCCTCTCGTAGACCTTATCTTCGATGTCGTAATACCTTCGAGGGTGCTCGAGTGCCTTTTGGACGAGCGCCTGCATGGCGGTTTTGTCGAAGAAGTACTCCCCTCTGTGTACCTTCCGTATTCCCTCGATGAGCTCTAATGGAGAGGTCTCTTTAGTCATGTAGCCGACGGCACCTGCATGGAGAGATTCCACTATGTAGTCGGTGCGGCTGTACATGCTTAGCATGATGACCTTCACTGTGGGATAGTGCGTCAGAAGCGTGTGGAGAACGTCGATGCCTGACCTGTCTGGAAGAGATACATCGAGAACCACCACATCCGTGGGTACCTCGGCCATGAGCTCCTCTAGCCTTTCCGCCGACTCGGCTTCGGCTACGATGCGCAGCGTATCCGTTTGCATAAACGCCGACTTTATCCCATCACGCACAGGCGGATGATCATCTACGAGAATCACTCTCAATGCCTTATTCATGATAGATACCATTATGCACCCATTTTCTCGGAAGTGAAAATAGAATTTTCTAATCTCAGCTGCACAAGTTGCAGAAATCCCGGCACTGTGTTTAGATGTCATCATGAACAGACAGACACAGATACCCGAAGGAGCAGCTGCATTAGCCCGTGACCTCGCGGAGAAGGCCGGAGTACTGCAAATGGAACACCTGAGGGGAACGCTCGAGGTGGGAAACAAATCGACCGGTGTCGACATGGTCACCGAAATCGATAAGCAATGCGAGGAGCTCATTACCGACGGAATAGCGGATTCATTTCCTTCCCACGCTATCCTCGGTGAGGAGGAAGGCCGGATATCCGGCGACTCGGCGTATCTGTGGGTGATCGATCCACTCGACGGGACCACAAACTATGTGCACGGCCTCCCCATATTCGCGAGCTCTGTCGCGCTCCTCTTTCGAGACGAACCCATCGTCGGTGCGGTGCACATTGCGCCGCTGCGAAGAACATACACCGCCACTCGAGGGGGCGGCGCATTCCGCGACGGCTCATCTATCTCCGTCGCGTCGCATGAAGATCTTAATCAGTGCGTTGTCGGCACGGGGTTACCCTACGATCGTGCAGAATCACCGGTCAACAACATCGACTACATAGCAAGGATTGCACCGAAGGTCCGCGGACTTCGGCGCTTAGGTGCGGCAGCCTACGACCTCTGTTTGGTCGCAGACGGTATCTACGATGCTTACTGGGAGTTGAAGGTATCGCTCTGGGACATCACCGCCGGAGCCCTCATCGCAAAAGAAGCCGGCGCCGAGGTCCGGTATGTAGAGCGTGCGGGGAAGTACAATGTCCTCGCCGCATCGCCGGATATCTATCCTTCTCTCTGCCATGAGCTCAACTCAGTAGGCGATCAATTCGAAGAGTTGTGTGTTCTGTAAAGGCTTTTTCCTATACTTTTACCGCCTCACCAACACGGTGAGGCGGCGTTAGTTGCAATCCTTTCTCTCACCTCGCGATATAGCTCGGTTAACCTTTTACAGAACCGGCCATCATACCGCGAACGAAGTAGCGCTGCAGGCTGAAGAAGATGATCAAGGGCATGATCATCGTCAGGAATGCACCGGATGTAAGAATGTGCCAATCCTGTCCGCGAGAGCCTACCATCTCCGCTAAGCGTGTGGTAACGAGGGCATTCTCCTTCTTCGTACCCAAGAATACCAGAGCTACCAGGAGGTCGTTCCAGACCCAGAGGAACTGGAATATGGCGAATGCCGCGATAGAGGGCTTGGACAGCGGCAGCACCAGTCGCGTGAACATCATCCAGGGCGTCGCCCCGTCGGCGTGGGCCGATTCGATGATCTCTTTCGGAATGCCCGATATGTATCCGTACAGGAGGTAGGTCGCCAGGGGCAAACCGAAACCGGTATGGGCCAGCCAAATACCGAGATAGGTACCGTTGAGATCGTTCTGGGTGTAGACCTTCAGCACCGGGATAAGGGCCATCTGCAGGGGCACCACGAGGAGTCCGACTATCAGCACGAATATTCCCTCTCTGCCGGGAAAGTCCATCCAGGCAATCGCAAAGGCGGCGAAGGCGGCAATCGTAATCGGGATTACGGTGGAGGGAACGGTTACGAGCAGGCTGTTGAGAAAGGCGAGCCCCATAAAGTCTGCATAAATGACGCTGTGGTAGTTCTGCAGCGTCCACTGGGCCTGATCGAACAGGCCTCCTAGAACCGCCCACCAACCGCTGCTGTTAATGGCATCGGGGGTGCGGAAGGAGCTGACCAGAAGCCCCAAGGTGGGCACGGTCCAGATGAGGATAAGCGCCAAGAGAATGAGCCGCATGGGAATTCCCTTTACGATCCTCTCTATCTTTTTTGATCCGATCTTCTTTACTTGTACTGTATCACTCATAGTCTATCTCCTTTGCTCACGCATCTGTTTGATGTTTCGGATCATGAACGGCACTACGACTATGAAGAGAAAGACCGCAAGGGCACTACCTCTACCGAAGTTGCGGTAGATAAAGGCCTCCTTGTACATCCGCGATGCGACAATTCCCGTGTCGTAATTTCCGCTCGTCATTACATAGACGATGTCGAAGATCTTCAGGACCATAAAGAGGATCGTCGTAGTGACGGTCAGGATGGTACCTGTAATGTAGGGAATAGTAACGTTGAAGAAGATGCGGATCTCTCCGGCGCCGTCTATGCGCGCCGCCTCGAGCAGTGCGTTAGGCACTCCCTTTACCGCCGCCGACTGGATGACCATGGCGAAACCGGTCTGCAGCCAGATCATGATAAATATAAGGAAGAAGTTGTTCCACGGCCGGTTTATGAGCCAGGCGATCGGTTCTCCCCCAAAAGCTACGACCATAGCATTCAGCAGTCCGATCTGCTCGTATCCGGCGGGCTGGTAGTAGTAGACGAATCGCCATATGACACTTGCACCGACGAAGGATATAGCGAGGGGAAGAAATATAAATGACTTAACCGTCTTCTCCCAGCTCGGTTTCAGTCGATCCGCCATAACCGCGATTATGAGCCCTATGGCCACGGCAAAGAAGGGAACGATAATGACCCACAGGAGGGTGTTTCTCAAAACCACGAGCATTTGCGAATCGGAAAACACAAAGATGTAGTTACTGAGGCCCACAAACTCCGTTGAGGTACGGTTGAGAAAACTGAGCCAGATGGTGCGGATTGCCGGAAATACTATGTAGAAACAGAGGATAATGACCGCAGGCCCCACGAAGACCCATGGTCTGAGGGCATCCCGCAGCTTAATCGGGAGTATAGAGACCAGATTGTTTGTCGCCGCAAACAAGACCCAGACCCCCCCGACTCCCACCAGGAGAGCCACTACGGCTATTATCAGTTTCGAGGCCTCCGTGTCTCTCATAAAAATAAAGCTTTCACGGAGGACCAGAAAGGTAACGACCGGTACAATGAGACCTACCGCGATCCGCAGGGGAGTAGTAGCAAATATGTCCAACAGCCGGTCTTTGGTATTTTTCACATCTTCTTGCATATAAGTACTCCTTCGAGGTTTAAGAAGGATGCAGGCAGGATGCCTCCTGCCTGCATGCAACTATGTATCACTTTCTCATATA
>CAYFVU010000041.1:7335-16190 GCA_964346645.1 uncultured Spirochaetaceae bacterium | reverse complement strand
TCGAGATCGTCGCCGGAGACCCAGTTGGTCATGCCTTTCCAGAAGGAGCCTGCACCAACCTGTCCGGGCATGAGGTCGGATGCGTCGAATCTAAAGGTGTCGGCGTTTATAAGAATCTCGGCATATCCTCTGTCGAGCTCGGTGGGATACCAGTCGAGAGGAGTGTCGTTGTGCGGAGAGACAAAGCCTCCGGACTGCAGCCAGGCCTTGGTGGAGAGCCCCTGGGTGAGGTATCTCATAACCGCCTCAACTTCGGGCTTGTCGATAAAGGCGGTAAAGCAGTCGCCGGCGCCGAGTACGGGCTTACCCTCTTCCTCGTCGATCGGGGGAAGGTAGAAGTAGTGGATATCCTCGCCGACGTTGGTGTCGTCCGGCAGAAAGGCGGTGATGAAGCTCGCCTGACGATGCATGAGCGCCTTCGGGGGATCCTGTACCAGCGGAGTCGCCGCATCGCCGAAGGGTACGGTGAGGATGCTGTTGCGTCCTCCGAGCACGTAGTCCTTGTTGAACCATATGTCGGCCATGATCTTGCAGGCACGCTTGACCTCGGGAGAGTTGAAGGGGAGCTCGCCGGCTACCCACTGGTCGTATTTCTCGGGGGTGGCGGTTCGCAGCATTATGTCCTCCAGCCAGTCGGTGGCGACCCAGCCGGTTGCGCCGGAGCTCTCCATACCGATGGACCACGGCGTGTAGCCGTCTTCGACCATCTGGTCGCTGAGCTCGAGCATCTCGTCCCAGGTTTTGGGTATCTCATAGCCCTCTTCCTCGAATACCGGCTTGGCATACCACACGAGGCTCTTTACGCTGGCGCGGTACCAGACTCCGACCATCTCTCCCTTGTAGGTTCCGAGATCGAGCCAGCTCTGGTTGTACTGCTGCTGCAGGTAGTCTTTCTCGAACCAGTCGTTGAGGTCGATGTTGTCTACACGGGACACGACGTCCTGCATGAGGCCGGGCTGCGGAAAGGCGGCGATGTCGGGGGGATCTCCACCCTCTGTCCGCACGGTAATGAGGGACTCGAAGTCGCCTGAGCCTTCGTACTCCACCTCGATACCGGTGGCCTCTTCGAAGGGAATCATGCTCTTGTTGAACCTCTCGGCATCGGCATCCACGAAGGCACCGAAAATCTCCACTTTTCTGCCGGAAAGATCCTGACCGTCGGTCCACTTGTTGTCGCTGTAGTCCTTCCCGCTTTCGGCGCTCTCTTCTTTCTCTTTGTCTGCCGCTTTCTCACCTTCTTGTCCGCCTCCGCAGGAGACGAGCGTCATGCTTGCTACAAGAGCAAACGCAACGAGGAAGGTAATAAGCACTCTCAAGTTTTTACGCATGGGTAAACACTCCTTTTAATAAAGATCCTTTACATTCCGTACAGCCTATGCACACGGTTGCACGGTGACTTCAGTTTACTTTACCTCTCACACGCTGTCAAGAAAAAATTGCAATCTACATGAATTCCGCGTCCTCAGTAATTCGTATGGAGAAAGCTCCTCCGTTATCAGGGCAAGCCCGTAGCCCTCCTCGCGATTTTCTGTTAGCTTATTAGACGAAATGGAACAACAAGGAATCTCTCTTTCGGACATATGCGAGCTCGTCGAGGGAACGATCTACACCGGCGAAACGGCGGCAAAAAAAAGGAAGGTCGAGAAGGCCTTCTGCTCCGATCTCATGAGCGACGTGCTCACCCTGCTCACGGACAACCTCCTCTTGATCACCGGACTGAACAACGTGCAAGCGGTACGCACCGCCGAGATGTCCGACATAGGGGCGGTTCTGCTCGTGCGGGGGAAGGAGCCGAACGAGAAGATGGTGGAGCTCGCAGGGAGCAGCAATATCGTGCTCATGAGCAGCCCCTACTCTATGTACAGGGCGGGGGGCGTGCTTTTTCGATCCGGGCTCGGATACGTGTTCTGACGGACGGTGTAAACGTGCAATTCGATTTCGAAGTAGAGGCCGGCGACTTTGCGAATGCGGGCCGCGTCTCGAGTGAAATAAAGAAGATCCTCAAGGAACTGAACATAGACGGAATGACGATACGCAAGACCGTGGTGGCCCTCTTCGAATCGGAGGTTAACGTCGTGGGCCACTCCTACGGAGGGACGATTTCTGTGGACATCTCCTCTCAGAAGATACACATCCTCGTCAGCGACACCGGTCCGGGAATAGCAGACATCGACCTGGCGATGTCCGAAGGATATTCGACGGCGGATGAGCAGATTCGAGAGATGGGATTCGGTGCCGGCATGGGATTACCGAACATACGAAAGAACACCGATTACCTCGACATCCGCAGCAAGGAAGGCGAATACACCGAGGTGGAGATGGAGATTTACCTTTCCGGAGGCGAGTCATGAGCGGCGGCTCCTCGAGTTATCCCGGTTCGATAGGCTCATCCGGCTCGCCAGGCTCATCCGGTTCTACGGGGTCCTCCGGCCCGGGTCCCACACGTTCCTTCTTCCATGCGCTCACGGTAAAGGAGGAGGTCTGCTTCGGTTGCACCCGCTGCATGACTATCTGTCCGACAGGGGCCATCAGAGTCTTTCGCGGGAAGGCCCACGTGGACCCCGATCGCTGCGTGGACTGCGGCAACTGCATGGCCGTCTGTCCCGTAGACGCCATCGTGGTGGCACAGGACGACTTCCAGAAGATCTACCGCTACAGCCACCGGATAGCCGTGGTGCCATCGGTGATGGTCGGACAGTTCAACGAGGAGATAAAGGAGCGTCAGATCTTCAGTGTCCTGATGGACCTCGGATTTACCCAGGTATACGAGGCGGAGTTCGGCAGCGACATTCTCCACGCGATCAGGGGCAAGTACAGCACCTATGCCTCGCAGTACCCCGTCATCTCCTCCTTCTGCCCGGCTATCGTGCGCCTCATTCAGGTGCGCTTTCCCTCCCTCGTGGGGCACCTCAACTTGATAAAACCACCCCTCGACATCACCGCCATCTACGCGAAGCACAAGCTCATACAGGAGGGCATAAGGGAGGAGGAGATCGGCATCTTTTACGTCACCCCCTGTGCGGCGAAGATCGCCGCGATCAAGAGCCCGATCGGCGAGGAGAAGAGCCTCTACGACGGCGTCATCAACATGAACTACCTCTTCAATCTCGTCCACAAGACCATAGTCAAGCAGAAGGGCCAGAGCGACTGCCCGGTGCCTCCGAAGCGCGAGCTGTCCGGCACCGCGGTACTCTGGAGTCTCACCACCGGCGAGGCGCCGAACATCTCCAACCGCAGCCTCTCCGTAGACGGGGTGCACCACGCCATCGAGTTCCTCGAGAAGCTGGAGAACGGCGAGATCCATGGAGTCGACTTTCTGGAGCTGCGGGCATGTGACGAAGGCTGCGCAGGCGGCATCCTCGGCTCCGGCAACCGATTTCTCACCGCCGAGAGACTCCGGCACCGCTCCGAATCCATGGGGCCGGTGGATGCCGAGACGCAGGAGGAGATCCACGCCATGTCCGGCTACCTGAAGGACCACATAAAGCTCGATGCGATCGAGCCGCGCTCGATCGTCAAGCTCGACGACGACATGGAGAAGGCGATGGAGAAGATGGGCCTGATGCGGGAGGCATTGGAGAAGTTACCGAAGGTCGACTGCGGCATGTGCGGCTCACCGAGCTGCGAGGCACACGCCCACGACATCGCGCAGGGACGGGCAGAGCTGAGCAGCTGCATCTTTCTCCAGCGGCGCCAGGAGGCCCTCAACCCCTCAAACGTCCGGGAAAACCTCCGCAGGCTTCGAAAGATCTGGGGAGACGAGAAGTTCGACGGCTCCTGAGCTCCTCCGCCTCTCGAGCAAGCGCTGCCTATGGAGCTCCCTCACCGCCATCACGGTTCCTATGATGATGACCAGAGCATCGGAGGCCGGTGTTGCGAGCCATACCCCGTCGATGCC
Source organism: uncultured Spirochaetaceae bacterium (assembly GCA_964346645.1). GTDB lineage: Bacteria > Spirochaetota > Spirochaetia > DSM-16054 > Sediminispirochaetaceae > CAYFVU01. Next base: position 12,292 of record CAYFVU010000041.1, on the reverse strand, counting down.
GATTATCCGCGGCAGCAGCAGGATAATCGGAATGAAGAGCAGACTCATGCGGCTGATGACGAGAAATGCCGCATGCGCCCCCTTCCCGAGGGCCTGGAAGAGGGTCACCACCAACAACATATAACCGTACAACGGAAAGTCGCAGAGGTAGAGCCGTATGACGCGCACACCCTTCTCGACAATGGAGGTATCGGTAATGAACCAGCCGAGCACCATCCTCGGAGCCCCCATAATGACGGTCCAGACCACCAACGCTATCAGCGAGGTGTAGAAGACGTAGACGAAAAAGCTCTTCCTCACTCGACGATAGTCCCCGGCCCCGTAGTTTATGCCGACGATAGGCTGAAATCCCTGGCAGGCCCCCCAGATCGGTACGAAGATGAAGTTGAGGATCTTTATGACCGCGCTGATGATGATAAGCTCACTCGACCCGCCGTAGTAGGCGGTGCTCTTGAGGATGAAGACGATCTGCACGATCGTCATCACCGGCAGAGCCATCCCGGAGATACCTACGCCCAGAATCTTAGTGATGTGGCGCGTGAAGCGGATCCTCGACGGATGTATGCGCACGGCGCTGTGTCCCCGTGCAAAATAGACCACCGAGGCAACGGCCGTGACCGCCTGACTGATGGCCGTCGCCAGCGCCGCCCCCGTCACCCCGAGGCCGAAGACCCCGAGAAACAGAGGATCTAGCAGGATGTTCAGCAGTGCGCCGCTCGAGAGTATCAGCATGGCCTCGCGCATCCGCCCCTCGGCGCGGATGACCACATTCGCGCTGGAGGCGAAGTTGACGAAGGGGGAGCCGATCACGATGAGCCGCAGGTAGCGCGCACCGTACTCGAGCATCCTCCCCTCTCCGCCTAAGAAGGCGACGATGCGCTCGGCATAGACGAGGCCGAGGGCCACCTCGGCACCGGAGAGAAGGATGTTGAGCAGGAGGAGATTGCCGAATATGGAGTCGACGGTCTTGCGGTCTCCGGCCCCTAACGCACGGCTGAGCAGACTCGCGCTGCCCACACCGATGAGCATGAAGATGCCGTTGTTGACCAGAGTGAATGGGTAGACGAGTCCTATCGCACCGAGGGCATCCGGATTGACCCACTGTCCGACGAAGATGCCGTCGAAAAAATGGTAGAGTCCGAGGACCAAAAGGCTGAAGGTCGCCGGTAGCGTGAGGCCGAAGTAGAGACGATGAATGCTCCCGCGCCGTATATCCTTCGTCCTCTCCGAGTGATCGCTCACGGGTTTCCACTCCCCCTCTGCCGATTAGAGCCGGACTCGGGTCCTCAGCTTGTCGCGAATCGCGGGGTACGCCTCTTCGGCCTTCGCCGCCGTCCGCTCGGATGCGAGCACGACACGCACCGCCCGAACCAGCTCCGGATATAGCAGTTTCGCCTGCGCCGAGATGTCCTCGGGCCTCGCCTCCAGCATCCTTCGCCGCTTCTCTCGCCTTGACTCGTCGGTGATGCCGTAGAGCAGCCGCCTGAGGCCGACAATGCTCTTCTCGCCCGGGGATTTTGGCCGCGCATCCTTGCCCACCACGGCGATAACCGCCTTTTCGAGCTCTTGAGAATCGGGCTCCTGCGCTGCAAAGTCCGCGAAGGCCTGCTCGAACACGCCCAGGCTCCGCCCCACGTCGGGATCACGGTAAGAGAGGAAGCCGAAGACTCCCTCGAGGGCATGGGCCGATGCCGCAGCCCCGTAGGCTCCCCCCTGCATGCGCACCTTCTCCCAGAGGTAGTCGGTCTTCAAAAGCTGTGCGAGGAGCACCTGCAGCGGATGGGCATCCTCGCCGTAGGTGGCCGCCGGCAGCACCATCGAGCTGTAACCGACCGCCGCCGGAACGAGAAGACTCTCCCAGCGCAGCGGCTCCTCCACCGGGACCGTGCCCTGCTCAGTGCCGGTCTGAATATTGACGGACGGCCCCGAATCAGACAGGTCATTCCCGGTCCGTTCATGCGGCTGGGGGGAGAGCACGATCGTGGCCCTCGAGAGTGATCCCGGCTCTCCGGAGTCGATTCCGCCTCCGGCCCCGGCCCCGGCGGGAAAGAGCGCAACGGCGCCCTCGGTCGCCTTCCGCACCTCCTCGAAGTGCTCCTCCTCAGCCGTGATGTTGAGTAACATCCGCTCGCGGGTGATTATCCGCTCCCTCAGCTCCCGGAGCCTACCTGCGAGCTCCTCTATGCTCATCCCCCCCTCTTCTCCGATGCCGGAGAGGAACTCGAGCTGCTCTATTCCGCGCCATCTCTCCTCGATCTTTATGACCGAACGCAGGTGAGAGCCGGCTCTCAGTGAGGCAAAGGAGTGGCCCGACGGGATGACCGCCGATCTCAGATCATTGCGCAGCTCAGAGAGCACCTCTTTGAGCCTGGAGGTGTCGTCCACATGAGACTCGGTGAGAATGGCTCCAGCGAGGTCGAGCCCCTCGTCGATGTGTTGGTAGAGGCTCTTGAGACGGAATAGCAGCAGAACGAAGGCCTCATCGGGACGTCCGACCACCGGACTCGCCTCCAGGCTGTGAAAGAGTCCGCCTGTGGTAACCGCCAACATGCGGGCGACATCGTCGTAGGGATGTCCCGGGATGCCGGATGAGGAGATCATCTTGCCGAGGAGCGGAAGCAGCTTCGAATCCTCCTCCGACAACCCCTTCAAATTGAAGGCTATGTCGATGTAGGCGATCCCGTTGGTATAGAGACGGTGGGTGTAGAGCGGTACCGATGCGAGCAGGTCCTGCCCAGTCTCGATGGTGGAAATATCCTCCGGAAGATCCTCCTTGGAGAGGACGGGAATACGCTCGATATCCTCCCGGCTGTCGGGAGTGCTCTGGAATCGTGCAAACCGCTCCAGGTCTTCCCGTATGCGCAGTTTCCCCTCCTCCCCCTCGAGGTCGGGGTGCGACTGAACGGACTCGTCGATGGACTCTTGGAGCTCGTCGAGATAGCTCGGCTTCGGCTCCACGGTCACCGTGCTGCGGTGAGGATTCTCGAGAAAGAGCCTGCGGATATAGTCTTCGAAGTAGCCCGGTACCTCCTCGTAGCGCCGTTTGAGCTCCTCCATGTGTCGGGTGAACTCGAGGGTGTTCTCCGGCTCCTCGCCGTGGAGCCAGCCCCTCAGTGCCTTGCCCATCAGCCGCAGACCGAAGGGGGCTCCGCCCTTTATCTCCCTATTGCGGAACTCTACCCGGTTCAAGGCGCCACGGGCGAGCTGCTCGGGTATTCCCTCGCCGACCAATCGCTCGAGCTCGCCGAGGACTACCTGCTCGAACTCCTCCTCTCGCTCTTCGCCGGTTCCACGCACGCCGATGGAGAAAACCGGTTCGGCAATGTCGGACTCGAGCCCACTCGAGGGGGAGACATCCTCCCCTATTCCCGAGTCCACCACCGCCTTGTAGAGCGGAGTGCCTGGATGGCCGATGAGGATGTCCGAGAGAACCTGCACCGTCAACAGAGCGAGTGGATCAGTCGCCGGTTCGGTGAGCCAATTTACGATGACGGTGCTCTTGCCGGCCTCAGCCGTGGCAGCCTTGCTTGTTGCGGCAGTGCCGGCTCGTTCGCCCGACGGCTCGCCTGCCGACTCCGCCTCAGGCGAGCGCTCTTCTCCCTCATCGCCGGAGGGCGCGGGGACGTGGAAGCGCTTGGGCTCAGCCCAGCGTGTCTGCCGTCCGATATCCTCCACCGGCTCGCCGGGACCGAATTCCTTCAGATACTCTTGCTGGAGGAACTCGAGCTGCCGCTCCGTGGGTATGTTGCCGTAGAGAAAGAGCCTGCAGTTCGACGGGTGGTAGTAACGGCGGTGATACTCTACGAACTGCTCGTAACTGAGGCGGGGTATCTTCTGCGGCTCGCCCCCGGAGTCGAAGCGGTAGACGGAGTCGGAGAAGACCGAGCGATACGACCACTCCCCTACGATCGACTCGAAGCTCGAGTAATTGCCTTTCATCTCGTTAAAGACCACCCCGTCTACTGTGTAGTCCCCGTTCTCTTGCGGGACGAGGCGGTAGCCCTCCTGCCGAAAGAGCTCCCTCTTGAGCAGCGGGAAGAAGACCGCATCGGCGTAGACCGACATAAGGTGAAAGTAGTCCTTCTCTACCGTGGTGCTCGCCGGATACACGGTCTTGTCGGGATAGGTCATTGCGTTGAGAAAGGTATTCATGCTCCCCTTCATGAGGGCGAGAAAGGGATCCTTGATCGGGTACCGTCTGGAACCGGAGAGGACCGTGTGCTCAACGATGTGCGCTGCTCCCGTGTTGTCCGTGGGAGGTGTCTTGAAGGCGAAGGCAAATAGATTCTCTCTGTCGTCGGTGTAGAGATGATAGGCATCGAGCCCCGTCGCATCGTGTCGCAGTCGTATGCCGGTTCCGGCGTATTCGTCGAGGGGACGAACCGAAACCACCGTAAAGCCGTGGAGCTTCTCTCCGATTCGTGGTACATCGTGTTCCATAGGCTCGAGTATACACGATGGCCCGGGGGGTGGTACACTCCTCCCGATGGATTTAGCCGCAGCGCGCGAGCGCAGTCGCATACAGGCGGATATTCGCGCCTTCTTCACCTCGAGGGGATACACGGAGGTCGAAACTCCCATCCTCTCTCCCGGACTCATACCGGAAGCTCCCATCGAGAACTTCGAGACCCTCTACCACGGGGGCGAATCGGGATCGCGGCCCCTCTACCTCCTCCCCTCTCCCGAGCTCTACATGAAGAAGCTCCTGGCGACGGGAAGCGGCGACATATTCCAGATAGTCCGCAGCTTCCGCAACGGGGAGGAGAGCGGAGCCATGCACAACCCCGAGTTCAGCATGCTCGAGTACTACACGGTAGGTGCAGACTACCACGACTCCATCCGCAGCACGGAGGCGCTCTTCTCGGCCCTTGCCGAGGCGCAGGTTGCCTCCGATGAGACCGCGGCTGCGGCCGAGCGCCTGAAGCCCCCCTTCCGCAGCATGAGCGTCAGGGAGGCG
>CAYFVU010000041.1:0-7235 GCA_964346645.1 uncultured Spirochaetaceae bacterium | reverse complement strand
GGCTGCGGCCGAGCGCCTGAAGCCCCCCTTCCGCAGCATGAGCGTCAGGGAGGCGGTGAGACGCTACAGCGGCATAGACCTGCTCGAGCATCAGCCACGCAGACGGCTTGCAGAAGCGGTGGGGCGGCTCGGTGCGGACAGCAAGCTCGAAGACGAGAGCTGGGAGCAGCTCTTCAACCGGCTCATGATCACCTTCGTCGAGCCGAACCTGCCGAAGGACAGACCCACGGTCCTCTACGATTACCCTGCACAGATACCCGCACTCGCCAAGGCGCACCGTTCAGGCCCCTGGCTCGAGCGATGGGAGCTCTACGCGGGCAGTGTCGAGATCGCCAACTGCTACAGCGAGGAGACCGATTACCGGAAGATACGCGCCTTCTTCGAGCGAGAGTATGCGGCAAAGGCAGCCGAGTCCCCGGTCGTCCCCGACATCGACGAGGAATTTCTCGAGATCTTCGACTCTCCGGAATTGAACGACTCTCCGGGTCGGGGGCACTTTCCACAGTGCTCGGGCACCGCCATAGGGATCGACAGACTGATCATGATCATGATCGGAGCAGACTCCCTGGAGGGGGTGATTCTCTTCCCTTTTTCTGATATACTGCGTTTTTAGGTATCCACCATAGAAACAATTACACAGCACAGAGGTAGAATAATATGATAAAAGCCGGATCGCTCGAGAAGGGAATGGCCATCCTAATGAAAGGAGAGCCGTTCATCGTCGTAGAGAGAGAGTTCGTAAAACCGGGAAAAGGTTCGGCCTTCGTCCGGGCGAAACTCAAGAACCCGAACAACGGTCAGGTCCTCAGAGAGACCATGAAAACCCAGGACCAGGTCGAGGATATCGTCGTCGAGGACAAAGATTACCAGTACCTCTACTCGGACGGAGACAACTACCACTTCATGGACGTGGAAACCTACGAGCAGTTCGAAGTTCCCGTCTCTACCTTCCCCGAGTATCAAGAGCTCATGAAAGAGGGCGACACCTACACTCTCATTATGTGGGAGGACAAGCCGCTGGACATAAAGCTCCCCTTCAAGATCGTCTACACCGTCACCAAAGCCGAGGATGCGGTGAAGGGAGACACGGTAACAGGCGCAACAAAGACGGTAGAGGTGGAGACAGGACTCAAGGTGAAGGTGCCTATCTTCATCAAGGAGGGTGAGCGGATACTCGTCAACACCGAATCGAAAGAATACGTGGAGCGGGTCAACCAGTAGCTTTCCGACCCTATATACATGAATACCGTCTCGATCATCGAAAGATACAAAAATCGTACGATTCCGTTCCGATTCGACGGGACCGAGCTGAAATTCTCGCTCTCCCTGGCGCTGTTCAGCAGTTACGACATAGATGCGGGGACGAAGCTTCTTCTGAAGACGCTCGCCCAACGGTTTCCACTCGGGAAGATGCGCAACTTCCTGGATATAGGATGCGGCGCCGGTATCATCGGTATCGCCGCAGCCAAACGCCACCCCCACCTGAGGGTGACGATGCAGGACAGAGATGTCCTCGCCGCAGAGTTTGCCGCCCACAATGCCGCGCTGAACGGGATACAGGACTACCACGTTTCGGCGGATCTCGCATTTCTCCGCCTCCCGGAACAGCGATACAACGCAATCGTCTCCAATATACCCGCAAAGGCCGGGGAACCGGTGCTCGCCCACATGGCTGCGAACATGCTCTCACACCTCAGCCGTTCGGAGGAGAGCATCGCCGCGGTGGTAGTCATTGAATCGCTGAGAAAGAAGTTCGGAAATATGATCAGGGAAAGCGGCGGCAAGATTGTACACAGGGAGTCGACGAAAAGCCACACCGTCTACCACTTCGTCCGCACGGAGAAGGCCGAGGTGAAAGCCCGCCGGGAGGCCGGAGAGCTACCCTCCGAAGCCGTAGGAGAATACGATCACGAGGCCGCCTACAGCCTCCCGAAGGTCTACTTCCGCACACGAGTCTCTCCGAAGCTCAGCACAATAAGGTACTCGCTGGACACCGTCTGGGGCCTCCCGAACTTCGACAATCCGAGCTACCGGACTCAGCTCTTCAGCCAGTGGGCGGTAAAGAGCTCCGCCGCGAGGAAAATGATAATCTGGAATCCGGGCCAGGGACACATTCCCGTTTTCGCCCATACTCTATGGAATAACGCCCTCGAGTCCATAGAGCTGGTAGGACGAGACTCCCTAGCGCTCGCCGTCACCTCACACAACCTGCTGTTCTCAGTCGAGACCACCTCAAGAACAGTTCCGGACCTGACCGAGGCGGAGCGCGGCATCGGCGAAAACGGGAAGAGCCACGACACCTGCGTCATCTGTTACGACCACAGCCCGTTGGTGGAAAGAGAGCAGTACCTGTGGAACTTCGCCGCGCGAGCGCTCCATTCCGAAGGAAGATTGGTCATCATCGGGAAGAGCTCGGACCTGCACCCCTTCTCCAAGGGCCGTGAGGGCTTTTCGCTGAGCTACAGTCAGAAGCACCGCGGCAATCGCCTCTTGGCATTTCACAAAGAGGGGTAACTCCACGCGTTTTTGCCTCGAAAAACCGGGAAATCTCACTCAGACGGTATACATGAACAAAAAAGTAATTTATTATTTCCAATAAAGACGTTTGTAAAATTTTCAAGAGTGCGGTATGATAACACAATATAGGATAGGAATGGTCATATGAGAATTACGACAAAAGGTAGATACGCGCTGCGCGCAGTTTTACGATTGGCAAAGGAGAATCACGATAAACCGATATCTATCCGTGTACTCTCCGAGCTCGAGGAGATATCGCCGGAATTTCTCGAGCAGATCTTCTTCCGTTTACGTAAAAGCGAGCTCATCAGCTCAACTCGGGGCCCGGGCGGCGGGTTCAAGATGAACCGGCCCAATTCCGACATCACCATAGCCGCCATTTTCGAAGCAGTCGGAGAAGAGCTCCACTTCAGCCCCTGCACGCAGGAGGACGGTGGGCCCTGCGGACGCGAAGATATCTGTCCGGCCCACGAGTTCTGGGAACACACCTACTCTCTGTTCCGCCGCTATTTCGAGCAGGTGACCCTGGAAGACATCCTGGAGGGTCGACACAAGGCACCGGATTTGTCCGACCAGGACTGAGCTTCCCGCCTTTCTATGAACGCATGTGCAGATCCCGTTGTGGGAAGGGGATCTCTATACCGTTATCCTTGAGGGCGCGCCAGATCGCTACATTGTTCCAGTGGTGCGCCTCGTACTTGTCCCTGTTCTGATGTATCCAGGTGAAAACGGCGAAGTTGATGCTCGAATCTCCGAACTCCTTCAAGCGCACGAAGGGTTCGGCAGAGGGAATCCCGAAGGGATTCGCCTGCGCTACCCCCTTGAGCACCTCCAACACCCGGTCGACATCGCTGGCGTAGGAAAACCCAATGTCGTTACGAATGATGATGACGAGCCCCGAGAAGAAGTTCGAGATCACGCTCTGCAGACCGAAACCGAGACCTATACCGAGGACTCCGAAGATAACGGTCAGGGCCGAGAGGTTTATCCCGATGATCGAAAGCCCAATGAGGAGCACCAGCACCATGACCGTGTACCGGAGGATGCTCGCAACGGAGAACTGCTGAGCCTCGTCCAATCCCATCCGAGTGAGCAGCGTGCGGGTCATCAACTTTTTCGAGGCCTTTCCGGCATACGAGGCGAGGTAGAAGACCGGAATGGCGAAGAGGATGGTAATGAAGGTGGCGATCGTCAAGATGTAGAGTGCCCGCAGCACGAGCCGCACCCATCGCCGAATCCTCCCCGCCGTCTGCTCCTGAAGCTTGCTCCGATTCAAGAGTCTCGTGCCTCCTCCCAGCAGCAGCTTGTAGACGATACCGGCGCCGATGATGGGGAGAAAGAGCTCGAGGATGAGTCCGAGGAGGGTGAAGGGCAGTTCGAGCACCCCCTATCTGCAGAGGCGTCATGAAGATCAGCTCGAGCAGTTCCGACAAATTCCCATCCATCCTCTCAGGTCTATCACCAAAGAAGGCGATGTGCAAGCCCGTCTTACACAATGCAATCCTCCCGGTCGCAGCCCCACACAACGCAGCTTTACCTAAAGCCGGACTCCCCTCTTTTCCGGTCTTCTATCTCGGTGCTATAGTGGATGCATGGAAACCGAAGAACGTGTAAAAAAAGCAGCGCAGACGATCTCCAACGCCTACTACTGCACCGCCTTTACCGGTGCGGGGATCTCGGTGGAGAGCGGCATTCCCCCTTTCAGGGGAGAGAACGGACTGTGGAACAGCTACGACCCTTCGATTCTCGAGATCGGCTACTTCTATCGCAACCCGGAGAAGAGCTGGCCTATCATAGTTGAGATATTCTACGAGCACTTCAAAAAGGCAGAGCCGAACGGAGCCCACCGTCTCCTCTCCGACCTCGAGTCCGAGGGTATGCTCGAGACTCTCATTACCCAGAACATCGACGACCTCCACTTCCGTGCCGGCAGCCGCAACGTGGTCGAATACCATGGCAACTCCCGTCAACTGCTTTGTACCTCCTGCGGAAAGAAGGTGGCCGCGGACAGTTCTGCTCTCTCCGAGATTCCCCCGAGATGCGCCTGCGGCGGAATATACAAACCCGATTTCATCTTCTTCGGAGAGGCGATACCCGTAGACGCCCTCAAGAGATCGGAGGAGGCGGCGGGCAAGACCGACTGCATGATCCTCGTAGGTACCACCGGCGAGGTCTATCCGGCCGCGATGGTGCCGCAAATCGCGGCGCAGCACGGGGCGACCATTATCGAGGTTAATCCATCCCCCTCGAACTACACCGATTCGATTACCGACATCTACATTCCCCTGAATGCAGGTGAAGCGGGCGAGAGACTGAGGAAGGCGCTCGGCCTGAAGGAGGGCTGAGCCCCCGCTTTCAGCTTCCCCAACATTTGAACCACTAAAAACCGCTTTACCCTACGTTCCGCATTCGTTCGGTATAAACTGCTTGATTCTCACCGAGAATGCATTAAAATTATAGTGTGCAAAAGTATCTAGCCGTAGAAATCGAACATACCCGTTATGCGAAATTCCTCAGGATCGACGAGAAGGACAGCCGGGGACTCAACCTTACAACCCTCGTCGATGATCAGCGAAAAGCCGAAGTGCACATCTACCTCGTCGGCGACGGAAAGAAGCTCCTCGTACACAGCTTCACCGTTAATAATCTGCCCCACCAAAGGGCTGGCGAACCTCGCCTCTACCTTTCCGGCAAGTCCGACGGAAGAGGCGGAGTCCACCTGTCGCTGAAGGTAAACGGAAAACCGTGGTCCTCGGCAGACCTCTCTCTGAAGAAGCATCTCTCTCATAGCCGCCCGTGGCTCTTCGCGGGCCTCGGGCTCCTGCTTTTCCTCTTCCTCCTCTGGCTCCTCCTGCGCAGTTTTATGCCTGGGCCGGGAGGTCAACAACCCGGTGCCGGCACCACGGGCGGAGAGACAGCAGTGGAAGAAACCGTAGAGTCCGGGGGGAGCAAGCGAACTAGCGAAGGCACTGATAAAACGGTGAGTCCGGTGGCTAAGAGTGGAGAGGACGGCGATGGGGCTCCAGGTAAGGCAGACGAGCCGGCCGCCGAAGCCACAACAGGCGCTAAAACCGGAGAAACCGCCCCCGCCGATGTGTCAACTACGACAGATTCTGCGGAGGGGGAAGTCGCAGAGGAGACCGATACCGAAGAGCCGTCTGCACCGGAATCCGAGAGACAGCCGACCGCACCGCCACCCGAAAACGAGACCGTCTACTTCGGCCCGAACAGCAGCCTGCTCACCCAGACCGCACGCGACAGGCTCTCCTCCCTTGCGGACGAGCTCGCCTCCTACCCGCGGCTCCGAATTACGATCCGGGGCCACTGTGCGCTGTACGGGACCGAACAGGGAAGGATCGATCTCTCGAATGAACGGGCCGAGGCGGTAGAGCAGTACCTGCTCGACCGTGTAGAGGCCTTTGGACACGACCCCTCAGGCTGGACCGTCGAATCTGCAGGAATGGGCGGAAAGGAGCCGGTGACCCGAGAAGAGGAGCGGCAAAATATGAACAGACGGGTCGAGATACGGATCGAACGCAGCAGCTCATAGCTCCGCGCAGGCCGGGTTTTCCGTTCGCAGCAAAACAGGCCGGGTTTGCCCGCTTCACAGCACATCCAAAAAGGGCCGCCACGGCCCCGCAGGTGCAACCCTGCCGGCGTGACGGCCCCATTATCAACATGAATATTCGTGAGTATTCCCATTCGGGCGCGGTTCGATGATCCCCTTGCTCAGACCTTCTCCTCGGCGAGCTCGTCCACCACGCGGGCGGTAAGCGCGCCGGTCGGACAGACCGAGACACAGGCACCGCAGTTGCGGCAGAGCTCTCTGTCGACCGACATGTTCGGAAAGTCGAGGCTGCGGGCGTTGTAGGCGCAGACCGCCACGCAGCGCATGCAGTTGATGCAGCCGCAGTGCATGCAGCGGTTCGCCTCACGTCGTGCCGCATCCTCCTCGAGGCCGAGCTCGACCTCCTTGAAGCCGGGGAAGCGCTCCTGTATGGGTACCACCGGAGAAGGCTCGCGTGAGGTTCCCTCGTCGGAGACCTCGATGAAGTAGCTGCGGCTCTCGCTCTGCTCCTGCACCACCTTGCCGTTTCCGCCGAGACTCGCGTCGATCGCGGTTGCCGAGCGCCGGCCGGCTCCTATAGCCTCGATGACCGAGGCGGTGTCGGCGGTGCAGTCGCCCGCGGCGTACACTCCCTTCTCCTCGGTCAGGCCGGTATCCTGGTCCACGACCTTCGGGAGGAAGTCGGTGTCGACCTTCTGCCCGGTGGCAATGACGACGAAGTCCGCCTCCACCTTCTCGGAGGGGGCTCCGGAGGGTACCGGACGCCTCCTGCCGGAGTCGTCGAGCTCGCCGAGCTCCATCGGCTGATAGTAGAAGGCCGAGGCCTTGCCGTCACCCTCGATCCTGTCGGGACCGGCGAGGAAGGTGTAATGGACACCCTCCTTCTCCGCCTCTTCGATCTCCTCGTCGTAGGCGGGCATGTCCTCCTTCCTTCGGCGGTAGACGAGGTTGACCTCCTCGGCGCCGAGCCTGAGAGCAGACCGTGCGGCGTCGACCGCGGCGTTTCCGCCGCCGATTACGGCCACCTTTCTGCCGTGCAGGGAGGTGAAGCGACCGAGGGCCACATCGCGCAGGAAGCCGACCCCGGAGACGACCCCTTCCTTGTCCATTCCAGATATCGAGATGTTCGGGTCGCCGTGGGCGCCGGTGG
>CAYFVU010000040.1:5994-28970 GCA_964346645.1 uncultured Spirochaetaceae bacterium | reverse complement strand
GCTCGTCGTACATCTCCTGGAAGAAGCGCTTGTGCTGGGTCTCCTCGCCGGCGAGTACGTCGAAGGTCTTGCGCAGCTGCTCGTCGTCGGTCTGCTGCCGCAGCTCCGTGTAGAGGGCGTAGGAGCGCTCCTCGCGCTTCATCGCGGTGATGAGGATCTGCTGCAGGCTCATCTCTGCGGTGGGAGGGGCTTCGACCAGGTAGGATTCCGGTTCGAACCACTCGGCGCTGCGGTCGCGCAGCTGTTCGGGAGACCGCTTCTTCATGGATCGCAGGAGCTTTGCGTGGCTCTCCTCCATCTTCTGGATTTCTCTGAGCATCTCCTTCTGAGCGGCGAACTTCGATATGCTCTGCAGCTCCTGGTAGAACTGCACCGCCTCGTTTTCCCGCTTTATCGCAAAGTCGATTATTTCGTCGTACCTCGTCTCTCCCATTACTTCGTCTCCTTGCGCAGATATCTGTCTATTCCCTTTGCCGCCCTGTGGCCGTCGGCTATGGCACTGATGGCGTCCTTGGTCTTGTTGGCGATGTCGCCGCCGCTGAAGATCTTGGCGTCTCCCGTCTCTCCGTGGACTCCGGTCTGCACCTGATAGCGCACGATGCCGATCGACTCGATGAACTCCTCGGAGAGGAAGCGGTAGTCGGCTCCCTGCCCGATGGCGGGGACGATGCTGTCGAACTCGTCGGTGTGCATCTTCTCCTCCTGCAGCACCGGCTTGGGTCTCTTGTCCGGCCCCTGGTCCACCATCTTCGCCTCGCCCCACACGAAGGCTGCTCTCTCGTCTCCTCTGGATTCCACCCGGACGGGTACCGCCTGGGTGATGAAGACGACACCCTCCTCCTTCGCCTCGTCGATCTCCTCCTGGTCGGCCGGCATGTCGACCTCCCTCCTGCGGTAGAGGATGGTCACTTCGCAGCCCATCCGCCGGGCGGTGCGCGCGGCGTCCATGGCGACGTTTCCGCCGCCGATAACGGCCACGCTCTTGCGCAGGTCGGGGTCGCGGCCCTCAGTCACGTCGTCGAGGATCTGCACCCCCGGAATGACGCGGGGATGGTCCTCCCCCTCGATGCCCATCGTGTAGGCCTCGGGGAGCCCGGTGGAAAAGAAGACCGCATCGTAACCGGAGTAGAGCTCCTCGAAGCCGACTTCGCCGTCGGGCCCGACGGGGCTGTTGTAGCGGATCTCGACTCCCAGATCGGCGACGGTTTGTATGTCTCTGTCGAGCTGATCGTAGGGGAGGCGGTACTCGGGAATGCCGTAGCGGAGCATGCCGCCTCCGTGCGGCTTCGCTTCGAATACGGTGACCTTGTAGCCCAGGAGGCGGAGGTAGTAGGCCGCCGAAAGGCCTCCCGGTCCCGCGCCTATGATAGCCACGTGTCCGGCTCGTTCGGCCTCCGCCGTGGCCGAAAGCTGCGCGTAGTCCTCTTCGCTCGCCTGGTCGGCAATGTAGCGCTTGAGCCAGCGGATGGCGATCGGGTCGCCGGTGTGGCCTATCGCGCAGACCTCCTCGCAGCGGTGGGTGCATACCCGGCCGCAGGAGGCGGGGAAGGGATTGGTCTCGTGCATGAGGGCGAGGCCGCCGCGGATGTCGTTCTCGCGGATGGCCCGGATGTAGCCGGGTATGTCCATATGGGCGGGGCAGGTGGCAATGCAGAGGCCGCATTCGACGCAGCGGTCGGCCTCTCGCTTTGCCTCCTCTGCCGAGTAGCCGTGGACCAACTCCAGGAAGGAGCGGATCCTCTCATCCGGTTCCATGTGCCGCATCTCGATGCGGTTCGGATCGAGCAGGCGGTAGCCTTCGGCGCGGCTGTATCCCTTCTCGTCACGGTCCCACGGTTTATCCTCGGCGCCCGCGACGAAGCGGAATACGTCGGGGTCGGAGTCGATCCAGATGTACTCGTTGCTCATGGTCAGCGATCCGGTGGTGCAGATGTCGACGCAGAGGGCGCACCAGCAGCAGCGGCCGTAGTCGATCTTCGGGCGGAGACCGCTGTCGCTCCTGGTGGTCTCGATTCCCTCGACCGGCACCATGTCGATGGCGGCGTTCTGGCAGATGTCCTCGCATGTGCCGCAGCCGATGCATGCATCGTGGTCGTTCTGATGAAAACCCCGGTACCGCGGAGTGCCGGGACGCTCCTTTATCGGGTCCTTGAGGGTGTAGGGGCGGTCGGCGGTTCGCTTCCAGACCGTAAACGGCGATAGTATGTCCTTCAGACTCATTCTGTGCTACCTCTCGATCTCTGGGGGATAGGTGTGGAGACTCATCATGAGGCCGTAGACGTCGGCGATGTTAGCCCCCTCGGCCAGCTTCTCCATGAGCGCCATCGCGTGCGAGTAGCTCGGCCCGCGCACGTAGATCCTCCTCGGGTATTCGCTTCCGTCGCTGACGGTGTAGTAGCCGTACTCCCCGCGGGTGCACTCGGCTCGATGGTAGGTGGCTCCGGGGGGAATCTTCCAGTGGAGCACGTTCGGCAGCGGAGTGTGGATATCTCCGGCCGACGGCATCTTGTCGAGCATTTGGCGGATCAGGTCTACGGACTGACGCATCTCGCGGAACCTGACCCATGCGCGTGCATAAGCATCGGAGCCGGTATCGGTCACCGGTTCGAAGTCGAGCTCTCGGTATACGAGGTAGGGCTGATCTTTGCGGATGTCGCGTGCGAAGCCGGCGGCCCTGGCGTTCGGCCCGGTGATCCCGTAGGGATCGACCCACTCCGGGGGAATGATGCCGAGTCCCTTGGCGCGTCTCTTGAAAACGGCATTGTCGAACATCACCCGGCGGATGTCCTGCAGAAGGTCTTCTACTTTGTCCAGGACCTCCTTCACCCGTCGTGCGTAGCCCTCGGGGAGGCCGCCCCGTACGCCGCCGGGGATGATGTACATGTGGTAGATACGGCCGCCGGAGAGCTCCTCGAAGAGGTCGAGAATGTAGTCGCGGTGGGTGACCGCCCACTGTCCGATGGTCCCGAGGCCGAAGGCGCCGGTCTGTCCGCCTATCCACTGGAGGAAGCTGGCAAGCCGCGCCATCTCGAGGGTGAGGGCACGGATCCACTCGGCCCTTTTCGGTATCTCCACTCCCGCGAGCTCCTCCACCGTTGCGGCGAAGAGGTACTCGTTGAAGTCCGGCTCGGGGACGCAGATGCGGCAGACGATGGGGAAGCACTGGATGTACCTGCGACGCTCCATCAGCTTCTCGAAGCCGCGGTGGAGGTATCCCACGTGGGTCTTGCACTCGGCCACCTCGTCGCCGTTGACGGTGAGCTCGAGGGACATGTTGCCCGTCACGCCGGGGTGCTGCGGGCCCTGCCAGAGCTTGAGGTACTTGCCGGAGGAGAGGTCGATCGGATGTCCGTTGCCGCCGAAGGGGCCCCGCGCAAAGGTTTCGAAGGGAGCGCCCGAGTTATCTGCCATACTCATGCCTCCTCCGAGTAGAGTTTCTTCTTCATGTACTCGGCAGGGTCGTAACTCACTCGTCCGGGTCTCGGAAAGTAGGTCTCCTCCGAGTATTTCTTGGTATCGAACTCCCGCCGCATCGGCGGGATGTCGTCCCAACCCTCGAGGGCGAATGCCTCGTAGAGCCTCGGGCTGCCGGGGAAGGTGATGCCGAACATCTCGCGCAGCTCCCTCTGATATGTTGCCGCCTGAGCCCACATGTCGTGGATCGACTCCATCTCCGAGTCCTGACGGGGTATGAATACTCGTACGCCCACGTCTGCGTGCATCCGGTAGTTGTGCAGCATGTAGGTCAACTGGAACCTCTCCTGCTCGATGTAGTCGACGGCGGTGAGAAACACCAGGTGGGAAAACTCGTGACGGTCCCTGAGCTCGCGGAGTAGGTCGCGGAGATGCTCCGCCGGCACGGTGATGAAGGCGAGGTCTCCCCGGTCTCCCTGCATCTCGAGGTCTGAGACGCGGTAGCGCGCGGGTATGCTTTCCAATGTATGCTGTAGATCTTCCAATCTCATCTCCTTTACCAGTTCCTTTTCTTTACCAGTTGTACTCGGGCATGTCCCAGTCTTTTATGATCTTCTTCTGATTCGCCTTGTACCAGTCGAAGTGCTCGGCGTACTCGTTCGCCTTCTCTCCCTCGCCGGACTTGATGATCCGCTTGAGCTCGTTGAAGCCCGCGAGGATCGCCTCGGGCCGCGGCATGCAGCCGGTCACATAGACGTCGACGGGAATGTAGTGGTCGATGCGGTTGATAGTGTTGTAGCTGTCCCAGTACATTCCGCCGTTTATGGTGCAGCTGCCGAGCCCGATGACCCATTTGGGATTCTGCATCTGCTCGTAACTCCGGATGATGCGTTTGGTGGTCTTTACCGAGGCGTAGCCGCCGATGATGAAGACCGAGGAGTTTCGCGGCGTGGGCCTGCCGACTATGCCGAAGCGGGAGACGTCGTAGCGGCTGGTCATGAGCGGCCGCAGCTCGATTGCTCCGCAGCCGGTCCCGAAGCCGAGGACCCAGAGCGAGTTCGCCCGGGCCCAGTTCAGGAACTTCTCGATGATGCCGCGGTAGGGCTTCTCCACCTTCGGCCTCCCCTCGCAGAAGAGGCCCGGGTCGGTGGCGGGGGAGGCTTCCCGGCCGTCCTCCGTGCCGCCGGTCCTCACCGGCTCTCCGCTCTTCATCGCTTCCATTATTTCGTCTATCTGTTTCTTCTGTTCTTCCATATAGTGCTCCTCTACCAGACTACCCATGCAAGACCGATGAGCCCGAGAATCGTCGGCACGATCAGGAAGAATCGTATCGACTGCTCCACCCGGAAACGGGGGAATCCCGCGCCCACCACTACGTTGATGAGGTAGATGAGAAATGTCTTCACGACCATGATCAGCAGGTTCGTCGCCCCGCCGAAGAAGAGGTTCATGTAGAGTACCAGCTTCGCGGCGTTGAAGATCGACCTGTTCGTCTGCAGGAGGCCGAGGTAGTTGCTGTTGTACTCGGTCGGCGGTCCCACCGGGATCTCCTGCGGCGCCAGTACCACGCTGAAGGGATTGTGGCCGGTCATGCCGAGGAAGGCGAGGAGAGCGGCGGCGGTGGCGAAGGGATTGGTAAAGACGTTCCAGGTGAGTACCCCGCCCTGCTGTGCCGCCACCAGCTCGGTGATCGAGAGGGTCCCGTGCTGCACCGCCAGTGCGATGACCGCCAGGGTGAAGGGGACTTCGAAGGCCGTCATCTGTGCCAGGCCTCTGCTGACGCCTATCGGGCTGTAGGGGTGGCCGCTCTCTCCGGCGCCGAGGGCCATGCCGAGCTGCCCGAAGAAGATGAAGTAGAGCACCAACAGGAGGTCGCCCGAGAAGGCGAAGTTGGAGAATACCACCGAGCCGTAGATGACGGGGATGAAGAGGTAGGTGCCGACGCCGCCGGCGAGCCGGAAGACCGGCCCGAGGTAGTACATTACGCCGTGGCTTATCGAGGTCCTCTTTGCATTGTTCTTGACGATGTCGATGTAGGGCTGAAAGATCCGAATGCCGATTCTTCCCTGCACCCTCGCGTAGATCCGTGCCACCGTCCCTATCAGGATGAGTCCGTAGTTGACCGCAACGAAGAGGGAAATAGCCGCGTAGAGTATGTTGATGAGCAAGCCCTGTTCCATCAAATAGCCTCCATGATGAAGTAGAGCACCGCAACGAAGAGCATGATGTGCAGTGCGTAGGTCTGTCCGTTTCCGGTGTAGATCCGGCGCAGCGCCCCTCCAATGTGCGAGAAGAGCTCGCATATGCCGTTCCACAGGCGGGTAGCATACGGCTCGACGAGAAAACCGAGGGCTCTGCGATAGGGGGCGAAGAAGTTGTGCCCGTAGTGAGAGGTCTCGGGTCGGTGCGGCCTCTCGGCGGCGTAGACGATGTTGAACTGTCCGACCATTCGCGGTCGTCGCTGCGTGATCACGAGCCACAGCAGAATGAGCACGAAGACCGCCATCGTCACGATCATGATCGCGCCTGCATTCCAGTAGCCTATTCCTCCCACGAGGGTAGCACCCTCCCAGCTGTAGCTGCGGATAAAGAGCATGTCCGCCGCCCGTGCCGCCGGCTCGACGAGCAGCCTCGGAAAGGTGGAGATCGTCATGATCGCCAGGAGAAAGAGGACCTGGGGCAGGGCGAGGACCGCCGACACCTCTTTTATGCCGCGATGCTCAGTCTTGAGCTGTCCGAGGAAGACCACGTGAATGAACCTGAAGAGGTAGAGAAAGGCGATGGTGCTCGCGAAGAATGCGATGCCGGCCAAAAGGGGAAATCCTCCCTCGATGAGCGAGCTGTAGAGGAGCCACTTGGCCCCGAATCCAGCCAGCGGCGGGACGCCGGAAACCGATATGATGCCGATGAGCGCAGCGACGAAGCTGATCGGCATCTTTTTTATGAGGCCGCCCATCCGGTACATCTGCCGGGTACCGGTGCGGTGAACTACCCCGGCGGTCACGAGGAAGAGCAGCCCCTTGAAGAGCATGTGGAGAAAGGCGATGTAGAGGGCCGTCACCCATCCGAGGTGGGTCATGAGCCCGAAGGCGAGGATGATGTAGCCCACCTGGCTCATGGAGGAGTAGGCGAAGAGCCTCTTTATGTCCTCCTGGAATACCGCCATGAGGGCGCCGAAGAGGGCGGTGAGGGCTCCGATCCACCTCAGGATGAGGAAGAGCGGTGCGGCCGCCGAGCCGGACAGGGAGGCCGCAGCCCCCTCCGCTGCAGAGCCGATGCCGAGCGTCCCCGCTAAGAGGAGGACGAAGAGCATGAGACCGAAAATGCCCGCCTTCGAGAGCAGGGCGGAGAGGATGGGCGTCGACTCGTCGTCAGCCTCGCAATAGGCCCCGGGCAGCCACACGTGCACACCGGCCGCCCCGGATTTTATCAGGAAGCCGGCGGCGAGAAGGGCGAAGGCGGCGATGCCAACACCCGGAGGGAATGCGCCGGTGAGGGCCGAGGAGACTTCAGCGAGGCTCGCCATCGGGATCGCAGGCAGGCTCGGAGCGATTGCCGCAAGGCCCGCCATTATGAGGAAGGCTCCGCCGAGCGAGAAGCCGAGGTAGCCGAGGGCCGGTCTCTCGGATTCTCTGCCGAGCATGATCATGTAGAAGGAGGCGACGGTCATGAGCTCCCAGGCGAAGAAGAACTGCAGCAGCCCGGTCGAGACCGTCAGTCCTCCCAGTGAGAGAATGGTCGCCGTTGCGAAGGCGTAGAAGGTCGTGGAGGACTTCGCTCGGTAGAGGCTTCCGATGAGCAGGAGCAATCCTCCGACGAGGAAGAGGGCTGCGAAGAAGAGGCGCAGCCCCTCGACTTCGGGAATGGTGAACCATGCATAGACTCCCACTGGAATCAAGGATATGAGCCCCACCAGCGTGGACGGCAGTGGAGAGAGGATGAGCAGGGTGGCTCCGGCAATGAGCGGGAACCAGGCGTCTATACCGGTGACTCCCATCTGCGCTCCGGCGAACACACCGAGAGCCGTCGTTGCCCCGGCAAACAGAAGTGCGGGCAGCGCCACCGTAAGGGGAAAGCTGTCGGCCCGCAGCTCCACTCTGCGAATGTTCAGCGAGCGGAGGAACCAGCGCAGCAGGTAGATCGCCTCGAACAGGGAACCGGCGAGGAGCAGACCGACGAAGAGGGGAGCTCTGAGTGCGAGCTCGGTGACGATGTTCCACTTCGCCCAGAAGGCGGGAAACGGCGGGAGTCCCGCCAGTGCGGCAATCAGCACGCCGAAGATGAGGAAGCCGACGGCTCCCCTCGGACCCGTCCACTCCTTCCAGCTGCTGCTCATCTGCCGCGAGGTGAGCCAGAAGAGCCCGGCTTTCGCGAAGAGGTGGTTGAGGAAAACCAGACCTGCGGAGAAGAAGAGGAACGAACGGCTGAAGCCGTAGATCTCGGCAAAGGCCGCCAGCGAGAGGAGGAGGCCCATCTGGGCCGAGGAGGAGTAACCGAGCAGCCGCTTTACGTCGTACTGCCTGAGGCCGATGAGGTTCGACAAGGAGAAGGTGAGGATGCCGACCCAGGCCACTGCAGGAAGCGCATTGCTCGGAAGGATGGGAAGCACCTTCACCACTCCGTACAGGATCGCTCCGCTGTTGACCACGGCAATGACCGACACGACGCCGCTCTCGGCAGCCTGGTAGACGTCCAGCGCCCAGCCGTTTGCCGGAAAGGGCTTGAGCTCGATCAGCAGAGCGGCGAAGAGGAGGAAGGCGGCGGTGAATCCGGCCGCACCGGCGAGCCCCGGCTGCGCCGCGACGATGTCGGCTATGGCGAGGCTGCCGGCTATCCGGTAGAGGTAGATGGTGCCGATCAAAAAGAGTGCCGAGACGATGCCGCCGGCGATGATGTACTTGAAGCCGGCCGAGAGGCTCTTCTCGCTCCGCTCCATCGCGATGATCGCATAGGTGGCGATGGAGGAGATCTCGAGGAACACGAACATGTTGAAGAGGTCACCCGTGAGGATGATGCCGCTCGCTCCGAGCAGTACCATGAGGTAGAGGACCATCGCCAGCGGGCTCTCCCGCCTCATCCGTTCGTAGAGCACGAGTGAGGCGAGCAGCGCCGCAATGTTCCCGCTGAAGAGGAAGAGCGCCTCGTAGGTGCCCATCCTGAGGGCGATGGAGAGGGGCGGGGTGAGGCCGGCGGTAAAGACGGTAATGCCCTCTCCGAGGAAGAGCGTCGAGTAGAGCCACATGCCGGAGATCAGGCTGCTCATCAAGAGCGCCGCGTAGAAGAGGAGCATAGAGATGCCGCGGCCCAGCTTATCGACGAGGGAGATGAGGAATGCCGCTCCGAGCAGAATGATGATGAGATATATCGGACTTACCATTTCAGCTCCTTGTAGTCATCGATCGAGAGGGAGTGTCTCTTCTTGTAGAGGTCGACCGCGTAGGTGAGCATGAGTGCGGTAATTGCCAATCCTATTACTATGGCGGTGAGCACCAGCGCCGAGGGGATGGGATCTACCACCAGCGCCGCGGCTCGGGCCTTGTCGACCGCCTCGTTGATAATCGGTGCGGTGCGGCCCGGCAGGTAGCCCACCGAGACCATTACCAGGTGGATGCCGGTGTCGATTATGGAAAAACCGATGATGATCTTGATCAGGTTCTTTCTCGTCAGCATACCCCATAGTCCGATGAGGACGAGCACGAATCCTAAGATGGTTACCAGTATCACGTTTTACGCTCCTGTTCCTCTTTCATCGTGTCGAGAATGTTCGTCAGCTCGGTGCCGACCTTCAAACCGATGAAGGAGTAGATGAGGGGGATGGCACCCGCGCTCAGCAGTCTGCCGTAGGTCCCGAGCGGCAGCACCGTGTTGTCGAGAAAACCTGCAGCGAGAAATATGCCCGCTGTCCCGATCAGCACGTAGCTGAAGCCGGAGAGCGACTCGAGGAGGGTGAGGACGAGATGGTTGATCCTCTGTGATGCTCGGGAGAGCATGAGGAGCAGCATCCCGCTCGCGATCACGACGCCTCCCTGGAAACCTCCACCGGGGGTCAAATGCCCGTGCAGGAAGATGTACACGCCGAAGAGGAGGAGCAGCGGGAGGAGGAACATCGAGCCCGTAGAGAGGATCTCCGAAGCGGGCCGCTTCAGAGATTCAGCCTCTACGCCGTGACTCGAAGCCGGTTCTTTGCCTGCGCCGTCGGCGACCGCTTCGTCGGAAGCGGCTCGTTCTCCGCTCGATTCCTCGCGCCGGAGAAGGAAGCCGACTCCCGCGGTGGCGATAAAGAGAACCGTTACTTCGCCGAGAGTGTCGAGTCCACGGTAGGTAACGATGACCGCAGTTACCAGATTCGCCGCGCCGAGATCCTCGGGGCCATCCGATGCGTAGGCTTCGGCCACCGGCGAGAGTTTTTCGAAAGGCTTCAGTTCTGTCGCCAACGGGTAGAGCAACAGGGCGAAGAGCACTATGACTGCAAATGCTGCTATGCGTCTAATCATCCGGCTCCTCCTTCTTCTCGGGGCTGCTGAGGTTTATCTGCTTGAGGGCGAGCAGAAAGACGATGGTGGTCAGGCCCGAGCCGATGGCGGCCTCGGTCATCGCTACATCAGGTGCGGCGAGCAGGATATAGATGATGCTCGCTAAGAGGCTTATCACGCCGGCGCTGATGATGGCGCTGAGCAGGTTCCTGCTGTAGACGGCGAAAAACGCCGCCCCGATCATCAGCACGCCGAAGACGACTATTATTAGCTGTATCATTCGCAGACTCCCTCCTCTCCTGCCTCGTCGTCCGCCAGACAGTCGCGAACCGAGTACTTCTCAGAGAGTTTTATTCCCCGGTAATGTGCCGCCCGGGCCAGCACGTGGGATGATATGGGATTGGTAAAGACGACAAAAACCACCAGGAGCACCACCTTGCCCCACCAGCCCGGCGAGGCAATCGCGATGCCGAGAAGAAAGAGGATGCTGCCCATGGTGGTGGCCTTGGTTCCCGCCTGCATCCGGTTGTATACGTCGGGCATGCGCAGGATTCCTATCGAGGCGAGGAGGAGGAATACGGCTCCGATGATGGCGACTATTCCTCCGATAATCGGCAGCAGCTCCATCACACCCCCCTCTCGAGAAAGCGGGCCACGGCGATGATGCCGAGGAAACTGATGAGCGCGTAGACCAGGGCTACGTCTATGTAGATGAACCGTCCGAGCAGGAGGGCGGCGGCTGCGATGACGGATATGGATATGATCGTCATGCCGTCGAGCGCAACCGCCCGGTCGGCGACCGTGGGACCGGCTATGAGCCGTACGAAGGTCACGGCTATCGCCAGCAGGGCGATACCGGTGGCAATGGAAAAGAGCAGTTCAGCCAAAGATCACCTCCAGGTATTTCTCGAATTTCGAGACGATGTTTTGGGTCGTCTCCTCGATATTGCGGGCACGCACGTCGATCCAGTGGATGTAGAAGTACTCTCCCTTCGTCTCCACCGTAACCGTCCCCGGCGTCAGCGTAATGGAGTTTGCAAGGGCCATTCGTCCCATCCTGCTCTTGAGCTTGGTTTGTACCTTCACTATGCCCGGACTGATGGGCAGTCTCGGATGGAGCACGCGGAACGCCACGTCGATGTTCGATTTTATGAGTTCGAAGAGGAAGACGAAGATGTAGAGTATGCCGAAGAGCAGGGACTTCGGATTCCACCGCAGCTCCGAGAATACGGGTATGCTTCCGAGCGGCAGCAGCACCAACAGGAGCGCAACGATGCCGCCGGCTGCCGCCTCCTGTGCGTCGACCGGATACGTAAGGAGCATCCAAACAGCAAACAGGAAGAGCAGGAGGAAGATTCGACCGGATAAGGATCTCATGTGGCCTCCACGATTCATTTGCAATGGTTAGCTATAGTGTAATTAATATAGAGTCTATACTTTTTTTTTGTCTGTGCAAGGGGCAAATTGCTTGATAAAGTAAATTTTATAGAAAAAAATCACAATATATCGTTTGTTTAATACTTTAAACGATGATTTGTGCGTTGTCTCGTAATCTAGTATGTTTGTCTGAGAATGGGTAAGAGGGAGAGATTGTGGAGGATAGGGGATTTGAACCCCTGACCTGTTGATTGCGAACCAACCGCTCTACCAACTGAGCTAATCCCCCAATGTTCTTCCGTATTATATTCATTTCACGAAATTTTTCAAGACCCGTGCCACAACGCGGCTTAACCTATGATATTCTATAACGGTTTTGAGGACAAAGGAAGTGAGATTGTTTTCGCAGCTCGAATCGTGGATACAGAGAAGGCCGTTTCTTTGGGTGGGAATCTTTCTCAGCGCGCTCCTATTTCTCGGCAGCGCGGGGGTCTCGATTATCCACATCGCGCAGGACTCACAGAACAGAGACCTGTACCTCAGCGAATCCGACCGGGGGCGATATCACTACATCGCCGTCTTTCCCTCGATGGAGGGAGAGTTCTTTACCCGCATGTGGAATGGACTGCAGCGGGAAGCGGAGAGGCGGGACGTGGCGGTTGAGCTCCAGGTCCCGAGGGATCGTCTCGACTTGAAGAGGGGCGTAGTGGAGTTGCTGGATATTGCACGGATCTCCAGGGTGGACGGGCTCCTGCTCTACGTGACCCACGAGGCAGAGCTCAGACCCTACATCAACCGACTCAGCATTTCCGGAATTCCCGTCGTCACGCTGGAGTCGGATGCGCCGAAGAGCAGACGGGCCTCCTTCATTGGCTCGAACAGCTTCCGCCTGGGACAGCGCATCGGTACGCTCATGCAGGAGGGGAACGGTGGAGAGGTAAAGGCGGCGATGATCCAGAGCCAGTACTACTCCGAGAAGACGACTCAGTGGAGCATCATCAACTACGGTATTCTCACAAGCCTCTCGAGCCGTGACGGCGACGAGATCCTCACGACCGTCAACTCGGAGAGCGGGGTTCTCAGCGGCGAAGAGCTGACCAGGGAAATCCTCTTTCTCTACCCGGAGGTAAACACCATCTTCTGTACGAGCCCGGTGGACACGGTTGCCGCCTACCGTACGGTGAACGAATTCAGGCAAGAGGGCATACGCATCATCGGATACGGCTACAACGATGAAATACGCCGGGGGCTCGAGAGCGGTGCAATTTACGCCACCGTCATCAGAGATCCCGAGGAGATCGGCGCACGGGCGGTAGAGACCCTCGAGCAGCTGTCGGAGAACCGCTACGTCTCATCCTTCATCTACATACCGAGTGAGGTGCGCAGGAGCGGGGAGCAGTGAAGAACTTGAGGCTCAAAAACAAATTCCTCCTCTTCTTCGGCCTCGTGTTCCTGATAACTGCCCTCACCAGCGTCTACAACCTCTACATTGCCCTGAGCCTCAGAAATCGAGTGGAGCAGCTCTACAAGACCGAGGTGCTGATGCGGCAGGTAAAGATGATGATGACGGATACGAAGGAGGTCCTCGACTCCTTCCTCTTGACCCAGAAGCAGGAGTACCGTGATGAGGTCTACGAATCCGTGAATAGTCTGAATCGGCTTCTCGACGGCCGCAGAGCTATATACCACAACAGAGAGCATCTGATGGTCAAGGACATCTCCTTTCTCGTGGAGAAGTACGGCACCCAGCTCGAGGGAATAATGGAGGCGAAGACCTACCGGGACATCGTCGGCTACACCGGGGCCTACGAAGCGGCCGAGCTCACCTCTTCGTACATCGACACCTATATCGACAAGGTCCTTCTCGAAAATCTCAACCGGCGTGCGGAGTCCTACCGCTCTTTCTCTCAGAGCTATCAGCAGCTGCAGCTCTACAGCGTCGTCCTCGTCTTAAGCGCCATCATCCTCACCATGTCCCTGATCCTCCTCTTTACCGACAGGTTTACCAATCCGATCGCACAACTCGCAAATCAGGCCGGAGAGATCTCGCAGGGAAATTTCGAGATCTCCGATATACCGGTAACGAGTGAAGATGAGGTAGGCGTTACCACGCAGGCTTTTAACGAGATGAAGAACAGCATACACACCTA
Organism: uncultured Spirochaetaceae bacterium; assembly: GCA_964346645.1. Lineage (GTDB taxonomy): Bacteria > Spirochaetota > Spirochaetia > DSM-16054 > Sediminispirochaetaceae > CAYFVU01. The sequence goes on along the minus strand of CAYFVU010000040.1, from coordinate 15,556 downwards.
TATCGAGCAGCTGCAGGAGAAGAGGAGGGTAGAGAGGAATCTCGCCGAGGAGCGGGTAAAGAATCTGGAGATGGAGCACCTGTTGAAGAACGCGGAGATTGTCTCCCTCCGCACACAGATGAATCCTCACTTCCTCTTCAACACCCTCAACACGGGTGTGCAGCTTGCGATAATGGAGGAGGCGGACAGAACCGCCGACTTCATGGGCGATCTCGCCGTGCTCTTTCGCCACAACGTAAGGAGGATGTGGCAGAAGAACACTCTGAGAGACGAAGTGGAGGGGCTCGAGTACTATACGAAGCTCCTCAAGGTGCGCTTCGGCGAGACCTACCGGGTGTATGTGGATATACCGGAGGAGTTCATGGAGGCTGAGTTTCCGCCGATGATCCTTCAGCCGCTCTTGGAAAACTCGATCATCCACGGCTTCAGCGACACCGAGGGAGGAGGCAGCATCGAGGTGCGAGGATTCCAAGAAGGGGGGAGGCGCATTGTAAGCGTGAAGGACGATGGAGTCGGCATGTCCGCCCGCAATGCGGCGGAGGTTCTCAGGCCGATCAGTTATTCAGAAGAAGACTTCTCCTCCCAAAGCGGGATAGGATTGCGGAACGTGGTGCTCCGCCTGCGCCTCTTCTTTAACAATCCGGAGGTAGTCAGTATCGTCTCTGCCTCCGGGGAAGGAACGGAGGTGCGTATACGGCTCGGGCACAGGGGAGATATGGAGCAACGAGGCGAAAGTGATGTATAGAGTACTCATCGTAGACGACGAGGATCCCGTTATCGAGAGCATTTCGTTCATGATCGAAAAATATCGACCCGAAATAGAGATCGCCGGAACCGCGAAATCGGGGAGAGAGGCCATAGAGAAGGCCGAGGAGGTGAAGCCCGATATCGTGTTGATAGACGTACGGATGCCCGGTATAGACGGTCTCGAGGCCATCCGCGAGATCAAGCAGCGCAATCCGGGAGTGCTGCCGATTCTTACGACCGCATATGAACGCTTCGACATCGCGCAGACCGCTTTCGAGCTCGGGGTGCACGACTACATCCTCAAGCCCTTCTCGAGGACAAAGCTCATAGGGGCCGTAGATTCGGCGGTGCGGCGCCTGGAGAGAAAACCGAAATCCGATGGAAGGGAGCTCAAAACGCTCGAAATGGTGGAGCGGCTCATACCTTCGATGGAGGAACTCTTCTTCAGGACCCTCGCCTACGGGGGCGATCTGCAGCCCTTCGCACATTTCTTCGCTGCGGTCTCTGGTATCGACCTCTCTTTCGGCGCTGTAGCGGTGCTGAGGGAGGCCGGCGAAGGGGGCGACTCCTCTCTTCAGATGCACATTGCCGAACGGATCAAGTACAAATTTCCCTGCATATGTGCCTCCGGACATGGAGAGATCCTCCTCTTCTTTCCGGCCACCGAGGGTAGGCGGGAGGCCCCTTCGCAGGAGAAACTCTTCGGAATGCTCGAGAGCAGCGGCATCGACATGAGCGGTATGCGCTACCTGAGGGGGGAGGCTACGGATTTGGCCGGGCTCCGCAGTTCTTTCATGCAGGTGAGGAGCGAAAGACATGGTGAGGAATCCCCTGATCAGTTACTCTTCCGTACCAGGCGTGATCTCGAGAAGGAGCTCATGTCTCATCTGAGAAAGAGGGAGAGACGTGCTTTTCACGCAGCGGCGCAAGAGTTTGTACGGAGATATGGGCACGAGCCGAAGTCGTGCAGCGCGGGGCTGAGCGTTGCGGCGGCGCGGATAGAGGCCGAGAGGGGAGTGGAGACGGGTCTCCCCGAGCGATTCGTTTTTGCAGAGGGTGGGGATGAGCTTCTTCCACAGCTCTACTCCTGGGGCGAGAGGCTCTTCGAGAAGGTGGAGGAGCGTGAAAACGAGGAGTTGCCGGGAGTGCTGAGAAGAGCTCACGAATACATCGACGCCAATTACGAACGGCCTCTACAGCTCTCCGAGGTGGCGGAGGAACTCAGGATCACCCCCTCGTATTTAAGCCGTCTCTTCTCGAGGTACGGCTCCATCACCTTCGTCGACTATCTCACCAACGTGCGCATGGAGAGGGCTAAGGAGCTGCTGAGAGGGGGAAAGTACTCCATAAAGGAGATAAGCAGACTCGTCGGGTATCACGATCCGAACTACTTCAGTCGTATTTTCAAGAAAATATCCGGTCTGGCGCCGACGGACTACTCGTGATATCTGGACTGGAATGAAGTAAAGATAAGTAAGTTAGCTCTCAGCCTCCGCCGGTCGGTTGAAAAAAAGAAAAGGACCGAAAGAACAGTGCAAAACTCTCCTGATGACGCCCGGAAGAGTCCGGGGTAGAATTTACCTACTTCATTTCAAGAAATCCAAAGGAGGAATTAAAAAGAGATGAGTAAATTCAAAACTCTGTGCGCGATCGCACTGATCTTCGGTCTCGTCTTCTCAGTAGGCACGCTCTTTGCGGGCGGCCAGCAGGACGGCGGCGCCGAAGGCGAAAAAATGGGAGCCGACGTATCGGAAGTACCCCAAGTAAAGCTCGACTACGGACAGCCCTCCGGCAAGCTGGAGATCTTCTCCTGGTGGGCCGGCGACGAAGGTCCCGCCCTCGAGGCGCTGATCGATCTCTACAACGAGAGAAATCCCCAGGTCGAGGTCATCAACGCCACCGTTACCGGAGGTTCCGGTGTAAACGCAAAGGCCGTGCTCAAGACCAGGATGCTCGGCGGAGATCCCCCCGACTCTTTCCAGGTTCACGCGGGCCAAGAGCTCATCGGTACCTGGGTAGCCGCGGGAAGAATGCTGGACCTCACCCCACTCTTCGAGGAGCAGGGATGGATGGACGTGTTTCCGCAGGACCTGATCAACCTCATCGGTACCGAAGAGGGCATCTGGTCGGTTCCGGTGAACGTGCACCGCTCAAACGTGATGTGGTACTCCCCCTCCAACCTCGAGGAATGGGGCATGGAGGCTCCCACCAGCTGGGATGAGTTCCTCGATATCGCAGACGAGCTCGAGTCTCAGGGAGTTGTCCCGCTCGCGCTGGCCACCAACTGGACCGTCAACCACCTCTGGGAATCGGTTGCGCTCGGCGTGCTAGGTGCGGACAAGTACGACGCCCTCTGGAACGGAGAGCTCGACTGGACCAGCGACGAGGCGGTCGAAGTTTGGGCAACCATGGATAAGATCCTCGACTATACCAACGAGGACTACGCATCCCTCTCCTGGCAGCAGGCCACCGACATGGTCGTCGAGGGCGACGCCGCCTTCAACATCATGGGTGACTGGGCCGAGGGCTATATGAGGACCACCCTGGGCCTCGAGCCGAAGACCGACTACATGTGGGCCGCCTCCCCGGACACCGAAGGCGCCTTCATGTTCCTCGCCGACAGCTTCGGTTTTCCGATGGGTGTAAAGAACAAGGCCGCCTCTCTCGCATGGCTCAAGGTCTGCGGATCTAAAGAGGGGCAAGACATCTTCAACCCGATCAAGGGTTCCATTTCCGCCCGCACCGACAGCGATCTGAGCAAGTACAAAGTCTATCAGCAGTCCGCTGCGGAGGACTTTGCGGACAACAGGATCGTCGGTAGCCTGGCGCACGGCGCCGTTGCAAACGAGGGCTTCATGGGTGATTTCGCCACCGTAATGGAGATGTTCCTGAAGAACCGGAATCCCGAGCAGGCTGCAAACGCGGCTCAGGCGATTGCGATTCAGAACGGCATCATGAGCAAGTAAGAACGCCGTATACGTAAAGAAGTCGGCGGACGTCGGGGCAGACACTCGCTCCGGCGCCCGCCCTTCTATAAGGGGAAGTATGGTTGAATCAAAGAAGAACATGATTTTCTCTCTGTTGGTGCTTCTTCCGTCGATTATCCTGGTGGGGATCTTCGTCTACGGATTCATCGGCAACTCCGTCTACGTCAGCATGACCGATTGGGGAGCCGGTGCGGGTCTCATGGAGAATCCGGTCAAGAACTTTGTCGGGCTCGAGAATTACAAGGAGCTCTTTACCGGATTTATCCACGAACGGTTTCGACAGGGGCTGGTAAATGCGATTTTCTACTCCCTCTTTCTCGTACTCGGCACACTCGTGGTGGGGCTCTTTCTTGCCGTGTTGCTGGACAAGGGGCCGAAGGCGGAAAATTATCTCAGGACTACATTCCTCTTTCCGATGGCCCTTTCGTTCATCGTCACCGGTACCATCTGGCGTTGGGTCTTCTCACCGAAGGGGGGTGTAAATCTCATACCGACCTGGTTCGGCTTCGAACGGGCCGAGTTCCTCTGGCTCTCGAGCCGCAGGATGGTGATGCGATTCAACTGGCAGAATGTGCTGCAGATCGTGGCGGTCATCCTCTTCATCATCTTCGGCTTTGTCGCCTACCGGGCCTGGAAGCGGCACAAGAGCCGCCTCCTGTTGTGGACGGCTTCGATCGCCATTCTGGCGATTCTCTATATGCTCGTGCTCCACCGGCTGCATCCGCCGATACTTCCGGTAGCGGAGATACACGGCTTCAGCCTTGCGACGATCGGCGTGATCATCGCGGCGGTGTGGCAGTACTCCGGCTACACCATGGCCCTCTACCTGGCGGGGCTTCGGGGACTCCCGATGAGTCTCTACGAGTCGGCGAAGATGGACGGGGCAACGGATTTCGGCTACTACTTTCGAATAGCCATTCCGAATATGTGGCCGATCACTCTCAGCGCCGTCATCATCCTCTCGCACATCTCGCTCAAGCTCTTCGCCCTCATCTTTGCCATGGCCGGAGCAGACAATTCGAGTACAGGGCATCCTTCGGTTTTGATGTATCTGATCACCTTCAGATCGAATAACTTCGCCGTAGGGGCGGGAATCTCCGTGGTCCTCTTTCTCATGGCGGCCCTCTTCATTATCCCGTATCTGATCCAATCCTACAGGTCGAGGAGGTAGTCATGTCACAGCGAACACTGCGAAGAATACACCCGGTCATCTACATCCTGCTCGCGATCATGCTTGCAATCTTTCTCGTGCCGATCTACATGGCCTTAGTAACCGCCCTCAAACACCCGTCCGAGATAGGTCTCTCGACCGCCTGGAACCTGCCCTCCTCGCTCAATTGGAGGAGCTTCAGTGAAGCCCTCGAACTGCTGCTGCCGAGTCTGCAGAACAGCGTCGTGCTCACCATAACGGCGACCGTCCTGTCGGCCCTCGTCGGCTCGATCAACGGCTTCGTCTTCTCGAAGAACAAGTTTCCCGGCAGCGAAGTGCTCTTTACCCTCTTTCTGTTCGGGATGTTCATCCCCTACCAGATCATCCTCATCCCCCTCTTCGAGGTGCTGAGGAACATGGGGCTCTACGGGAAGCTCAGCGGGCTCATCCTTGCCCACGTGGTCTACGGTATTCCCATTACCACGCTGATCTTCCGGAACTTCTACGACCAGATTCCCAACTCTATAATCGAGTCGGCCCGTCTCGACGGTACCGGTTTCTTCGCCCTCTACTCCCGGCTCTTCCTGCCGCTCTCGGTTCCGGGATTCGTCGTGGTGGGCATCTGGCAGACCACCCAGGTCTGGAACGAGTTCCTCTGGGGAGTTACGCTGACGAAGCAGAACTCTCAGCCGGTAACCGTAGGGTTGGCGCAGCTGGCGGGAGGACAGGCGGTGAGCTGGAACCTGCCGATGGCCGGCTCCTTTCTGGCGGCTCTGCCGGTGCTGATTATCTACATCTTTCTCGGCCGATACTTCATCCGGGGGCTGCTCGCCGGCTCGGTGAAGGAGTAGAGCGGATCTTGCGCATGTAGGAGCTCTTCATCGCATCCTCGAACTCGGCATTCGTGGTGTAGGAGTAGCCGAAGACCGGCTCCCACAGCCGCGGATCCTCCATGCAGAGATAGAAGAAGACCTGCCTGCGCCACTCCTGCGAAAAACTGCCGAATGCGTGTGAGAAGAGCTCCCTCTTCAGCTCGAAGGGATAGGAGAGCTTCCCGGCGATCTGCTCGAAGGGCATCTTGAGCACGCCGCTCTTGATGTTCTGTCTGCGGATGAGGCGGACCACCGGTTTGGCGTAGGTCAGGGTGCCGAATGAGACGAGCGCGACCTCCTCGGGGGCGAACTCATTCTGGAGCCGGCGGTAGATCTCCCCGTAGCGCCCACGCCAGCCGGCGAAACGGATGATGGGGTGAAAGTGGAAGCCGACGAGGATTCCCGCATCGGCGGCCCGGCGGGCGGAGGCGATCCGCGCATCCAGGCTCGCCGTCAGGTGCTCCTCGTTTCGGATCACCTCGTCGGGATTGAGCGACCAGGTCGCGAGAACGTTCTGCGGCACGCTGCGGGAGAGCAGCGGCTCGGTGAGAGCCGATTTGGATTTGAGCTCGAGAATGACGTTCGGATTCTCTCCGGCGAAGGCGAGGAGGGAATCGAGGAGGCCGCCCCTGTTTCCCCACATTAGGCTGTCCGAGGACTGGCCGGTACCTATGTGGTGGATCTCGTCGGGATCGAGGCTCTCGGAGAGCTTCCGCAGCTTCGCCTCGAGGTCATCGAAGAAGAAGACCTTTCCCTCTCCGTAGAATGACTGAATGGCGCAGTAGCTGCAGGCGAAACCGCACTGCTGCACCGCGTCGAGGGTCTGCAGGTTGCAGCAGCGCGTCTTCTCTCCGGCCACCGGACAGGTGCCGAGGATCGCCGCCTCCTCATCGAGGTATTCGTAGCGTATGGGCTCGGTCGGCGCAGGCCCGCCATCCAATGCCCCGTAATCCGGTCCCCGTTCCTTCTCCTCCCGCCGGCGCGCGATCAGCCGGTCGAGAATGCGGCGGCGGCGCACCTTGCCCGTCAGTTTTTCCGTCCCGCTCTCGTCCCAGAGCTCGCTCAGGCCGGGCAGCTGCCACATCTCGAAGTCCGCCGCCATGTCGATGAGTCCGCGCAGATCCTGAAACGAGAGGCGGAGCTCTTCGGCCTTCTGCGTGATAAAGTCCTTCGTAGCTTCGGGGAGACGGAGGAACACGGGGTCCGAAACGAACTCACCGATCTTGGAGCCGGTGCTTTCGTCTCTGCGGCTGCTCCGTTTTGCTGTGTGAGGGGAATAATCGGCTTCGAAAGACATGCTCAGCCGATGATAGCGGATTTCAGACCTCCCATACTACCCCCTCGCGGGCGACCTCGATCTCCATGTTGCTCTTGCCGGTGATGCGGGAGCGGTAGGTCTCGAGCAGCTCTCCGAGCTCCTCGTCGTTGCGGTTCGGGTCGTGGTGGAAGAGAAGGAGCTTCTTGACTCCCGCCTTGTGGGCGGCGTTGATCGCGTATTCGTAGGGGGTGTGGCCCCAGCCGATGCGGGAGGTCTCGTACTCGTGCTGAGTGTACTGGGTGTCGTGGATCAGCAGATCCGCCCCCTGAAAGAAGCGGAGAATCTTCTCGTTCTCCTCCTTCGCCGCGGCCTCCCCCTCCACTGCGGCCTCCTCGTCATAGCTCGGGTCGGAGGGATCGGTGGGGAAGACGTTCCTGAAGGGTTCGGTGTCGTAGGCGGTGCAGAAGACCTTACCCTCGTACTCGAAGCGGTAGCCGAGGCAGAGGATGGGATGGTTGAGGTACTTTGTGGTCAGGTGCATGCCGTCGCCGAGATCGAGACTGCGTTCACGCAGCGGATGGTAGCGCAGGTCGGCAGAGAGCTCGCTGTGCTTTACGGGAAAGTAGCGGTAGCGCAGCTGTCCGCCGATAATCTCCTCGAGCCCCTCGTCCTCGTAGGTTACGGGGCCGTAGATTTCGATCTCGGTGCCGGGAACAAAGATGGGGATGAAGAAGGGGAAGCCCATGATGTGGTCCCAGTGGGTGTGGGAGAAGAACATCTTGGTCTTGAGCGGGCCCTTCGGCAGATCGTTCTTTGCGATGTATTCGCCGAGCTTTCGTATGCCCGAGCCGGCGTCTATGATGATGAGGCTGTCATCCGCTCCGTATCTGAGCTCTATGCATGTGGTGTTGCCGCCGTAATGGACCGTCTCGGGTCCCGGACAGGGTATGGAGCCGCGTACTCCCCATGGTCGTATTTTCATACTGTGCTCCTCTCTTTCCGCCTAATCCGCAAGCTTGAGAAAAATGCGGGCCTTCTCTATCTCGCTGTTCACGTCGTCCTCGAGATCCTCGAGCCACTCCATGGTGATGCCGAGATACTCGAAGACGTCGTCGGAGACGGGCTCCGGGTAGCGGTTCCCGGAGAAGCCGATCTCCATGATATTTGCAAAGTAGTTCGCCACGGTGACGGCGTAGACGATGGAAGTGTGTTCTCCGTCGTAGTTCTCGTAGTTGTGGTGGTAGGTAAGGGCGTCGTGGATCTCGTCGCCGAGCCTCCAGACCTTGGAGATGAGCTTACCCGCTTCCGCGTGGGTAAAACCGAAGCTCCGGTACTCGCAGCGGTGGAGTGACAAGTTCTCCCTGTCGGACAGACCCACCGCCTCTACGTAGAGATCGGTGAGGGTGTTGTTCATGGGGATCTTTCCGAGGTCGTGCAGGAGTCCCGCCACGAAGAAGCCCTCCCGCTCCTTCGGCACGATGCCGATCTTCTCGGCAATTATCTTGGAGGTCACTCCTACACAGAGGGAGTGGCGCCAGAAGCCGCTCATATTGAGGGCCTGGAAGTGGGAATCTTTGCCGAGGGTGCCGAGAATCGCGGTAGAAAGGGCGAGATTCTTGACCGTGTTGATCCCGAGCATGATGATGGCTCGAACGAGACTGGTGACCTTCTGGTTGAGTCCGTAGTAGGCGGAGTTGATCAGCTTCATCACCTTGCCCATGAGGACGGGATCGAGGCTGATTACGTGGTTGAGGTCTGCAGGCGAGACCTTGGGATCGTTGGCCAGCTCCATTACCTTTGCTACCGAGGTCGGGAGGCTCGGCATCTTCTGAATGTAGCGGGCGACGGTCTGTAGGTTTTGTTCACGCTCCATTACACGACCTGTTTATATTCAACATCAAGACCCTCGTTTCAGCTTACTTAAAATATCTCTCATTTTATTGTCCAACGCAAGTCCCGTCTCTTGATCAGGAAGATAAGAGGAGAGGTTTTTTAAATAAGAGAAGGTCTGTTCGAGTGTGTCAGGGGTGAGCTGAGGTCCGCCCTGGTCCTCTTCGCTTCTCCTGTCGGTGGCGGATCTGCGGTCTTCGAAGCTCCTGCGGTCTACGTCGTCTCTTCGGTCCTGTCCGTCTCTACGATCCTTATTGGTCCTCCGGTCTTCCTCCGATCTTCTGTCCTGAGATTCCCGGCGGTCGTTCTCTCTCCTCCTGTCGTTATCCTTGCGGAGTTTTTCCACGACCGACTTGAGCCCCCCGTGTCCCTGCAGCCTGCTCTGCAGCGCCTTCATCTTGAGTTTCATCTCGCTCTCTTCGTAGGACATGCGGGTCTCTTCAGGAAGATAGGTGGTCAGCCCTTCGAGGTATGCGAGAAGGCCCTCAGCCTCCTCTCCTTCCTCCGGTACTTCCTCTTCTTCCGTGCCGGGCTCTTCCGGCTCTTCTTCCGGCTCTTCTTCCGGCTCTTCTTCCGGCTCTTCTTCCGGCTCTGCACCTTCCGTTTCCTCTTCGGGCGCCTCCTCTCCAGGGTCGAGAGTCTCTTCGTCCTGGGGGTA